>DASCNB010000051.1:0-23040 GCA_036011265.1 Nitrospinota bacterium | reverse complement strand
TATTTTTTCTGGCAGAAATTTTAAGCGCAACGTGATCCAGATTTTCCGGATCGCCAAAAATATGAACCAGGGAGTCATGTACTCCCTGTTTTGTTTTTACATACCATTTATCTACCAGGCCAGGCGGCAAGTGGCAATCAGCGCAATCCGCTACTACACCTTTTCTGCTATCATAGTGACTTGATAGAAGATATTCCTGATAGGGCTGCACCATTTCATGGCACTTAGTCGAACAAAAATGATTTGTCGATGAATAATAATAAGAGACTGATGAAAAACTATAAAAAGCAATTAAAATAAAAACCGTTACCAGGATTGTTATTACAATCTGTTTCCTGACAGCAGGTGTAGGGAGCTTGCGGACTATTGTCTCTTTTGATAATTTCATTTAGATATCCAAAAAATCCTTTAGTTAATAGAGGTAACGTGAAAATCCGGGTAAGCTCCAGCCGCATGTTCTGAATAGTCCAACCCTCGAAACTCTTCCTCAGCAGAAACCCTAAGCCCCACTACATAATCGATGAATTTAAAAAACGCATACGCCACAAAAAATGACCAAAAAAAGGCCACTGCAGAGCCTAAAAATTGTACGCTGAGATTTTTTAAATTAAATAATTCTCCGGTTTTAAAGAGACCAACCGCTAAAGTTCCCCATACACCACAAACCCCATGCACAGAGATAGCACCTACGGGATCGTCAACCTTCAGTCTGTCAAAAAATTTAACGGAAAAGACAACCAGGCTCCCAGCGACAACACCGATAACAATAGCCCAAAATGGAGACACATGAGCGCAGCCAGCGGTAATTCCAACCAGCCCGGCTAATGCTCCATTAAGAGTCATACCTGCATCCGGTTTTCCCGCAATAAGCCATATAGTTATCATCCCCGTAAGCGCTCCAGCCGCTCCAGCAAGTGTGGTGTTGATGATAATTAGCCCTATTCTTTCATTGCCTTCCAATGTGTTTCCCGCGTTAAACCCATACCAGCCAAACCACAAAATCAAAGTACCAAGAGCCGCGAGAGGGAGGTTATGCCCAAGGATAGGTTTCAACAACCCTTTCTCACTGAATTTTCCAAGTCTGGGTCCGAGAACAATCGTTCCGGCAAGTCCTGCCCAACCTCCTATGGCATGGATCACAGTAGAGCCGGCAAAATCAATAAATCCCATTCTTTCCAACCAGCCACTTCCATGGTAGAGACCACCCCAAACCCAGCTTCCAAAAATCGGGTAAATAAAAGCAGTCAGCAGTAAAGTAAACATAAGGCTGGCAACAAACCGGGTACGTTCGGCCATAGCTCCGGAAACAATCGCGGCGGTTGAAGAAACAAAAACGACCTGGAACATCCAAAAAGCGAAAAGCCACGGATCAAGATTTTTTATGTAGTCCTGGAGATAGAACCCATCTGTGCCGAAAATCCCATTGGTTGTGCCGAACATCAACCCAAAACCAATTGCCCAAAACGTTACGGCGCTTATGGCAAAATCAATAAAATTTTTCATGAGAGCATTTACCGCGTTTTTTGAACGGGTAAATCCAATCTCCACCATTGCGAATCCTGCCTTCATCAAAAAAATAAGGATCGCCGCTAAAATAATCCAGACTATATTCAGATTTCTCTGAACGTCCTCAGAAGTAAGAAGTCTTGCGGCAAAGCTATCATGCGGCACAAGAAATAAACTTAAAAATATGAACAATATTATTTTCATTCTATGAATACCTTTTTAGATGGAAATTAAAAAACTCCTTCAAATAAAAAAGACGCTTTTATTGCTCCACTCAAGTGGGTCCAAATTAAAAGCGCCTTTGCTTTTCTTCAACTACCTGGTCTTCATTGAACAGGGTTTTGGGAAAATTATAAATCAGCCGTCATAATGATACTCTCTGCAATTGCTTTCATTGATGTATGCTTATCCATTGCTGTCGTTTGAATCTTTCTAAACGCCTCCTGCTCTTTTACATTTAGCTTTTCCATTAGAATTCCTTTTGCTTTTTCTATAGTTTTTCTCGCATTTAGCTTTGCTTTTAAATCAGCGTTCTCATTTTTCATTTTTTTAAACTCCTGAAAACGTTTAATGGCAATCTCTATATTGGGGACCAGTTCTTTTTTATTAAAAGGTTTAACAAGATATGCCATTACTCCTGCTGATTTGGCTTTTTCTATGGTATTGCGGTCATCTTTGACAGTTAAAAGTATTATCGGAACCGGGTTGTTAGAGTTAATCTCATGAGATGCTTCAATCCCGTTTAATTCAGGCATTTTTACATCCATAAATATCAAATCCGGTTTCAATTTTTTGTTTAATTCAATGACTTCTTTACCGGTAGCAGCTTCCCCCGCCACATCAAAACCTTTTTCAATTAGCGCGCCTTTTAAAGCGTCTCTTGAAAAACTCTGATCATCCGCAATAAGTAAACACGTAGTTTTAATTGTTTTCAAAATAACTCCTTCATATTAATTTGCGCAAAACAATCCAGTTTCTAACCGAATACAAATGTCGTGCCAAAAAAAAGGAAGAAGTTAAAAATAATATTCAAATGTTTGAATTGTATGCGGAAAATGTTTTTGTAGGGAGAAGAGGCTAATTTTTATAAATAGAAAGTTCAATTTGAATTTGCCTAAGTTTTAAGCAGAAATAGTCTTCCATGCTTAATATTGTAGCAGCAAAGAATGACACACCTGTTGAGAAGACTATCCAAAAAATTTTTTAAGATATAAGTCCTTTATTATCAACACAATAAATTCTTACAACTATTTTAAAAGCCTGGTATATAAGTTGCATTTTAGATCTTGAACTTTGGTAGTAATGTTAAGTTAGATTTCTTGTGGAGTTTTTCCTGAGTCAATTTTGGAGATTCTTTGCTTCGCTCAGAATGAGATTTCTGCCAATATGTAATTCTGAGAAACGTGTCCTGAGCAAAGTTGAAGGAAGTATTTCTCTTTGTTCAGCACAGGCCAATCAACCGAGGAATCTTGACATTGAAATTATAGTTGTAATGGCCTAATTTTTATTTTAGAATTATTGCTTATTTTATAATTACGACTTATAAAAATCGATTTCTTAATAAACTAAAGTAGTTGGTTTAATATATCTATAGAAGGGGGTGATAGGATAACATTTGCTTTTAGGAATCTTAAACACGTCAATAATTTTGTAATTTAATTTAAGAGGGAGGAGTATTGAATGAGGAAAATGATATATGGTTTGGCATTAATAGTTTTTACGCTTTCAATAAGCTATGGCAAAGCAAATGCCGCTGAGGCTTTAGGATTTGATGTGAGCGGGTTTGTAGATGCGAGTTATTTTGTGGATGATAACGCGGATTCAAATACCTTCGGACTGGACCAGGTTGAAATTGACATTGAAAAAGAAATCAAAGATTGGGCATCTGTGCGATTAGATTTACAGCATTGCCCAAGCGGAAGCCAAGCATCTTGTGCCGGATCGGGTGGCGACGACTCTATAGAACAGGGTTATTTAACCCTGACAGCGCCTGTCGGAAGTGGGGTTACATTCACTTTTGGAAAATTTAACGCTCCAATTGGGTTTGAGCTATTAGATGCTCCTGATATGTATCAGTTTTCCCATGCCCTCGTATTTGATAATGGCTTGCCAACTAACCTGACAGGACTTATGGCATCCGGAGCTCTTGGCGATATGATTGATATCAGCGCTTATGTTGTAAATGGCTGGGACAATAATCCGGATACAAACAAAAATAAATCATTTGGCGGCAGAATCGGTATAACCCCTATGAAAGATGTTAATGTAGGTTTTTCAGCTATTACAGGAGATGACAGCGCGGTAGCCGGAGAAAACATGACGGTTTTTGATGTTGATGGTACCATAACCATGATACCTAATTTAACTGTCGGATTGGAATTTAACTTTGGAAATGAGGACCTGGCCTCAACAACCGGTACAGACGCTGACTGGTTTGGTTTTCTCGTAATGGGCCATTATGATTATTCCGACTGGGGTGGAATTACAGTCAGGTATGATTATTTTGACGATGAAGATGGCGCTCGATTAGGAACAGCCAATAATACGCAGCAGGCCATTACCATTGCTCCCACATTTGTAATTGGTGAAGGGTTCGGAGCGCTTATTGAATACCGCCATGATTCTTCCGATAAAGATGTTTTTACAAAGTCAGATGGCAGTGTGACTGATAATAATGATACTTTTGCCTTTGAAATGACCTACTCGTTTTAAATTGTAACAAGAGACAAACAAGCCTCTTCTTAAAGCCCTGTCCTTTTCTAGTTTTTTAACATGGGGAAGGACAGGGCCTTCTTTTTTTATATTTTTGCCACACGATTACTTCAAGATGACTTCTGGATTCCCGATAAAATCATGCGGGAATGACGTGCCGGGAGGCAGAAATCCACCCGAAGGGCGTTATGTTCAATTTAAAGACTTTCTATCCTCCTCACGCATTCGACCTATGATTTTTTTACCGCTTTTCTCTCGCCTCTCTTCTATCTACGGATACATAGGCAGTTTGATTGTATATATGGCCCCTTTACCTGAAATGGATATGGCTATAATAGTTCCGTGATGTTGTTCAATAATCCTGCGGCAGACCGAAAGGCCAAGACCGGTTCCCTTTCCAACATCTTTTGTTGTAAAAAAAGGGTCAAAAATATTGGAGAGGTAATCAAAAATATTTCAAAAGATGTAAAAAAAAACTACGCTGAAATATCCTGGAAAGATATTACCGGTATGCGGGACATTCTTATCCACGAATATTTTGGGGTTGATTTAGAGTTGAGATAGGGAGAGAAAACAGTTGCTCAGGTATACTTTCTATAACAAGCTGAAACTGCTCAGGTTTTAGGCCGACCCTTTTCAGGCGTGATTTCAATAAATCTGTATTCAACCTCTCCAACTCCTGACCTACAAGAAATCTGGACATAAGTAGATCTGCAAGATAAACAAGATGAGCCAAATCCAGATCAACAGATGCCTGTTCCGGATTATGATGATTCATAATTACATCTTTCAATCTATCAGGCAAAGACCATTGCTTTGCTAAAACACTCCCTGCTTCAGTATGTGCAATCCCAAATACTTCACTTTCCACTTTTATGAGATTTTCATTTAACTCCTGTGTCCTGCGATAAAATAGTGGAAAAGCCTTATTCATAAATTGGTCAAGTGCAACTTTTCCGATATCATGCAGCAGACCCGCAGTATATGCAACATCACCTGAAACCTTCCCGGTAAGATTTGCAAGCTGCTCGCTTATCATTGCTGTTCCTAATGCGTGGTTAAAGACACCTCCCTTGCAGAGGGAGTATCCCTCTTTGTCCTGAGCAAAAAAATCTTCGAGACAGGCAGATACAACCAGTTGAAGAAGCGTCTTACCACCGAGTATAACCAGAGCCCTGTCAATTGAATCGATCTTACTGCTCCGGTGATAAAATGTAGAATTACAGAAGCGGAGAACTCTGGCGCTGATAACCTGGTCCTGCCTAATCTCTTTTGCTATATCTTTCATACTGAGCATATCGTCCTGAAGCATGCGAATAATTTTAAGAGCGATCTGAGGGATGGGACGTACGCTTTCCATGGAACTTTTCAGCTCTTCAAGTGAAGGTTTCCTGAATTCACCTTGAACTGATTCATCGAGAATGCTAAATGGCTCAATCAGGCATTCCCAGTTATTCAAATTCAAGCTTAATCGACTGCTAAAATAGCCTCCTGTCTCGCTGACCCGGAGAGAGATTCCGCTTTCACCTAGAATCCTTTCCACTATCTCAAGGGTTCGCCCGCCAATATCCAGATTGAGGTCCTGTTTTGAAATAGGCCCTACCAAGGCGCCTCCTGCGACAACGACTTCCATATTATCAACGCTTGCGCCTTTTTTAATTAATGCATCCATAAAAATCGGCATACCTGTTAAAGCATAATTCTCAGGCTTACCGAAGATGCTGAATGAGGTAGGTTCTGGAAGGAGAATGTGCAGCAATCCGCCCACATTGGCCGAACGGTCATATATGGCTACACCCACACACGTACCAAGATAGGCATCTAGAGATGCATTGCTCTTATTGCTGACAAAAAAACTACCGGAAGATATTATATGACGCTTAATATATGAATTGATAAAAACTCTTTTTGTTTGTTTAAATGATTGAATAATAAAGTAATTTTATGAAGAAGAGCTATAGCCGTATTTCAGTTTTCAAGGCATACTTAAACCCACTCTTTTCCAAAAACGAATATAAAAATAAGTTGGCAATTTCCTCCTCATAAGGCATTGTTTTTTTCAGAAAAGAATAATTACCCATAAAAGGAGGACCTACTTTGTTACGTCATGCGAGTCTTTTTAGTCAAATTATATCCATTTTAAATCGCCAGGAAAGTGCTTAATATGGCAAATCTGTACGCTTACGTCAATAACTATCTAAGTTATTGCTTAATTTTCATAAGATGATAAAACTGGACTGCGAAGAATAAGCTGCCCAAAAAATCTCTCGCAAAAGCGCGAAGACGGAAAGAAACCTGATGTGTGTTCGTTATTCTCTGCGACTTAGCGTCTCTGCGAGAAAAAACATTGTTTAAACATCTTGACGTCCTATTGAAGTAATCGAGAAGCTAAAAAATTTGCGAAGCCACTCTTAGCGGGGCGAAGCAAAAAAAAGCCCCCTGAACATCAGGGGGCTTTTAACTTTCTATTATTTAGCGCTTAAATTTTATACGTCGTAATAAAGCTCAAATTCAAACGGATGCGGTCTTAATGCCATCGCATTAATTTCATTTTCTCTTTTATATTCCAGCCACATGTCGATAGCGTCCTGAGTGAAGACATCTCCCTTTAATAAAAATTCATGATTTTCTTCCAGGGCATTGAGTGCTTCATTTAAAGATCCCGGAACTTTTGGAACAGCGGCTAATTCTTCAGGTCCGAGCGCGTAGATATCTTTATCCAAGGGTTCTCCCGGATCGATTTTATTTTCAATTCCATCAAGCCCGGCCATAAGCATAGCGGAAAACGCCATATATCCGTTACAGGAAGGATCGGGAAATCTTAATTCCGCCCTCTTGGCTTTTGGACTTGGAGAATACATCGGTATTCTAACGCAGGCGCTCCTGTTTCGACTGGAATAAGCCAGGTTAACCGGAGCTTCAAAACCGGGTACCAACCTTTTGTATGAGTTGGTTGTTGGATTACTAAAAGCACATAATGCTGCGGCATGCTTTAAAACACCACCGATATAATGCAAAGCCATATCACTTAAACCTCCATATTTACTCCCGGCAAAAAGAGGTTTGTCTCCTTTCCATAGACTCTGGTGGGTGTGCATTCCTGAGCCATTGTCATTCCAGACCGGCTTTGGCATAAATGTAACTGTTTTATTATGTCTTTTCGCCACATTTTTAACAATGTGTTTATACCACATCAGGCTGTCCCCCATTTTTGTGAGGGGGGAAAATTTCATATCTATTTCTCCCTGACCGGCTGTCGCAACCTCGTGATGCTGGCACTCTACGCTCATTCCAATCTGTTCCATAACCAGAACCATTTCTGTCCGAATATCCTGTAAAGTGTCAAAAGGAGGACAGGGGAAATAACCTTCTTTATATCTTGGTTTATATCCCAGGTTCGGCTTTTCGTCACGGCCTGTGTTCCAGTGAGCTTCTACAGAATCTACATGATAAAAGCTGTGCTGCTCTGCAGAGTCAAATCGTACATCATCAAAAATAAAAAACTCAGCCTCAGGACCAAAAAACGCTGTATCTGCAATCCCCGTAGATTTCAGATATGCTTCAGCCTTCTGGGAAATATTCCTAGGGTCTCTCGAGTATTTTTCCTTGGTGATAGGGTCTACAATATTGCAGATCATGGTAAGGGTCGGGTGCGCTGTAAAGGGATCCATAACAGCTGTAGTTGGATCAGGAATAACCAGCATGTCGCTGGCGTGAATGGGCTGCCAGCCTCTGATGCTGGAACCGTCAAATCCGTATCCATCCTCAAAAACCCCTTCATCCAATTCAGAAACAGGGACTGAGAAGTGCTGCCACAACCCAAGAAAATCCATAAACCTGACGTCAAGCATGACAGCCTTATTTTTTTTCGCAAATGCCAATACCTCTTTTGGTGTCATAACAAGTTTTCCCTCCTATAAAAAATGTTATCAATTATTAGTTGACTGTTAATAAAATGCCAGATGCTACCATAATCGATAATTCTTGTAAAGGAAGAATTTTGATTGTGGTATTGCCGCTTTATTAACAAAAACATGGGACACACCTTTATGGTGTGTCCCAATTTTCAGACTCCGCCAAGCAAGGCGGTGTCTTTAACTTCGACCTTTTACAGGTTGAGTTATCAAAACTAAAACGATATAGGTTTATAAATTATAGCCTCTTTCGTCATGCAGGCTGATGTCCAGACCGGTAAGCTCTTCTTCTTCTGATACCCTTAGACCGACAATAGCATCCGTGATCTTCAAGATAATAAAACTTCCAATACCTGAGTAAATGATAGTTGCGACCACACCAACAGATTGGGCTACTAATTGACTGGCGATTCCCGAGTTGTCACCCCCAAGGCCACTCCCTCCCAGAGATTGAGCTGAGAAGATACCTGTTAGCAGCGCACCGATGATACCACCTATTCCATGTACCCCAAAGGCATCCAGGGAATCGTCATAACCCAACGCACGTTTCATAGTGGTGGCGGCGAAAAAGCATCCCGCGCCGGACGCAACGCCAATGGCGATAGCTCCCATGGGACCGACTGAACCTGATGCAGGTGTAATTGCAACCAGGCCTGCTACAGCGCCTGTAGCGATTCCCAACGCGCTGGGTTTGCCATGGCTCATCCATTCCGCGAACATCCAGGCCAAAGCCGCAGCAGCAGTAGCAATCTGAGTCACAGCCATCGCCATACCGGCAACGCCATCAGCCGCCAATTCACTACCCGCATTAAAACCAAACCAGCCGACCCACAACATAGAGGCGCCAACCACGGTAAAAACAAGATTATGAGGCGGCATTGCCGTATCCGGAAAACCTTTCCGCTTTCCAAGAACAAGACAGAGAACCAGGGCTGCAATACCGGCATTGATATGCACCACAGTGCCACCGGCAAAATCCAGCACACCCCAGCTACCAAGCCAGCCTCCACCCCATACCCAGTGGCAAATCGGGGCATAAACGATGAGCATCCATAAGCTCATGAAAATCATAACAGCAGAAAACTTCATGCGCTCGGCAAAAGCTCCTACAATCAGCGCAGGTGTGATTATAGCAAAGGTCATCTGAAAGCAGACAAACACTGTCTCAGGGATCGTGCCACTCAAAGTGTCTACCCCTATACCTTTAAGAAATGCCTTACCCATACCGCCCCAAAGGGCGCCACCATCACCAAAAGCAATGCTGTAACCAAAAAGAGTCCACAAGATTGTCATCAGAGCAGTGATGGCAAAACATTGCATCATGACCGATAACACATTCTTGCTACGCACCAGCCCGGCATAAAACAGCGACAAACCGGGGATGGTCATGAACAATACAAGGACAGTGGAAGTCAACATCCAGGCTGTATCTCCGGAATCAAGTTTCGGCGCTTCTTCAGCCCAAACAATACCGGACAACATGAAAAAACTCAAAACAATTAATAAAACAAAACTTATTTTTCTGTGCTTCATTGCATCCTCCTCATAGTCAGAAATAAATTAAAGATAAGATTTTTTAGTCGATAATACCCTGACAGCCGACAGTTGACTGTAAACCGCCCGCATTAAATTGCTTCTTTCCCTTTATCGCCGGTCCTGATCCTTATAACGTCTTTAAGGTCGGTAATAAATATTTTTCCATCTCCGATTTTACCGGTTTGTGCTGTTTGGGTTATTGCGTTTACTACCTGGTCTTCCATTTCTTTAGAGACTATAATTTCCAATTTTACTTTTGGCAAAAAATCTACTTTATATTCAGCACCTCTGTATAATTCTGTATGCCCCTTTTGTCTCCCAAATCCTTTCACCTCACTAACTGTGATTCCTGTTACTCCGATTTCATTAAGTTTGTCTTTTACAGCATCAAGCTTAAATGGTTTTATAATTGCGTCGATTTTAATCACTCTGTTTCCTCCTTTCCTTTTTAAATATTTGTAATTTTACGATTTATATCCGGGGTAATCTGCAATAGGAATGCCATTTTACTTGAAACATATAACTAGTTGAATTAAATGATATTTATGCGTATGCGTTAACAGAGGTGCCTAATTTCAATGCTCATAATTCGAGCAAAAAAAGAATGATCTGCCTGATTATGAGGCAAGTCAAAAACCACTATAATTTTGATTGCTAATTTTTCTTTTTTAAGATAGTACCGCACACATTGTACTGCTAATCTTCAAAACGTTGTTTTAATTTAGCAACGTTTTGTGCAAGCTATTGAAATATAAACTCGAATATCGAAACCCGAATTCAAGTCTTCTCGGAAAAACATCAAAGGGCGAATCTTGGTTGCTTTTTACCAAAAATTCGAAGCAATATCGAAATTCAAATTCCCAAAATTAAAAGCAACCTGAGCTAGCCTTATTTGGATGGAAAGCTTTTGAGTTTTGAGCATTAGAAATTTTGTAATTCTAATTTGTTTCGAATTCAAGCCTTTACTTGATTTCTTCATTGGGCGAATCTTGGTCGATTTTTACCAAAATTTCTATGTTCTAATTTCGGATTTTTCAGAAAGGATTTAGAAAATTAACACTCTATTTAGCACCTATTTTGGTTGCGGCTTCGCTAAGCTGTGAACATTTCAATGCTATAGCTGCTGCTAAAAACAAAAGATTTTCTGTACTGTTTAAATCTTCTATTCCCTTGACGCGCTTGACTTGCGGTTGGAATTGACTGATACTGGTGGTTTATAGGCTATCAGCAATCATCTTTCAGATATCTGTGATTGCTCAAACGAAATAATTATTGGCAGACAGCCTTTTACTAGCTGCTAAAAGCAGCAGATTGAGTTAAATCAAATGAAAAGTTTTTATAATTTGCCTGAAGATCTGAAAAAGGATATTGAGGCATACAAATCCGAAATTGTGAGTTTTTTAAAAGGAGGAATGCACCCCACACAATTCCGGGGTAAGAGAGTTCCTCGGGGTATTTATGAACAACGAACAAATGATACCTTTATGATGAGAATAAGAATACCGGCAGGCGGCATAACTCCTGTTCAAATGGAAAAGGCATCGGAATTAAGCAATAAATACGGAAACGGTATCCTGCATATAACGACCCGTCAGGATGTACAATTGCACTGGGTGAAACTGGAAGACACACCGGAAGTCATGTTTGAACTGTTAAAGGTGGGACTGACAACCAAAGGCGGAGGGGGAAATACGGTTAGAAACATTACGGCCTGCTATGAAGCGGGTATTTGCAAATGTGAACTTTTTAATGTGTCGCCCTATGCTATAGCGCTTACGGAACATCTTATCAAAGACCCGAAGTCCTATACCCTCCCCCGGAAATTTAAGATATCGTTTTCCGGCTGTAGTGATGATTGCTCCAATGCAACTGTGAATGATATCGGATTCATTGCAGCGGAAAGATCTTTAAATGGAAAAACTGAATACGGGTTCAGGGTATATGTGGCAGGCGGTATGGGAGCAAAATCAAAAGTAGCGGAAAAACTGGAAGATTTTATTTCGCTAAATGATGTTGGAATTACTGCTGAAGCAATTAAACGAGTCTTTGATAAACATGGAAACCGAAAAAATAAACACAAAGCAAGACTAAGGTTTTTGTTTGAAAAGATTGGGCACGATGAGTTTGTTAAACTATACAGGGATGAACTGAAAGAACTGAAAAAAGAGGGAGGAGTGAAGCTTGACGTTAGAGAAATCAGTGTACCTTCAGAGGCTTTAACGCCATCTGCCGCTGTAACTGACAATAGTGGTGAAGATGACACATACAACAGGTGGCTTTTACAGAACGTGTTTCCCCAGAAACAAAACGATTTTTATTACGTAAAGGTTTTTCTTGAATTAGGGGATATTTCCGCGGAGCAATTGAAAAAGCTGGCAGGTGTGGCAGACAATTTCAGGGAAGGCACCATTCGATCAACACATGACCAGAACCTTGCCTTCAGATGGATACATAAGTCTGAACTAAAAATTCTTTACGACAAACTGAAGGAGATTGGTCTTAACAAACCCGGAGCAAAAACAATAGAAAATATTACCTGCTGTGCCGGCGCTTCCACCTGCAGGTTAGGAATATGTTTATCGAGAGGACTGGCAAGCGCTTTGAGCAAAGAATTAAGAAGCAATGGCGAGAAGGTACAATCCATCAATAACGTCAATATTAAAATCAGTGGATGCCCTAACGCCTGCGGTCAGGACCCCATCGGGCAAATCGGTTTTCTCGGGGCAGCCCGGAGAGTTGGTGAGAAAATGATGCCTAATTACATCATCACTTTGGGCGGAAGGGTTGAAGAAGGAAAAACTACTCTGGGAGAGAATATCGGAATGGCTCCTTCTAAAGATATACCTTCAATTATTTCAGGGTTTCTTAAAGACTACACGTCAAATGGCCGGAACCCGGATTTTTATGAATATATTGAAAAAAAAGGTAAATCCGTTTTGAAAAAACTTATTGATGAAAAAAAATCCATTCCCTCTTACAAAGAGAATAAAGACTATTATATTGACTGGAGCGCGGACGAGGAGTTTTCCCTTGAGGGACGCGGGGAAGGAGAGTGCGGGGCAGGTGTGTTTGATATGATGGAAGTTGGCCTTAAAGAGGCGAAGCGCGCTATGAACAGGGCGGAAGAAACTTTGAATAATGGTGACAACCCTGCTAAAGAACTCTATCAGGCCATTAACCATTCATCCCATGCCCTACTGGTTACGAGAGGAGTGGAAGCAAAAAATGATATTGAGGCATTTGAATTTTTTGAAGACCTGTTTATTAATACAAAATTAGTGGACAAAAAGTTTCGTAAGCTGATGTACATGGCAACAGAATATAAAAACGGTGATTTGAAAGACGAAGCGTTGAAAAAAAATTATGCGAATATAAAAGAATTGACCCATGCTGTTGCCGATTTATATAATTCAATGGACGACTCCCTTCAGTTTAAAACGGAAAAAGTCGAGCAAGAGGAAGAAAAAATTACAAAGACCGGAGTAAAAGCCGACTCCCTTCTGTTAGATTTAAAGGGGGTCAAGTGCCCTTTTAATTATGTAAAGGCAAAGCTTAAGCTTGAGACAATGGAAACCGGTGCTTTTCTTGAACTATTCCTTGATGACGGTGAGCCGATTAAAAATGTCCCAAACAGCTTGAAGAATGATGGTCAAGAAATTTTAGAAAAGGAAAAAACTGACACCGGACATTACAGACTTTTGATTAAGAAAAAAGTTTAGTTGGTAATATGAGGACGCTGAGGAACTGAGATTTTCACGATTATGACTTTTCCTGACCATCCTGTTTGTCCCATCAGGGCAGAAGGCAAAAAATGAAAGAATTTCTCGCAAAACCGGGTTTTTTAGGAACGCATGGAACCATCGGTGCGGATGTGAGCTATCTTTCGGCCGTTTTATTCACAGCGCTTTTTCTCTTTGGCTGGTATCAGGCAAAGAAGCATAAAGGGAATGCGCACCATGGTCTGACTCTCTGGGGCATGGTAACAATGCTTGCTTACTTTACAACCTATTATTCGTTCCGCAGCCTTGGGGTGCTTGCTTTAGAGGGGAGATCTGGTTTTGGTGGACCCGATTGGGTATATGACAAGATTTTCACTCCCACTTTAACTGTCCATATTGTCCTCGTCACTTTTGGTATTGTAATAGCAATTTATTTGATAGTCCTTGGTTTCAGGGCTTCTGTTAAAGAAAACGGAAAAAGGTTTCTTAAAGAAGAAGCTCTTCATGTAAAAATGAAAAATTTTTATATAACATTCTTATCTATCCTCGCACTTTTGGGATTGTTAGCTTTTATCAGGTGCAGTTCCTTCAGGTGTTATATAGTCTATTTGGTTGGATTTCTGATTGTTATTCTGGTCTTTGCTTTTGAAAAAATTATGGAAAAAGTCTTGTCGAATGGAGCAACAAGACACAGGCTTTTAGGAAAATTAACCATGATAATGTACCTTCTTCTTCTCATTACGAGCACCATCACCTACCTTTTACTTTACATTATTTACACGCCGCAAATTCCAGGGAGCTAAAAATTTACCGGGATTTCCTTTAGACCCATGATTGTGCTAAAATAAACAGCAAGTTACGGGTTATCTTTCCTTAATTGTAGCGGTAAATTGTTCCAAGAATAGATGTTGTATTAAACGATTGGAAACCTGATGGAAAAGAATCACCATGATGAGGTCCATGATATCCTGCAACAGCAGCAGCAATTAAAGCAGGCCAGAGATAAAGTTTCCACTTTGACAAACAAAAAAATTTTTATTGTCAGCGGGGATTTCAATGTTCGTGAACAGATTAAAGCTCACCTTCTGACCCTTGGTCTGGATCAAAATGTAAAAGTCACTAATTCCCCTCATGAAATTTCTAAAAATTTAAAAAAAGATATTGAAAGTATCGATCTAATCATTTGCCATCAAAAAATCCTGGACGTCCGCACATCATCTCAAACCGGTTTACAGTTATTTAATGTTGTAAAGGAGATGCTTCTCAAAGCCAATATTCACGAGTTAATTCCTTTTATTTTCATAGAGAACTCTTATGAAAAAAATGAAATTGTCACTGCCCTTAAAGCAGGAGTTTCACAATTGCTGGTCCTTCCCTGCAATCAAGTTTCATTAGCAAACAAGTTGGTAGAAGTTTTTAAAAAAACGGAAGAAACCTTTACGGTTAGAAAAGAAACCCAACTCATCTCAAAAGCAAATAAGTTGCGGGATATGGGCGACTTTGAAAGCGCTATCGCTATGTACAACGAAGCTCTTAAAATTAGCAACAATAATGTGAATATACTATCCGAAAAGGCCAATACTTTATTAGAGATGGGAAATGTCGACCAGGCAATTCAGATTTTTAAGCATATCATCGAAATTGAAGCTAACTTCCCGAGAGCATACCAGGGGCTCGGGACGGCTTATGAACAATTGGGCGATATAGCCGAGGCTAAAAAAAATTACATGAAAGTGCTGGAATATGAACCGAATAATCTACCGGTATGTTACAACATTGGGGTCCTCTCTCAAAAAGAGGGAGACTACCAAAATGCCCAATCGTATTTCGAAAAAGGAATTGAACATAGCAATAAATTTCTCAAGAATTATCTCGGTCTTGCTGAAAATTATGCGGCGCAGGAACTTCCAAAAGAAGCATTAAATGTATATGTGCAAGCCATAAAGGTCCATCCAAAACAAACATCTCTTTACCTCACAGCGGGAGACTTTTGCTTAAAGCATAACCTGTTCCAGGAAGCCGAGAACTTGTTTAATTCAGCTATAGGCATGAACGAAAATAACATTCACATCTATAACCAATTGGGCATCGCCTTGAGGAAACAAAAAAAATTCAATGACGCGATTGTAAACTATGCTAAAGCGTTAAAAGTTAAACCTAATGATGTCAACCTGCAATACAACCAGGCAAAAGCGTATTATCTAAACGGAAATGAGCTTAAGGCTATCGATATTTTAAACAAAGCGTTTGGTCTTAATGCTGAATTAATTACCAAGTTCAGAGAGGATAGAGCTTTTTCAAAACTTATCGAGGAAAATCCGGATAAATTCAATTTTTAATGCAAAAAGGCTGGAACAATTGACAACCATTTAATCGTGAATTGAAGATTCATTGGATTTATCAGGAGGAAGTAGAATATCTGTTGCTTTACTCACTTTGACTCCCGGATTAATTGCATACGCTTCCTTGAAACTATCCAGCGACTCATTAAAATTGCTCATTTTGTAAAGCGCATAACCTTTTAAAAAATAAACCTTAGGGTCAGGCTCTTTTTCAAGATAAGGATCAAAAAGTCTGACCGCTTCTGAGTAATTGCCTTTATTAAAATAAGAAATCGCTTTTATTAAGTCATCTTTATTTTTTATTAAACCATCTTCGCTTTTTATTAAATTATCTTCGTTTTTCATTAAAGCATCTTTACCTTTTATAAAGTCATCCTTATCTTGAGCAATTAAAGGAATTGGACCAAGTGCATACGCTTCCTTGAAACTATCCCGCGACTCATTAAATTTGCTCATTTTGTAAAGCGCATAACCTTTTAAATAATAAACCTTCTGGTCAGATTTTTTTTCAAGATAAGGATCAAAAAGCTTAATCGCTTCTGAATAATTGCCTTTATTGTAGTAAGAAACAGCCTTTTTTAGATCTTCTTTACTTTGAGCAAATAAAGAAACAGGAATTACCAGCAATATAAAAAGCACTGTTATTGTTTTCGCAATGCGCATAATGATATTATCCTACTATTTGAAAATGTTAGCAAGCGCGTTTCTTTGTAGCTTGTTGAAGGGAGGATTGAAGCTTCCTGCAGCAAAGCTGCGAGGGATTCGCTCGCTAAACACTTTCAAATCATCAATTTAGGAACCTTGTTATCAGTCCTTGTTTTACTTTCATGGCCCCTTCCGGGCATACTTCGATGCAACAGTAACAGCGAATACAATCATCGTAGTTAAAGTTTAATCTTTCCCCATTTTTTTGGATTATTTTTGGAGGACAAACATCTATGCAAAAACTGCATAAGGTACATTGATTACGGTTTTCTTTTGGTTTTGAGGTTACAAGCTCTTTAATAAGTTTTCTCAAAAAAGGAGGACCAAATTCCGCGCTGGTCAAGGAAGGAAACTTAAAGGAATCCACTTTTACATTTTTTAGGTCTTCACCTCTCACCTCAATTTCATTTAACTCCACATTCCCGTATCCCAATTCTTTTGCAGCGGCGAGAGTAAACAGCTTTTCCGGTTGGGCCCCTATGATTTCACAAATTATTCTATCCATAGCAACCGCGTCACTGGAAGCCAGTATAAGCCCTATCGGTTTTGGATCTCCGCTTCCCGGCCCATTCCCTTCCATTCCGATAATACCGTCTATAATAGTAAGAGCAGGAGCTACTGAGCCGTAAATTTCCACAATCATTCTGGCAAATTGACGGGAGTCTTTTCCTGCTTCCATATGAAGTTGCGGTTTTTTTTTGCCGACCACACAGCCAAACATATTTTTTACACCAAGGGTCAGATACATTTGCGTGTGGGTTTTTAATTTGGGAAGATTGATGATCACATCCGCTTCCTGAACATCCTTTGAAATTTTTAATAATTTAAACAAATGTTTTTCATTTTTCTTTATCTGAACAGGTTTATCAAAATGAATAAGCCTGGCTCCCAGCCTATCGGCAACTCCGAACATCCCGGTTTTTTTAGTAACGTTACTCCAGCTCCCTACCGCTGGACTATCCCCAATAATAATTTTCCCTCCACAATCTTTGACAAGCTCGCCCACGGCCTGTACTACAGATGGATGCGTTGTAGCGGCAGCTTCAGGGACTTTCGCCGTCAGCAGGTTAGGTTTCAGTAAAACCGTATCTCCCCTTTTAACAAACCGGCTGATCCCTCCCAGATAATCAACCGCTTTTTTGACAGTATCGGATACCGCTTTTTGATTATATGATTGTATTTTTTTTATAGAAACAACAGAATGGGATTGATTGTTTTTCATTTTTTTACGGCTGGGAGCCGTAGCCAAAAGGGCTACCGCCCCAATCTCCTTACAAAATATTGCTAAGCCTTGCATAAGGCGCTGTAAAAATCACAACTAAACACCACCTAAAAAAACAACGATTCGCAGGTTAGTAGCACGAAGATCACAAAGAGAAAACTCTCTACCTTTGTGCCTTTGTCCCTCTCTGCCTGTAATTGATTCAGATTAAACCAAAAACCGCAATAAGGCAATTATCAGAGAGAAGATTACCTTGACTTTTTAGCTGACTTAAAGTGATAATTCTCTCTTGAGGCCTGTCCTGTGTATATCAAAGGAGGGTGATTGGGGAATAATTCCCCCTTCGCAAAAAGGGGGTTAGGGGGATTGTGGCTTTCATCTTTATTACTTGACACCCTTATTCTTCGGCAGAAATTGTCATTCTGAGCTTGCGAAGAATTTCGTTTTGCTCTCTTGAAGCCTTGCATAAGGCGCTGTAAAAAGAATAGAGCTAAACAGTGCCTAAATAGCAGTAATTTATTTGAAAATTGTGGGTTTGATAGGGGTGTGTTATTGGCTGACAACTATCCGCTGATAACTAATAGATTTTATTATTGGACAGCGTCAGTTTAATAATTCAGGTCTTAAGAATGAAAAATAAGCTTTGTGTATTTTGACTTTTCATTTATCAAAATAATTGGTGTATAAACCAATAGATAAAATTAAACGTCAATTAAATTAGTAACTTGCAATACTAAAGGTCGGTTTATACCCCAATTTTGGGGTATTTATCGAAAGTCTATATGGACAAATATGGGGTCTACTACTAGTTAGGTTTTAAAATGGCCATTATTCGGTATTCATGTTTCAGATTGCTGATTGTTGGGCTTGCTCTTGCAAGTGTGAATAGTATTTTCATTTATGCACCCTCGGCGGCTACTCGTGGTGAAGCACTCAAAGCCCTTCAGACTTCAACACTGTTGTTTGCAATCTGTGCCGCATTGTCCATTGCCCTCTTTTCCAACTACGTTAAAGGCTTGCGAGAGAGTTATCTAAAGCGAATATCCAATGTCCGAGATATGCTCGAGAAATTCTTCGACAATCACAACACCTCCAACGATCCAGATATTAAAGAAATACTTGGTAATTACATTCTCCCGTTGCTATATCTAAGCACAAGAGAGTGGTTAATGTTCGATCCCATTAAGGATATCTCGAAAAAAATCACCAAACCTCTTGAAAGACTTCATACCAGAGACGACACATTTCTTCCTCGTCATCTTCTCAGAATCGAAGACGAAATTAACGAAATAGGGCTTCTCTATATTCGTCGCATCTGTAGCGAAATCCACTTAAAAACTATTTCTGGTACTTTTGGCTTAGTTGCGGTTGGTATAATTGCTCTTGGGTTTTTATACCTGCTTCCCACAGGGGTCTCAGGCGACCTAATTGTGGTTAGTATCTCAACAACGATAGTGGTGTTAGCCGTTTTGGAACTTCTTTTGATTCTTAGCTATCTGCAGCAAGAGGGTCGCGAGGAACAAGTAGAGACCAGTGATGAAGACGATAGCAGTAAAACCTAACATATTGCTACACCTAACCACGAGCAGCGAGTTGCCTTATTCTACGAATCACTGTCAATTAAGTTTTACGTATTATACAGATTATATTACTTTTGCTCGTGGCAGGTGAGCATAGCGTTAGATTTTTTTATTCCGAATATTTGCAAAACCCGCTTTATCAAGGTTCTATTTCAAGATGACAAAACTTTCATACAACCTTCAAAAAGAAAAAATTTCTAGAATTGCTTTTGAAAAATTAATTTTCCCTTGGGGTTGTTCTAAGTTTGAACATGACATCGGCATCGATTTAATAGTTCAGCCATATACTAATGAAAAACATTTACCTAAGAATGGAAGCCTTGCAGCATGTGAAAAAAGATTTTTGGTTCAATTAAAATCTACAGAAAATGAAAACCAAAAGGTCGAAATGAAAAATGCAAAAATCAGAATCGATATGGAACACTTATTAGATTGGAGAAGGCAACATGATCCAGTCATGATCGCAAGATATTTTATAAATGAAAATAGATTTTATTATAATTGGATAAATCAGATAAAGTTAAAAGAAAATCAGAAATCACAGACGATTCTTTTGAATAAATTATTAGACGAACAAACAAAAGAAAAATCTAAAGAGGCTATTATTACTTATTTACTACCCATATCAATAAGCAATCTTACCTTTATTCCATCTACAAACAATAGCCACTACAACGCAGGGTTTTCAACAATAAAAAACATTAGAAATTCAAAACAATTAACAGACTTATTTAGTAGTGAATTTTTCGATGATATGGAAAGACAAGTACGAACTAATGCTGGGATATCAAAAACAAAGGACATTCTTCATGGCAATCCAAATGACCATAATACTAGACTATTACTAGTCAAATCTTACATATATTTAAAAAAGTATAATGATGCGAGACAAGAACTCGGCCTTATTCTCAGATACTCAAATAATATTTATGCAAAGATTCTTTTCTCTGCTTTGAGTGATGTTGGGACAAAGGTAATTGAAAAATTAAATGATCCAAAGTTTGTCGTATACCTTAAATGGAAACAGGAAACGCCACCTGGAACTTATGTTAAAACTTTTGTTATTCTTGATGAGAAAAAATATTGTCTTACTGCTTATGATCCAAAAGGTGTTATTCTTCCTATTCAAAAATTTAAAACGTGTGAAGTTGGTTTTTCTCTTATGACAACAGATTCAACAAAAACTCCGACTGTAAGTACAAAAGATATTTATTTAATGGTTTCTTTGTTGGATGAAAGTGGCTGTTTGATATATAAATACGGTGAAGTATTAAAAAAAATCTAACCAGTTGGTACACAGGACAGCGAGCAATGAGTCGCCGTTTCTAAGACCCACTGCTATTAGAGGTTTATTAATTTTAGAATTTATGTTGCCTTTGCTCACTGCCTGTGACCAAGAGCGTTATGCTTCTGCAATTATGGAGGTTTTTCATTGCCGTTTTTACGTGATCTTTGGTTCGATTTATGCGGTCCAGTCGATAAGGTATGCAACCTTATTAATAAATGGTCACCGGAAGACCTTAGCGGTGAAGCAGCTATAGAGGAATCTCTGTATGCACACCTTACTAATCACATGAAAGGGCATGACATCCGCAGGCAATTTCCCCATGATCGTGTAAGAGCTGATATTCTAATCAATGAAAAGGTTGCGATTGAGATTAAGCTTAACCTTACATCAACAGCAGAATTTCAACGATTAATTGGCCAGCTTGAAACTTACGCTCGCTGGGGCGTCCAGATGATAGTTCTCATTGTAGGTCAAATTGATATGAATTTAAAAACTAGATTAGAAGAGCGTCTTCTAGCTGATTGGGACGACGAAGAGTCTGCTCGCCTTGTTCATATAGCGGGTAATGATATTCCCGCATAACATGCGGCTCCAGTGAGACGTCTCTTGCGGAAAGGGGTCAGATCTCTGCTTGACTACATGTATTTTTAAAGCAGCTATCAGAAATCAGCTTTATGCGCACTTCAAGAGTTTCAAATCCCCCTGTCTCCCCCCCCTTCGATTTGCTCAGGACAAGTTTTGCTAAGGGGGAATATTTTTTCATCATTTCTATTCCCTTTTCATTCAACAATAATCTTCACCATATTTTCCCGGTTTAAAAAATTTCTGGCTTTTTGCTGAATCTCTTCAGAGCTTAATTTTTTTATTTCGCGTAAAAATTTTTCATTATGATTGAAAGGCCTTCCATAAAACTCATTAAGTCCCGCCTGAAAACATTGGCTTACGCGGGTTAAAGAACGCATTAATCTCCTGGAGTTGTATAAATTAATCAGCTTATTCAGTCTGTTTGAAGAAACAGTGTTATTTTTAATTTGTTCCATTTCACTATAGATGCCTTTTTCAGCCTCATCTAATGTTTTTGCTCTTGTTCCAACAGCAATTTGAAAAAGACCGTATTTATTATGCATCGAAAATCCTGCGCCCAGGGCATAAGCCAAGCCTTTTTCCTCTCTAAGGTTTTGAGATAAATTTTGCGATAGAATGGACGCCAGCACCCGAAACCCCGCTTCATCATCCTTATTCATTTTAAATAAGACCCCCAGGCGGACATAAGATTGAGTTTTATTCAAAGAACTCCTCACTGATTTTTCCTTTGATACTTCGGGATATTCTTCAGGAGAAAGAGGAGGGGCCTTCAAGGGTAAAAGCGATTTGAAATATTTCTGAAAATCTTTTAAAACCTGTTCCCTGTTAACAGAAGTCGCTATGGAAATAATCAGATTGTTTGGTGCAAAATAATATTTATAAAATTTCTCTAAATCCTGCCTTGTAATAGATGCAATGGATTTTTCCGTTCCGTTAATTCTCCGTGAGAAGAGATTTTCAATAAATAAACTCTCATATAGAAGGTTACCGGCTATTTTAGATGGGTTTTCATTTTCCTTTCTAATGAGGCTTATCAGTTCTGCTTTAACATCTTCAATATCTTCTTCTAAAAAAGACGGGTTTAAAACAATATCGGAAAAATTGTAAATGGCCTCTTTGTAAAATTTATCAATAGTTTCAAACCGGATAAAGGAAAACTCCCGTGACGTATAATAATCATCGTAAGGAATAAAAGGGTTGTCTCTTGTTTTCAATGCGGCGCCTATATCGTTAAGCGCGTCCTTAAACTGCTTCTTATCTCTTGTGCCGGTCCTCTTTTCTATCAACCTGTGGAGAAAATTTGTTATCCCCTCTTTTCCCTCAGGCTCCAAGGCGGTCCTGTTTTTAGCTAAAAGATGAATGGCAAAGACCAAAGAATCAGGATTGGAATTGGTTAAAAGAGTGAGACCATTATTTAAAACGGTTTTTTCAAAGCCCCTGATTTCAGAAATTGATGATTCTCTCTGTTCTAAGGGTTTTTTCTCTCTACTTTTACTGCTAAGTTTCTTTGAGATATTTCCCTTTTCCCATAATCTTGTTAAAAGAACGCTCTCTTTTGTATAATTAGTCTTTCCTGTTCTTGGAGAATAGTATTCTTGCAGGGAAAAGTCCGGTTTATGATCTCCGGGACTGGAAATAGTTGTAACAAATTGAGGGTTACTGAAGTAGGCATCCCCTGCCCTTTTAAGTTCCTGAACGGAAACCTTCGCGAGATTATCTATATAACTTTCGGTAAAATCCCATCCTCCCGCAACAAGCCAGGCACCTTTCATCATTCCATAGTAATGCGGTTTTTCAGATAAAAACTGTTCATTGACATTTAGCGACGTCATAAGGCCCCTTATCTCATTCTCTTTAAACTTTCCCCTGCTAAACTCTTTTAGATAGCTAATAATTTCATTTTTAACTGCTTCTACATCGGAACCAGGAGG
>DASCNB010000050.1:0-7539 GCA_036011265.1 Nitrospinota bacterium | reverse complement strand
CAGAGAGTTTCCGTGTCCGGAGAAAAAACTTTTTTTTGGAAAATTGTTTCTTTCGTTCCTCAAGAAACACTTTATCAGGTTTTGAAAGAAGAGTCGAAAAACCTACAGAACACTTTTTTAATGCTTTATGCCTTTCTTGCATCACTCATAGGCGCCGGCGCCTTTTTGTTTGTGAAGGCCGGCGAAGAGAAAAGAAAGGCGGAAATAATCATTAAGGAAGAAAAAGATAGAGCAAAACAGTACTTTGAAGTTGCAAGTGTAATATCTGTGGTTCTTGATTCCAAAGAGAAGGTAACCCTTATCAATAAAAAAGGATGTGAAGTCCTGGGTTGCAATAAAGAAGAAGTTATCGGCAAAGATTGGTGTGAAAATTTCCTGCCGAAAAAAACGAGAAAGAATGCAAAGACTATTTTTAAAATGTTGATTGAAGGGCACTTTCTTAAGTCCGTTGAGTATTTTGAAAGCCCGGTGTTGACAAAGGAAGGAAAGGAAAGGATGATTGCGTGGCACAATGCCGTAATAAGAAATGAATCTGGATATATTATCAACGCTCTGATCTCCGGAGAAGATATTACAGAAAAGATTCAACTCCAAAAAGAATTCCTCAGGTCAGCGCAGCTTGCCACCATCGGGGAGTTGGCTGCCGGGGTCGCCCATGAGGTCAATAATCCAATCACCGGTATTATCAACTATTCTCAGATAATAACCAATGAAAGCGAACCGGGCAGCATCCAGGCTGAAATGAGCAATCGAGTTATTAAAGAAGGTAGGCGTATTGCCACCATCGTCAAAAGCCTTCTTTCATTTTCCAGAGGCCAGGATAAAAAAAGGAGTCCCTGTAATGTCAAGCGCATTTTGAGTGAAGTCCTCGATCTGATTGGCTCTCAATTATTAAAGGACGGAGTCCAATTAAAACTAGAAATACCGGATAACTTTCCGGAGATTCACGCAAACAGCAATGAAATGCAGCAGGTATTCTTAGATATCATAAATAACGCCCTGTACGCGCTAAACCAAAAGTATCCCAAAACCGATAAAAATAAAACTCTCGATATTTTGGGCAAAGAAACAACCCTTAGTGGTCAATTGTTTTTAAGAATAAACTTTTATGATAGTGGCACCGGAGTTGCCGGGGATATTCTAGATAAGTTAATGGACCCATTTTTTTCTACGAAACCAAAGGGGGAAGGTACTGGGCTCGGCCTTAGCATTTGCTCACGGATCATAAAAGAACATGACGGGGATATGCACATTGAAAGTAAAGAAGGGGAATTTACACGGGTCATTGTCGATCTGCCGACAGCGAGCAGTAGACAGAAGACAGGGAACAGAAGAGAGAGAAAAGAAGACAGAAGACGGAGGTCAGAGAGAAGTGTTTGATAATCAGGCAACAACAGGCAGTTTTTAAGAGTCATTGGTTGTCATTTATACTCATTTGTTGTTTTGTCAGATGCCGGATTACAGGAAAATAGTAATTGGATCGATAATAGGTGGTCGGCAAGCGGTGAGCAGCAGGCAGTAAAGAGCCGGAACCAGTGATCGAGGGCTGCCGGCTTTCGAGTTTAAAATTTCAACTGTCAAGGAATTATGGCGAAAATATTGGTAATTGATGACGAGGAAGGCACCCGGGACTCTTTCAAAATCTTTTTGTCTGATGAGGGGTATGAAGTGACAACAGCTGAAGATTACGACAAGGCGATAGCTTCCATAGAGAAAGAGGATTTTGATCTGGTATTCTCGGATATTGTCCTGAAGGGTAAAAGCGGGCTTGATTTTTTTGAAGAGGCGAAACAAAAGGGGCTGAATTGCCCGGTAGTCATGATTACCGGATATCCAGATATTCAAACGGCTGCCAGGGCCATTCGCCTTGGAGCATTTGACTATATTCCAAAGCCAGTGGAACAGGATGCCTTGCTGGAGATTTCCAACAGGGCATTAAAATACAAGACGGTGCTGGATGAAAAGGAAAAATTTCGGTCTAATCTTGAGGCTATTTTCAGAAGCGTTAAGGACGGGATTATAACCGTGGATGAAGAGTTAAAGCTACTGGAAATGAATGAAGCCGCTGAACGGATTTTCGGACTTTCCAAGGATAAAGCTTTTGGAAGGCCGCTTCATTCCTTGCCATCATTTTGCGTTTGCGGATGTCTGGAAACTGCAATTGAAACCGTTAAAAGCAAACAGCCTCTCGAAAAGTTTCGGCTGAAAAGTTTTCAGGGAAAGGGGAGCCTGAAGTTTTTAAACTTGTCTACTTATCCTTTATTAACTTCCCGAAACGAAGTCGCCGGATGCGTTATGATTGTAAAAGATATAACACGTTTGGTTGAGCTGGAACAGGGATTCGGAGAAAGCTATAAATTCCATAACATCTTGGGCAAGAACAGAAAGATGCAAGAGGTCTATTCTCTTATTGGAGATCTCTCCAATGTAGATGCTACTGTGTTGATTACAGGAGAAAGCGGAACAGGAAAGGAATTGGTTGCCGAAGCCCTGCACTACGGTGGGAAAAGGAATAAAAATCCTTTGATAAAAGTAAACTGCTCTGCTTTACCGGAGGGACTTATTGAAAGTGAGCTCTTTGGTCATGTTAAAGGGGCCTTCACTGGCGCTATTCAAGATAAGACAGGCCGTTTTCAAAAGGCCAACGGCGGGACAATTTTTCTTGACGAGATTGGGGATATATCACCGGGGACGCAAGTACGTCTTCTCCGTGTACTGCAAGAAAAAGAGATTGAACGTGTAGGAGAATCCACGGTGATCAAGGTGGATGTTCGAGTCATTACCGCCACCAACCAAGATCTTAAAAAAAATATCGATCTCGGCAGGTTAAGAGAAGACCTCTATTATCGTTTGAACGTAGTGGAATTGGAGCTGCCGCCTCTCAGGGATAGGAGCGATGATATACCTCTTTTTGTGAAGCATTTTCTTGGAAAATTTAATAAAAAAAACAACAAAAACATAAAGGAAGTCTCGGACAATGTTATGCAGATATTTCTCCATTATCCCTGGCCGGGAAATATCAGGAAGCTTGAAAATGTAATAGAACATGCCGT
This sequence comes from Nitrospinota bacterium, assembly GCA_036011265.1. Classification (GTDB taxonomy): domain Bacteria; phylum Nitrospinota; class Nitrospinia; order CAJXCL01; family CAJXCL01; genus CAJXCL01. The sequence continues at coordinate 4,486 of DASCNB010000050.1, read as the reverse complement.
TATAACCACCCACCAATCCGTCATCACTGTTGACGATCTTCCTGAAAGGGTTAAAGAAAATTATGAAACTGACGCCCGATTTTCTGAAAAGAAAAAATATAATGAATGTGAGGCCATAATAAAGGCACTTGAAAAGTGTCGCTGGAATCAATCGAAGGCGGCCCGTCTTCTGGGTATACACCGTAAAACCTTATACAATAAGATAAAAAAATATACAATCAGTAAATCTTAAATCCTGCGCAACTGCACACTTTGTGCATGCCTCATTTTGTGTAATTGCACACTTTCGGATTTCTCCCACTCTCTTTGCCCTCTCAGTTCAAATAAAAAAACAGTATCTTACATAAAACTTGGACTTTTCATCTATAGTTTCTCAATTGGCATCGATTTTGAGTACTCCTAGTTAATGAAACAAAAAACCTAGCTTCACAATTTATTGGATTAAAAAAATAAATAAATATTGAAGTTATCTTGGAGTCATCGTGAGGCTAAAAAGGCTTCACTATTTTAAAGAGAGTCATTCATCTAATAATGAAAAAAAAAACAAAACAAGAATTGACAAAGAAAATCGGTAATAACGGCAAATGCCCTTTTCTCAAAAAACCGTTTGACGATTGTTATTGCACTGATTTCACCACCCTAAAAAGATGGGCGGTACTCCAATATTGTAATAGTAAATTGTTTAGAAAATGTGAAATTTACAGGTACAACACTGAATGAGATTCTTCAATAAAACCTTATTTTATGAAAATTTTTTTAAACGCAAAAAAAATTTTGCAAAATACGGGTTGCAGTTTTGCTGCTCTAAAGAATTGCATACTTTAAAGATTAAAAATATTCAAACAAGAGGGGGGGTGTAATAATGGAGACACAGGCAGTACTAGAAAATGAGAAAACGGGAGCTATGGAAGGTAAATATCTTACATTTGTCCTTTCCAATGAAGAATATGGCTTAGAGATATTAAAAGCCAAGGAGATTATTGGCATGATGGATATCACGTCAGTCCCTCAAACACCAAAATTTATAAAAGGTGTCATTAACTTGAGAGGAAAGGTCATTCCGGTCATCGATCTCAGGCTGAAATTTGGAATGCCGGAAAAAGAGTATACAAAAGAAACCTGTACTATAGTAGTGGATGTTCAAGGCTTGCTGATGGGGATTGTCGTCGATACAGTGTCGGAAGTCTTGGACATTGTGGAAGCAGATATTGAACCGCCACCTACTTTTGGGAGCAACATAGAAACAAATTTCATTCTTGGTATGGGCAATATCAAGGGAAAGGTTAAAATCCTTTTGAATATAGATAAAATCCTTTCTTCTGTGGATTTAGCAACTTTAGAGAAGGCTGCTGCATAACAGAGGAAAAAGTAATTATTAGTTTAAAAAGGAGGTAAAAATGTTTAAGGATATGAAACTTGGAGTAAAGTTAGGTTTGGGGTTTTCTATGGTGGCATTGATTTTAGTTGTTGCCGTGTTGACCTCAATCTGGCAGGTCGGCAAGACCTCCACGGTAACCAATCGCGTTATGACGTTGCGCGCGCCTACATCCCAATCGAGCTTGGCAATGCTCAATGGGATCAATCATTCGCTAGCAGCGCTGCGAGGTTGGATTATTCTCAGCAAGGATAAGTTTAAGAAGGAGCGGGCTAAGGCCTGGAATGATGAGATAAATCCTTCTCTGAAAACGATGAAAACATTTGCTGTCAACTGGACCAACCCAAAGAACGTTGAGAGGCTCCGTATTATCGAGGAAAATCTAAAAAAATTTAACCAATTTCAAATAGAGATAGAGGATATCGCTCAAACAGTAGATAATACTCCGGCGCTCAAGATATTGTTTGTACAGGCAGCGCCACAAGCATCAATCCTGATTGGCAACATCACCAAGATGATCGATGCCGAGTTAAAGGTGAGCATGCAGGATAGCTGGAACACCTATCAAGGCGATGTGGCAAGACGCCAAGAGCTGCTATTGCGGATCAAGGCCGACTTCGGGTACGGCGGCCTCATTCACAAGTTCAAGAACTACGTCTTGAGAGGAAAACCCAAGTACCTGGAGAGTATCCGAGCCTTGCATCTCTCGATAACCGAGACGATCGGCGAGTACTCTTCAGTGAACGGCTTGACTGCGGAGGAGAAATCCGCGCTAGCAGTCGTGCAGGAGACTGCCAACAAGTACATGTCCGCTGCCGATCATGTTTCCACGTTACTCACCGGGGAGGACACGATGGTATCCGACTTGGACAAGGCGGTCAAGATCGACGATTCGCCTGCAATCGCCGGATTTGAGGTCCTCAACTCGCGCTACGAGGCCCTGGTCTCGGAGAAGGGCAAACACATGACCGGCGCGGTCAAACGCAAGGAAATATTGGGCATGATGGCCGACGTGCGCGGGACAACCGGACTGGGCCTTGCCAATATCCGCGCCTACCTGCTCTCAGGTGATGAAAAGTTCCGCAAGCTATTTGAAAAGTTCTGGGCAAAGAATACAACGCGATTTGCCGATTTAAAGAAAAATGTCCATCTTCTGACGGATGAACAGAAAAATGCGTTTAAAGAATTCAGCGATGCACGCAAGAAATTTAATCCCCTGCCTCCAAAGATGTTCAAGATCAGAGGGAGCCTTGAATGGAACCTTGCCAATCGCTGGCTGGGAACAAAGGCGGCGCCTACGGCTTTTAAGATCAAAACACAGCTCGACGCTATGCAGGCAAATCAAGTACAATTGATGGCAACCGATATTAAAGAGGCAGATCGATTAACCGGAGTTTTGAATAAGTTGGAATGGGCCCTGCTTTTTGCCGGAATTGTTCTTTCCGCTGTAATTGGATTTTTTATAACGCGTGGCATCACCAAGCCGATAAATAGAATCATAGCCGAACTTACAGAAGGTTCCAGCCAGGTATCCGCCGCCTCAAGCCAGATATCTTCTTCCAGCCAGTCTCTGGCCTCGGGAGCTTCTCAGCAGGCTGCAAGCCTCGAAGAAACTTCGAGTTCCTTAGAACAGATGACCTCTATGGCAGATCAGAACGCTAAAAATACCAGGGAGGCAGCATCTCTCGCAAATGGAGCCACCAAAACGGCTGAAAAAGGACTGGAGGCCATGCAGAGGATGACGGAATCCATAGACAGTATAAAAAAATCCTCTGATGAGACCGCACGAATTATTAAAACCATAGATGAGATTGCATTTCAAACGAACTTACTGGCCCTTAATGCCGCGGTTGAGGCTGCCCGGGCAGGTGAAGCGGGAAAAGGGTTTGCCGTTGTAGCGGAAGAGGTACGGAACCTCGCGCAACGAAGCGCTGAAGCCGCACGCACAACTTCCCAGATGATAGAAGAATCACAAAATAATGCGGATTCCGGTGTTAAGGTGAGCGAGGAGGTAGCGGTATCTCTCAATGAAATTAATGAGAATGTTAAGAAGGTAACATCACTTGTAAATCAAGTCGCGTCATCAACGGATGAGCAGGCAAGAGGAGTATCGGAGATGAATCAAGCAGTAACTCAGATGGATTCGATTACTCAGCAGAATGCTGCGAGTGCGGAAGAATCTGCTTCTGCTTCCGAAGAACTCAACGCCCAGGCTGGACAGTTGGATTCTGTAGTGGATGATCTGGCTCAAGTTGTAGGCGGTAGATCCATTAATGGCTCGAATGGAAATGGGTCAAGACCGCACCTGTCACAAGATACAACAGACGTTATGCCAAAAAAACAGCATGAGCTTCATGAGCCGGCGCACCAAGCGCCTCCTAAGAAACAATTGAAAGAGTTGCAAGAGGCAAAAACTGTAAAGGCGGATGAAGTCATCCCAATGGATGATGGTGATTTCAAAGATTTTTAAATCCAGATAGAAAGGGGAGAGTGAGAGAAAAAAATTTCCCCCTCAAACTCTCCCCTTTCGTCAGGAGGCTGTCTCCCATGATCAAGCATTTTTTGTCATATTTAATTTCTATTTCTGCGCTGCCGGGTCTTGTTTTTTGGTTATTTTACCATTCGGATATCAAGTCTCATGAGCATTTATTTGAGTCTCAAGAAACCGCGCATGTTAATTTACAATCCAGAGCCATTGCCTCCCATTTTCGAAATATAGAATCCGACCTTGCTATTCTTTCAGAATTGCACGAATTGCGCCAGTTTGCCGAGGGTCATGAAGATTTCTCTTCAAAGGAGTTAGGAGATGATTTCTTGTCAATCTCTTTAAGGAAAGGAATATACGATCAGATTCGCTTTATAGGCAAAACCGGCCAGGAAATTTTAAGAATTAACTACAATAAGGGGAAACCCATATTAGTCCCTAAAGACCAACTCCAAAACAAAATCGGCCGATATTACTTTAAGAAAATCATGAATCTTAATAAAGAGAAAGTGTACGTATCGCCCCTGGATCTTAATTTTGAAAAGGGGGAAGTTGAAAAACCTTTTAAACCAGTGATTCGTTTTGGATCTCCAATTTTTAACTCACAAAACGAAAAAAAAGGTGTT
>DASCNB010000049.1:0-13126 GCA_036011265.1 Nitrospinota bacterium | reverse complement strand
CAGAGAGTTTCCGTGTCCGGAGAAAAAACTTTTTTTTGGAAAATTGTTTCTTTCGTTCCTCAAGAAACACTTTATCAGGTTTTGAAAGAAGAGTCGAAAAACCTACAGAACACTTTTTTAATGCTTTATGCCTTTCTTGGATCACTCATAGGCGCCGGCGCCTTTTTGTTTTTGAAGGCGAGCGAACAGAAAAGAAAGGCAGAGGAGTTGCTGCATCAGAAAGCAAAGTTTATACAACTGGTGCAAGAAATAACTATTACTGGAAATGAGGCCCCAACAGCCGAGGAAGCAATACAGGTTTGTATTGACAAAGTCTGTAAATATATGAATTGGCCAGTCGGACATGTGTATATAACTGATTCTACGGGGACTCTAATTTCTTCAAAAAAATGGCACATTGAAAATGCGGAGCAATTTAATGCCTTCCGGAAAATCACTGAAGATACTACATTTGATAAAGGAGTTGGATTGCCGGGGCAGGTAATGGCAACCGGAAAACCTGCATGGATTACAGATGTTACGCATGACCAGAATTTTCCGAGGGCAATATTAGCAAGGGATATAGGCGTCAAAGCCGCGTTCGCATTGCCGGTGTTAGAGGGGGAAAAAGTTGTGGCGGTATTGGAATTCTTTGCTGGGGAGGCTTTAGAACCCGATGATCCCACATTGGAAGCTTTATCTAACCTTGCTGTTCAAATTGGACGAGTGACCGAGCGTAAGCGGTCGGAAAATGAACTACATCGACTTCAAAAAGCCATCGAACAAGCTGATGAGACTATTATGATTACCGATATTGATGGCAACATACAATATGTAAATCCAGCTTTTGAGAAAATTACAGGTTATAAAAAAATTGAGGTTATTGGCCAAAATCCAAGAATCTTGCAGGGCGGTAAGCAAGATAAACAATTCTATAATAAAATGTGGGCTACTCTGAAACAGGGGGACGTGTGGTCTGGTCATTTCATTAACAAAAGAAAAGATGGCGCTATATTTGAGGAAGATGCCACTATTTCACCAGTATTTGGTGACTCCGATAACATAATCAACTACGTTGCAGTCAAGCGGGATGTATCGAAGGAAATTATGCTGGAAAGCCAGCTTCGGCAGTCTCAAAAGCTGGAAGCCGTCGGTACTCTTGCCGGTGGTATTGCCCATGACTTCAACAATATTCTTACATCCATTATAGGATATACGGAACTCAGTATTAGTAGTCTGCCGGAAGATAGTAAAACATCTGATTATCTAAGTAACGTTCTCAATTCATCATGTCGTGCAAGGGATCTGATAAAACAGATTCTTACTTTCAGTCGTGAGATTGAAAAAAACATGAAACCGCTGGAACTCAGTTCCGTTGTAAAAGAGGTACTGAAACTGATGAAAGCTTCTCTACCGTCAACTATAAAAATTTGCAGCAATATGGATAAAAGGACTGGCAATGTAGTAGCTGACTTAACGCAAATGCACCAGTTGATTATGAATCTCTGTGTAAATGCCGAACATGCTATGAGAGAAAAGGGAGGCATTTTAGAGATTAATCTCGATTCTGTTAATGTTGATGCTGATTTAGCATTAGTCCAAACTAATTTAAAAGAAGGTCCCTATATAAAACTAACCGTAAGAGACACTGGCCATGGTATGGACAAAAAAATAGCTGAGCGAATATTTGATCCTTTTTTCACAACCAAGAAAGTTGGCGAAGGTACTGGCATGGGTTTGACAACAGTTCATGGAATAGTTTTAAGTCATGGAGGTGAAATTACGATTAATAGTGAACCGGGTAAAGGAACAACCTTTAAAGTATATCTTCCAAAGGCTGACACTACTCCAATAAAAGACAATTTAAAAACTCAGCTTATCCCACGAGGGAGTGAAAAAATTCTACTTGTGGATGACGAAAAAGCTGTTCTCAATCCGGGGCAGAAGATTTTAGAAAACCTGGGTTATAATGTTGTTGCAAAAGATAACAGCCTTGTCGCTCTTAAAGCCTTTAAGGCTGATCCTAAAAAGTTTGACATTGTTATTACAGACCAGACAATGCCTGATATGACTGGTGATGCGCTGGCCAGCGAACTAATGAGTGTACGACATGATATCCCCGTTATTTTATGCACAGGTTTTAGCCATTTGATTACAAATGAAAAAGCAAAAACAATTGGCATTAAAAAACTTATTATGAAACCATTTAGTGTCCGCGAGATCGCTCTTGCGGTTCGCGAGGCTTTGGATAATGAATTAAAATTTGTGAACTGATCAAGAAGAAGTCAGCAATCAGAGGTTGCAGGGGACAGTAAAAACAAATAAATTACAAATTTAAATGAAAAGCAAAAAACGTTCTGTTTAAACTTACAGCACCACAAGGGCACTTCCTTCGGGCGCAAGGACGCTGAGCTCGCTGAGAAATTTTTCCGTACATTTCGTGAATATCATGGTTAAAAAAGATTGGGATCAAATCTCCTCTATTTTAAGTCTGCACTTATCTTCGCCTTTGGCTAATGTGGACTCAATGGTTAACTTAAATCCCATTCCTTCATATTTGCCATAGTCTGTAGCATTGGCAATTTCGCACATTTTTGTTACTTCCTCGTCGGAAAGCCCCATTTCCTGCCATGCTTCCACAAGTGGACATCCTTTCATATCAATTACTGTTAATTTATTATCTACTTTATTAACTGAAGGTTTAAATACTTCTCCATTACAAACAGACGTTCTGATAAATTCATCCGCTATTCCTTTGAAGTCCTTTTTATCGGCAAGCGCGCGATATCTGTCGGACTTGGCACCACCCCATCTGTAAATTGCTTTTTTCATAATATTTGCAGCTTTTTCTTTCCCAATTTCTTTTGAAATTTCTTCAAAAAAGAGCCTGTAGAGGACTCCCCTGTTTTTAAACGCGTCGCGTGTTTCACGTCTTGCTTTTTCAATTTCAGCACTCATAATAGTCTCCCGAATGAAAAAAAATAATAGTTTTATAGTATTAGTATTATGATTATATCACTTTATATTGGAATAGAAATAAATTTGACGCCCTCTCTAGAAGATAGTATTATAAAGCATTCAAAATTCTCCGCAGCAAGCTGCGAGGAATACGCTCGCTAATCAGTTTCAATTTTTAACTATTTTGAGGTTTGCTTATGTTTAGAGCAATTTTCAAGATATTCCTTGTATTTCTTGCCATTTTTTTTGCAAATAATCCAGCTTACGCTAAGACGGCTTCCATTGCTGACATAGATCTTTTTAATACAGGGAAAAGATTGGTACTGTACGTTTCTTTGAAAGACGGGTTTTCAGAAGATGTTGTAGAGGCCATCAAGTCGGGAGTGCCGGTTGGGATTACTTATACCGTGGTTCTTAAACAAAAAATCCCTATTTTATATGACAAAAAGGTGGTAACCCGTACGATTAAAAGATATGTCAAGTTTGATACTTTAAAGGAAAAATATAAGATAATCGATAATAATGGGAGAAAAACAACTAAAAGGATTACTGAAGATTTTAATGAAGTGGTTAGAACGATGGCTCATCTGGATTCTATTCACCTGATTTCTAACAAAAAATTAAACAAAAAAGAAAAATATTATGTAAATGTAAAAGCCGAACTGAACTCCAAGCAAACCTGGTTTCCTTTTAGTTACATTTTACTTTTTATGTCGTATTTAAACTTTGATACATCCTGGAAAAGCTCCTCTCCTTTTACTTTCAAATAAACCCTTTTAAAGGGACGCCATGCAAAAACCACATGTCACTTTTCCATCTGAAGAATATTTAAGAAGGAAAAAGCGCCGAATTATAAAGATTATTATTTCTGTTTTTATTGCACTGGTGCTTTTAACATTCATAGAAACCTACATCATGCAGCAGCATGCCCCTTCCCCTCTTTCAAATAATATTATAGTTTTTGCTTTATTTAATATTATTATTATTTTGCTTTGTGTTCTTGTTTTATTAATTTTCAGAAACTTGATTAAACTTTACTCTGAAAGAAGAAGCGGCATAATTGGCGCAAAATTTAAGACAAAACTTGTGCTGGCCTTTCTTACTCTGGCGCTAGTTCCATCCGCTTTGCTTTTCCTGGTAGCCAGTAAGCTTTTCACATATAGTATAGATAATTGGTTTAATGTACAGGTAGAAACCTCCCTGAAAGAATCGTTGCATGTTGCCCAAAGTTATTACAAAAAACATGAGAATAATTCTATTTATTTCGCAGAGAAGTTAAGTGAGATAATAACTGACAAAAACCTTTTAGCAGAAAAAAACCTGAAACCCCTTTTTGACCTTGTAAGAAATGAAAGAATAGAGTACGGTGTCGACGCAATAAAAATATTTAAAAATGATAGAGTGGTAGTTGAAATTTTTAACCCTGAGCTTAAGGAAACAATTTACTTAAATGATTTCTCAGAATTAGTTAAGGAGGGACTCAAAAAAAATACAACTTCGGAACTGAGATCATTTCAGCAGGCATATATGATTGCCGGGGTATCGCCCGTGTTGACACCTGAAAAGCAAGAAGTCCAGGGTATTGTTTTGACAGCTTATTATATTCCAAAGAGCATGATTTCAAGAATTAATGAAATCCAAAGAATTTTTGATGAATATAAGCAGCAAAAGCTTTTAAAGTACCCTGTTAAAGCAGGATACATCACTACTTTTTTGATGATTACTTTATTGATTCTTTTTTCAGCTATCTGGTTTGGGTTTTACCTTGCAAGGGGAATTACAGATCCTATTCAAGATCTTGCAAAAGGAACGAAAGCAATTGCTGCCGGGAATTTGAGCATTAAGATAGATGTGAAGGCAAACGATGAGATTGGAATATTAGTGGACTCTTTCAACCAGATGTCGGACAATCTTCGCCAGGGCAAAATTAAAATTGAAGCGACAACAGATAATTTAAAGAAAATAAACACGGAACTTGATAAACATGGAAAATATATGGAAACAGTATTGGAAAATATAGGGGCCGGTGTAATCTCTTTTGACCAGGCAGGCAAAATCACGACTGTTAATAAAGCGGCTGTTAATATTTTAAAGATACCTTCTAAAGACTTTCGTGAAAAATATTATAAGGAAATTTTTGAAAAATCTCTCTTAAAACCTGTTAGGTCCCTTATAAAAAAAATGAATACCAAAGGTGTTGATTCCATAGAAGAACAGATTAATGTTACAGCGGAAGGAGAGACGTTAACGCTTTTGACCAGCATTAATGTTCTGAGAAATAGACAAAATGATTATCTTGGGATGGTTATTGTATTTGAAGATCTTACAGAGCTTATCAGGACGCAAAAAATAGCCGCTTGGAGAGAAGCAGCCAGGGATTTTGCCCATGAAATTAAGAATCCCTTAACTCCTATCCAGCTGAATACCCAGAGAATTCAGAAGAAATTTAAAGAAAATTCCAAGGACTTTAACAAAGTTTTTGAAGAATCCACTAAAATTATTGTCAGCGAAGTAAATGGAATGAAAGAGTTATTAAATGAATTTTCACAATTCGCGAGAATGCCGGAATCAAGACCAAAACCAAATCCGCTTCATGAGATTATTGATGAAACGGTCAATCTGTATAATGGGGTAAAAAGTAATGTTGAAATAATAAAGCAATTCGATCCTAAGATCAGATTAATCGATATTGATTATGAACAGATGAAAAGAGTTTTTGTAAATATAATGGATAATGCTATTGATGCTATGAATGGGGGAGGGCGTATAGAAATAGGCACTTATCTGGACGAAATGCATGGATCGGTAAAAATTAAAATTTCTGATTGCGGCGAAGGAATTAATGCTGAAGACAAGGCAAAACTGTTTATGCCGTATTTTACGACAAAAAAAAGAGGAACAGGACTTGGCCTCGCTATTGCCAACAGAATTCTGAAAGATCATAACGGTACTATTAAAGCAATTCCAAATAAAGTGAAAGGCACGACTTTTTTGATTGAGCTACCTGTATGAGGCATTTGCTGTGAAAAAAGAAAATATATTAATAGTAGATGACGAGAAAAATATAATAAAATCTCTTGAGGCTATATTGCTTGACGAGGGCTATAGTGTCAATAAAGCGGATAATGGTTTAAAAGCTTTAGAACTTTTGGAAACCGTTCGTCCGGAGTTAGTTTTACTCGACATTTGGATTCCCGGAAAAGATGGTATTGAAGTTTTAAAGGAAATTAAAAGTAAGTACCCTCTTATCGAAGTAATAGTAATATCAGGTCATGGAAGCATAGAAACTTCTGTAAAAGCCATAAAATTAGGGGCTTTTGATTTTATTGAAAAACCTTTTTCTCTTGAAAAAATGATAATTACGGTTAGCGGTGCAATCAAAAAACAAACGAATTCAAGAAAAAATAAAAAAGCTAAAAAAACTGACCGCCGGGCAAAGACTAATAAAAACATTGAATCTAAAATAAATTTTTTAAAGGAGTTGAATTCAAGTTTATCCCATGAAAAAAAGTTAACAAACAAACGCGCTATAAAAAATAATAATTCCATCAAGGAAAGGGAACAAGCATGGGAAAAGGAATTCATCTTGGAACAACTAAGAAAAAATCGTTGGAACCCTGAAAAAGTAGCTGGTGAATTAGGAATTACCAGGTCGCAATTTAAGCAAAAATTAGTATATCATCAAATCAAACTGTCTAAACCAAGCAGAAAAAAAGAAACAAACCAGAACACACTCCAGAGAAGTGTCGTGCTATGTGGCCAGGGTTTGCATTCCGGGATTAAAACCGGTCTCATTTTGTCTCCATTGCCGCCGGACAGTGGAATAGTCTTTGAAGACATATCAACGGGAGAAACAGTAAAGGCCCATATTGATAATGTCGCGTCAACAAAATACGCGACGACGTTGAAAAAAAATTATACTTCAGTCAAGACTATAGAACATATAATGGCTGCTTTGCATATGTATCGCATCAGCAATCTTCTGATAAAAATCGGAGATGAAGTCCCTATTATGGATGGCTCAGCGAGAGACTTTTGTGAACTTATAGAAGATGGCGGGATTGAAGAACAAATGATTAACTTGGAGGAAATTGTTATTGATAAGGAATATTGCGTTAAAAATAATGGACGATCAATACGTATAACGCCATCAAATAAATTTGAGGTTAAATACCAATTCAAGTCCGATGGACCAATAAAGGAACAGAAATTCGTATATTCATATAGAGGAAAAGAAAGCTTTAAAAATGAAATTGCCCCGGCGAGAACATTTGGATTTTTAAAAGAATATGAAAAGCTTGAAGAGATGGGACTGGCAAGCGGTGGACGGCTAAGTAATGTTATTTTACTTGATGACGAAAAAGTCATTAACACAAATTTAAGGTTTTCTGATGAATTTGCCAGACATAAAATATTAGATATAATTGGTGACTTTTATCTTTTAGGAAAACCGGTAAGAGGCTGTATTACCGCATGCATGACAGGCCACGCAGATAATATAGCTTTACTAAAAGATATACGTAATAATCTGATGGCTTAGCTGGCACTTATTAATTGCCTTTGATAACGTCTCTTTAATAACATCTACTAATGACCAAGAATGAGTTAAGAAATGTTTAGAATTGCCGTTCTTGTTTCAGGGCGAGGGTCAAACCTTCAGGCCATTATCAATTCCATAGAAAACAAAAAAATAAACGCTGTCATTGCTGTAGTGATCAGCAATGTGCAAAATGCATTTGCATTAGAAATTTCCAGGAAACACGACATTAAGGCATTATTTGTTGATCCAGACAAATATAAAACAAGAGAAGATTTTGATCAAAAGATAATAGAAATCATAAAAAATGAACAAGCAACTCTAATTTGTCTCGCCGGTTTTATGAGAGTTTTGTCTAAAACTTTTGTTCAACAGTTTAAAAATCGGATTATGAATATTCATCCATCACTTCTTCCTTCTTTTCCAGGCCTTAAGGCCCAAAAGAAAGCGTTGGATGCCGGCGTAAAGTTTGGCGGTTGCACAGTTCATTTTCTTGATGAAGGTGTAGATACCGGACCTATCATTTCCCAGGCGGTTGTCCCCATTCTTGATTATGACACCGTTGAAAGCCTTTCAAAAAGAATATTAAAAGAAGAACATCGTATCTATCCTATAGCTATTCAAGCCTTTATTGAGCAGAGGTTAGTATGTGAAGGAAGAAAAGTATTCTGGGAAAATGAAAAAAAAACCTGAATTGTCTTTTAGAATTTTTTCTTTCTTTATTGTTTTCTTCTTAATCCCGCAATTTACCTACTCTGAGTCAATTGATCAAATAATTAATGGGCTCCAAAAGTATCTAAACGATACGAATGATTTTACTGCATCCTTCACCCAGATAACTCAATTACAATCTTTTGGAGAAAAACAGATTGCCAATGGAGAGGTCTATATTATGAAACCTGGACAAATGACGTGGGAATATCAGAAACCGGAACTTCAAACAATTATCATAAATAGCCGACAGGTTTGGATGTATACACCGGAGGACAAGCAAGTGATCAAAACAAGAATAGAGAAATTGGGTACATCCGCAATCTATAAATTATTTCTATCCACTGAAATTAAGATAAATGAAATATTCAACATTTCTGAAGCAAGGAAAGATGGAAATTCTAAACAGCAGACTTTTTTTTTGGAATTGTTTCCTAAAAGCACAGAGGTCAATGTTAATAAAGTTTTATTAGAACTGTCCAGGGTTAACTATGAGATAAAATCATTTGCAACCTATGATCAAATGGACAACATTACAACAGTAAAATTCACCCGAGCAAAAAGAAACAAAGGTATAAAACCATCTGTCTTTGATTTTAAAATTCCAAAAGGTGTAGAAATTATTACATCTGAGGATTTAGGTGCTTCCTGAAATAGTAAAACTTTCTGCTTATTTATCCATTCTGGTTGTTGCTGAAGCGTATTATGTATCTCTCAGAACTTTTTGATAAAAATAAATTTGTGGTAACGGTAGAGCTACCACCGCCAAAAGGAACCGAAGTTCATAAAACGCTTGATATAGCCAAATCCCTAAAAGGAAAAGTTGACGGCATCAATGTGACTGATAATCAAAGAGCCATCATGAGGATGAGCTCTCTTGCATTCAGCCATCTAATTAAAGACACCGGCAACGAACCTATATTACAGATTTGTTGTCGTGACCGAAATCGCATTGCTTTAAAGTCGGATATTCTTGGCGCCGGAGCATTAGGCATAAAAAATCTTTGTCTTATGACAGGAGACCATACTCTTGTAGGAGATCATCCGGAGGCTAAACCTGTCTTTGATATTGACTCAATAGAATTAATCCAGATGGCCCAAAAAATGGATGGAGGGAAAAACATATCATCAAATTTCTCTTTTTCAATAGGAGGAGTGACTAATCCATTTTCTGAGCCTTTTGATCTTCAGAAAATAAAATTAAAAAAGAAGGTTCAAGCAGGTGCGATTTTTTTTCAAACGCAGCCTTTTTTTGATCATGAATCAATTCTAAAATTTATAGATGATGTTAAAGGGATTAATGCGAAATTTTTAATTGGAGTCACTCCTTTGAAATCGATTAAAATGATTGATTTTATGAATAAAAATATTTTGACAAAACCTATTCCAGAATCAATTGCTATTAGGATAGAAAAATCAAACAATCAAGCTTTAGAAGGAATTAAAGTTGCCGTGGAGTTAATCAAAAAGGTAAGAGATAAAACAGATAATATTAACGGAATTCACATCATGCCAGTCGGCTTGGAAAGCCATCTGCCGGATATTTTAAATAAACTGTAAGCCATCGACTATTCCGGAATCAACTTTACCTCGTTTTCGTTTACTCCAGGAAATGTTTTTATTACCCTCTGCATAACTAATTGTGTTAGGTCATCGCTGCTAAGCCATTTACCGCCAGCCTGACCAAAACGATCTGCCAGCAGCAAATTGTCAAGCAGGGCTACCTGAGTTTCAGCAAAATGCCCTCTCCAGATAATTTTTTTATCTTTGAGGCTAATTAAATAAGCTATAAAAGCGATAGAAGCCGGTTTGTTTGCAGCAATGGCTGAGCCATCTTTACCATCATACTTTGTTATGACCCCTGTAACCACGGCATCAAAATCTGACTCATGATACCTTCTAACAATTCTGGTAACAATAGAATCTAAATCAATTAAATTGGTATCAGGTATTTCTATCAAATTCTGACTTTTTTCCTCAGTCAGCCCGGATTCCGGCTTATTTATTTGATCAACTGTAGCCGGTAATTCAGTTGTACCCTCTGGTGCCTTGACAAGCTCTATTCTGAAAGGTATTTCAGCAGGAGCAGTTAAATCATAATGTTGATAAGAGGCAAGCTCTTTATAAAAAATATCCGCGACTTTTATTCCAGTACCAGAATCTATTGGCTGAAATTTATGATTTTTTAAACTGCTATGGATATGAAACTCCTCAATCCCAATCCTTTTTAGCTCCCTTAAGCTTTCGTTATCACCTGCATATAAACCACTAATTTGTCCCGCGTAAATTGAAAGCAAAATAGCAATTCCAATAATTTTTAATAAAGAACCATTATATTTGTCCAACAAACTCATAAAAAATCCTTTACGCAAAAGGTTTTTCAAATAAATCCTGAGTGATACTTTAATATAGATGCATTTCGAGGAGTTGTCAAATCAATGATCATCTGCCAATGCAAGAGTTAAGCGAGGTTAAAATTACTTTTCGGGCCGGTGTAAAAATATTCTCAGGTTGGTTCGTTGATAAGTCTTCTGATTAAATTCTCTGCTATAGCCGGATTGAAACCACCGAATTTCTGAAATTGAATATAGCCATTTTTATCGATAATTGCTACTTCCGGGGTCCCT
Source organism: Nitrospinota bacterium (assembly GCA_036011265.1). Classification (GTDB taxonomy): domain Bacteria; phylum Nitrospinota; class Nitrospinia; order CAJXCL01; family CAJXCL01; genus CAJXCL01. Next base: position 2,314 of record DASCNB010000049.1, on the reverse strand, counting down.
TTTGTTCTGTATCTTTTCATTGTTTCAGGAATATATTCGCCTTTTTTGTGGACATCGATTCCTACAAGGTGGTCTATACCTTTTTCTTTTACGAATGACTTTAAGCGCTCGGGATTTTGATAATCATGCCCTTCAAATACAGTATGAATACTTAATACTATAAGTTTACCCGATTCAATCTGGTTTTTAAAAGTCCTGTTCCATTGCTTCATCAGAGGAATTGTAAACTTGTTACAACCCGGGCACCACATCTGAAAAAACTCGATAATAACAACCTTACCTTTCAGCTCACTTAAAGTCACACCCGGACTGTTGATCCATTCGGATATTAGCCAATCAGGAGCCTTCCTGACACCTGCACTGGCAGGAGCATAGGAGAATAATAGTAGACAAAAAGCCAGAATGAACACTCTAAATAGTCTCATTTTTTGTTTGCCTATTACCTGTTTATAAAAAGCATTCTCAAAGTTAATATCATCTATTTGATAATTAAAACATAAAGATGGACAAAGTTCAATTGATGTTGAAGGTCCCCGAAGCAAGCTTCGAGGAATTCCCTCGCCAAACGTTTTCATTTGAATCAAGTAAAACTATAATAAAAAGGAATCATCCGCATTCATTTAAACCGTATAAAAATTAAAAAATATTCTTGACTACACACTGTTTTTGCGTTTCAATTAAATTTTAAGAGATAAAAATTTTTTAGAAAAAAAATGACTGGGACCAAGGCAGTAATAGCGGATGACTCCCCTCTCATGCGTGCCATGATGACCAAGATATTGCAGGAAAATAATATCGAGGTTCTAGCCGAGGCAACGAATGGAGAAGAGGCTGTTAAGCTTTTTGAGATGCATAAACCTCACTTGATGACCCTCGATATAGAGATGCCTAAAAAGATGGGCACAGAGGTACTAGAGGAGCTTATCGAAAAATACCCTGATGCAAATATTATTATGGTCTCATCTCTTTCGGACGCCAGGGTCATAATGAAATGTCTCAAAACAGGGGCAAAACGCTATATTGTCAAACCGTTTGATGATAAGGCTGTTATGGACGCCATTAGAAAAGTTATTAAAGGAAGTTAAGAAACCCCGGATTTAAAATAATATTGTTATAGACTTTTTCAGTTATTGTTAACTGATCATCTTAAAGAATTAAACAACAGCACACCTTCCACTTTCGCATCTAAACTTATCTAAATGTGAGAACTTATGCCCGAAGAAGATTTATCTGAATTTTTAGACATTTTTATCACAGAAACAAAAGAGGCTTTTGGCGATATGGATAATGATTTGGTCAACCTGGAACAAAACCCGAGAGACATGGAACTTATAAAGACCATTTTCCGAAGGATGCACACGATAAAAGGATCTGCGAGCATATTCGATTTTAAACTCCTGAAAGATACTGCCCATAAACTGGAAGATTTAATGGATTGGGTAAAAAATAATACAGGGGAGGCATCACATGAGATTATTGAATTGCTATTTGAAGGAGTAGATCATCTTAAGAGCATCTTTCATGGCATATTAAGAAATCAGGAAACAGCTCATTCCGAAGGGAGAAAATCTGATAAGGATTTTTTAAAGAAACTGGATGAGCATATGGAGAAGCTTATCTCTGGCATATTAAGTGTTGATACCTGCGCGCAAAGTAGTCTTGAAGCTTTTGAAAAAGTAAAAGATATCCTTCAATCAGATTCACAATTTAGCGAGTTTGTTCAGCAACTGGAGAATCTGGAGAAATGCTTCATGAAGACCGATGATGTCATGCTGGAAAAAGAGGAAAAAGAACAAAAAACCAGATGGTTTTTTAAGAAAACAGATATAACGGAACATTTTGTTCCCTGGAACAACTTTTTGAAAAAATGCAAGGAGGGGGAAGATTTAAAGAGTCAGGAGATCGATAAATATTTCATTAATCTCAAAACCATGGTTGAAATTCTTAAAAAGGAGCAGGATAAGGAAATTGAAAATGTAATCGTGGAAATAGAGGAAAGTATCTCTCTTTTTGAAATACAGGAATTTGACATGGATCAGTTGATGATAGAATATTTTTCCTCTGTTACTGATGAGCTTCAAAAACTATTGGAGTCGATTGAACCGGAAGAAAAACCTTTACAAGAGGCAGACTCAAAACCGAAAACAGTGATAAATAAGAAAGATAAAAAGATGCTGGAAATGGGAAAAACTGTCAGAGTTAATGAGGAAAAAATCGATATGTTTCTGAATGGTGTAGGGGAGTTAATCACCATTGGTGAAGTTTTCAACTACATTGAAAAAAAAATGGACACAATGCCTGAAATCGATCCAAA
>DASCNB010000048.1:0-12488 GCA_036011265.1 Nitrospinota bacterium | reverse complement strand
TTGTTTTCAATAACTTTTAAATCAGTCATCAGGAGGGTCAAGCTTTAGTTAATTTATGTCTTACAAGAGATTCGTGAAAGTCAAAATATTCAGTAAGAATTTTGGGTTCGATTAAAACCTTAAAAGGTTCTTCTTTATAAATTAATTTCCCATTTTTAATAATATTATATTTCAGTTCCGGGCTTTGAGTAGAATTAATAATAACGATATCCACTTTGTTAGTTTTAAGATAGCGGCTGATTTTATCGTGTAAGCCGACTTTGATTTCGTAAGTTTTTTTTTGGTCTTTTTTGTCTATATCCAAATAAAAAGCAAAATCATAATCACTAAGAATTCCCCCATCTCCGGCAGCTTTTGAGCCAAAAAAATAGACTAATTTGATTTCCGGAAAACTTTTAAAAATATCATTAAGCTGTTGTATTAATACTTTATCCATAGTTATTAAGTATATGGTAATGAATTAATTAGTTCAATAAATTAACTAGCGTCAGGCTAAAGCAGGGAAAATAGATAAGGATGATAAGAGCACTAAATCAGTTTTAATTTTTCATATAAAATATTGCTAAAAAAAACAATGTTGCCGATTCGCAATATAGTTCAGCTTTGCCGAAAGCAGGAAACATTTTTTTCTCTGCTTTTTCTAAGTGCTGTGCTTGTTATTTACAAACAATTCTAGTTGCGGCAGATTACTTTTGTGGTATACTACCATCCATTGAAACTTCCTGCAGGTGGATGCGCTGGGAATCTTCTGAGTACTTCGTAGTTTCATTACTATTGGTTTATAGAATAAAAAAACAGGTGGGGTCGTAGTTCAACTGGTTAGAGCACCGGCCTGTCACGCCGGAAGTTGCGGGTTCGACTCCCGTCGGCCCCGCCATTATCATTTCGAGTTAAAACCAATTATTTCAATATTTAGCTTTTTTTGGTGAAATATAATTGCATAGTAATTAACGCTTTAAATGTGCTCAAACTGCGCTTTAACTTACTGCCCTAAAAACACTTATTTTCGTATCTTTACCTTTTATATCACACTCCTTGAGTTCACAACTTTTATTAGCTGGTATAATAAAAAAATTGATTAATGAATAGTTCTTTTTGATCATTATGGAATCTTATCTTTTAAAAAACACAGATCTCCCTGATTTAAAGCTACTTAAAACCGCCCTTGATCTTGGGGCTTATAAAGGTTTTTTAAAATGCCTGGATAGCTATAGGCCAAAAGATGTTGTTGATGAAATTAAAGCATCGGGTTTGAGGGGTAGAGGAGGAGGCTGGTATTCCACAGGAGAGAAGTGGAGTTCTCTCAAAAAAGTAAAAAATAAACCCGTTTATTTCTGTTGTAACTGCGCAGAAGGGGAACCGGGCTCTTTTAAAGATCGTCTCATTATAGAAAAGAATCCTCATCTATTACTTGAGGGAGTTGCTATTGCCTCTTATGCACTGGGTGTTAATACTGCCTACATTTGCGTGAGAGGAGAATTTGCCGAAGCGACTAAAATTCTAAAAAAATCCCTTGCGGATGCTAAAACCAAGAAGTTGCTTGGAAAAAATATTAATAATACTGGTTATGATCTGCAAATCATTATTTTTAGAACGGGTGGAAATTACATTTGCGGCGAAGAAACCGCGCTTCTTAATTCCCTGGAAGGATGGCCTGCCACACCTAGGGAAAAGCCGCCCTATCCGGCTGAAGCAGGGTTATATGGATGTCCCACCATAATAAACAATGTAGAGACTGTTTCAAATATCCCTTACATTATTAATAATGGGGCGGATCAGTTTAGCGCTATAGGTTGCAGGGAATGCCCGGGGAATATGCTTTTTTCAATCAGTGGTCACGTAAAAAAGCCGGGTGTGTATGAAATACCTATAGGGAGTTTTACTTTGCGGGAAATTATCGACCGGTTTGCTGGAGGACCTTGTAACGGACATTCAATAAAAGCAGTAATCCCGGGAGGCGGGTCTTCCGGCTTTTTAGCTGAAAAGGAATTGGATATAACAATGAATCCCGATTCATTAAAAAAGATTAAGTCATCCCTAGGAACAGGATCCATAATCGTCATGGGGGACCAAGCGGACATAGTAAAAATGACCCGCAAACTTGCCAGGTTTTTTAGAGATGAAAGTTGTAAAAACGAATGTGACATTTGTAAAAAAGGAACGGTAGAGCTTACTTACCATCTCCTCCAAATTGAAAAAGGAGAGGGGAAAAGTGAAAATTTACGTAAAATCCATAAAACTATTGAAGCCATGAAAGAGGGAGGAATTTGTGCTATGCCACAGATATCATCATCTGCTATTAAAAGCGCTTTACAAAGGTTTCCTGATGAATTTAATAATAAAATAGCTTAAAGCGGCAAGGGATGGCAGAGCTAAGCTCAGCTTTGCCGAAATCACAATTTATGTCTAAAATTAATACGGTCCAAAAAGAAAAAATCAATAAAATTTTAAAGTATTATCCGGACAATCAATCGGCTTTGCTTCCTATCCTGTTTTACCTTCAGGATGAAAACCGCTATCTTGATGATAAGGTGTTATGGGAACTTTGTGAAATCCTTGATATGAACTTCCAATTTATTAAAGATATAGCAGAATATTATGTAATGCTCAGGACTCAACCGGTTGGTGAAAAACTCATTCGTATATGTACCAATGTGGCATGTACCTTGCGAGGTGGTGAAGAGCTGGTTGAATATATAGAGGAAAAACTTAAAATAAAAGTGGGAGAGACCTCAAAAGACGGCAAATATTCCCTTTTTACTGCCCATTGCCTGGCCTGCTGTGACGACGGTCCCGCTTTACAGGTCAATGATAAATATTTCAGGCATATCTCTAGAAAAGATATAGACCGACTCTTGGAATCTACCGATGTAGAATAGCCGATTGCCAGCTATTCCCCGGCATAACCCCGGATAGACTTTCTACTGCGGAACGCCAATTTTGTACTTGCGTCCGTTGTAATAGCTTTATTTCGAAGAAAGCAAGATGACCTATGTACTAAAGGATTGTCCGCATCCACACCCACCTGTTGCGTTGGGGTTGTTAAAAACAAATGTACTCCCTTCAAGCCTTTCAACGTAGTCCAGGTTCATTCCAGTGATCAAAGGGACAGAATGCTTATCCACAAGAATAGTCACACCGTTAGAGTTGATTTTGGTGTCACCATCAGAGTCCGTATCAAAATCCATTTGATATTGATTACCATTGCATCCACCATTGACTACGGAAATACGTAAACATTTTTCCTCTGCTTTCATATTAACCTGAACTTTCTTAATTTGTTCCGCTGCATTTTCTGTCACTGAAAACATAAAATTCTCCTTTTATAATAATGATAATTTATGACCTATTTAAATGAGTAACACCTAACCTAAAACTAATAAAACACCTCCTTCCACAAAAAAGATAGTTAATTGCTGATAAGCAAGCCATTCCTACAATTTAGATAATAACAATCAATATCAACTTTTAGACCGCTACAGCTATAAATCGATTCAAAAATTTGAATATTATTTTAAAGTATTGAAAATTAATCGATAACTGTGAAACAAACAGCAAATAAAGCAGATGCAAAAATGCTAACAAAACTTCCTTTTTGATAAACATTCAAGTCTTTTATACTTTAAATTCAATAGCTTACAATGATTTTTCCGACGATTATCTTATTTAAATCCATTGTTTTATAGTATTTCTGGTAGTTTTCGTCGGAAGGAATTAAGTGAATTTAGCCATCATATTTTTTACATTCCTGCCATTTCCAGTATACAAGATTTCCACATAAAAAAAGGGCTACAGGTGGCTTATGCCTGCAACCCTAAAGAGGTGTCAAGGGGTAATGAACGATGGAGGGTAGGTCAGCACCTAAATAGTCCATTTCCCCTTCTTAATTAAAAATTATCTTTTTAAAAGCTTGCCATGTTTGATTTTGTTGCTTGGACGAAGCTTTCTTTCTCCTTATAATTCCACGGATTTCTCTCATCTCCTGAACGCTATACATATTATCTAATTTCATTGTAGAAGCCTTCCTTTTAGCTGTATTCATACCTCTCCTCTTCTAAAGTTAAACTTGATTTGCCATCATTTTGACATAATAACTAAGTTGCTATTTAAAACAGCAATATCGATGCCATCCCTTTCCCCACCAACCCTGAATATGCTATCATTATAGATTAACTCTTATTAAGAGCAGGATAAAGATGGTAATATAGAAATTGTATATGGATAAACTGAAATTACTTATTGCGGAAGACGACTCTTTAACCACAAAGCTTTATACTGAAGGACTTTCTACGGAGACATTCCGATTGCGCACAGTCAATAATGGAGAAGAAGCTTGGGATATCTACAATTCATGGAAACCTGATATACTAATTCTTGATATACTCATGCCATTAATGACTGGATATCAAGCATAAAAAAAAATCCGTACGGTTGAAGTAAAAGCAAAAAAATTAGAGGATAAGGATGAGAAGAAAAGAACAATTGTAATAATGGCAACATCCTTAAAGGATAAATCAGACATAATGGATTGCGTTAAGTTGGGTATTAACGGTTACATTGTGAAGCCATTTGAGTTCAAAAAAATAAACGATATAATTCTGGATTATTATAATCAGGTGTATCCTGAGTAAACTTATTTTCTGATAACTCATTGTGAATTTGGTGACCTTCTCTCAATGTTTGCATCACCCCATTCTACTTAAACGACCTTCCCCACCAATCCTAAATATTATATCATCACGCATTAATCCTTATGGGAAGATAAACATGAAGCTGTTGCAAATCAATTCTGGTAACTGTAAACTTGTAAAACCTAATTACCACATCAGATTTCGATAATTGTAAATTGGAAATATCGTATGCCTAAAGTAAAAATTTTAGTTGTAGAGGACTCAAAAGACACCTTCAAGCTGATTCAAAAACATTTGAAGGAGCTGGAATATGCAGTTTCATCATTTGTTGCTTCGGGAGAGGAAGCCATTAAAAAGGCAGAAGAAGACATGCCAGATTTAGTGCTAATGGATATTGAGTTAGAAGGTAAAATGGATGGGATAGAAGCTGCAGGAGTAATTAGAGCCAGATTAGATATTCCTGTTGTCTATCTTACTGCTCATTCAGATGAGAAAATATTGGAACGGGCAAAGCTAACCGAACCTTTTGGGTATATTCTTAAACCTTTTAAAAAAGGGGAACTCCAGAGCAATATTGAAATGGCTCTATACAAATATAAGGTAGAAAAGAAACTAAAAAAAACTAACCAAGAATTACAGGATGCCCTTGATAAAGTTAAACTATTAAGCGGTCTGATACCCATTTGTGCCAATTGTAAAGATGTAAGGGATGATGGAGGCAACTGGAAACAAGTAGAAGATTACATACAAACTCATTCAGAAGCACAATTTAGTCATGGAATATGTATTAAATGTACTAAAGAACTCTACCCTGAATTTTATGATAAAAATAAAGATACTGGAAAACAGCAAAGTAATGATTAAGGTGTAGGACATGACCTTGCCAAGGATAAAGTTAAAATAGTATGCTCTGAAATTCTCAACTTTCTACAAACATGGGCTACTGACTGACCTTTTGCCACTTCTACATCGGCTTCACAAAGCATCCTGATTATTTGTTCTGCTTGAAAACGCTTATTCCCCATAAAAATTACCCCCTTTCTGTTAATGTTTTATCACAATACTAATTTTTAGGGTGGATCAGTTTTTCGGGGTAGAGTCAATCAGTCCTAAATCCAAACAATGAAAAATTAGTCAGTACATGAGTGCTTAAACCTCTGACAACATGATAAACAGTCATGTGGTTGCAGAAATGGCAAGCTCCACTTTTTTAAAATAGAGAGGAATTGATTGGAATCAGCAACATTTGAAGATGATAAATCGATGGGAAACTTTTCTTTGGTCTTTGCAAAAATGTGCTAAAACTCAAAAAAAGGTACTACAACTAATTTTTTTTAAGGGGATATTTCGCGGGAGTTGCGGGTTTGAGCCTCGTCGGCCCCTCTATAAATTGGAAAATCTTTTTCAGGAATCTCGGTAAACCTTTGAAATTCGCTGTCTTTTTCAGAGAGAACTGGAGTTTTAACAGCCCAGTCGATAGCAATCGTCTCATCTGACCAAAAAATTCCATGCTCATCTTCTGCATCATAGAAATCCGTGCATTTGTACATGACATCAGCGGATTCACTCAACACGCAAAAACCATGGGCAAACCCATCCGGCACATATATCTGGCGCTTGTTTATTGCTGAGAGGTTGGCTCCAAACCATTTTCCAAACGTGGAAGAACCTCGTCGAATATCAACTGCTACGTCAAATATTTCTCCTCTCAACACAAAAATCAGTTTCCCCTGAGGATGATGGAGTTGATAATGCAATCCTCTCAGGATTCTCTGCTTTGAGTGGGAATAGTTGTCCTGCACAAAGGTTTTATTAATTCCCAGCTCCGTATATTTTTTCTGGTGAAAAGTTTCTAAAAAAAAACCTCTGGAATCATCATACACTTTCGGCTCAATCAAAAGAACGTCGGGTATCGATGTATTAATGAGTTTTAATGTCATTGCTTTTTATTTTCCTTTTTCGTCGTCATTTAATAAATCCATTAAATATTGTCCATAACCATTTTTCAGCATTTCAGCGGCGAGTTTTTTTAGCTGTTCTGCGTCTATATAGCCGAGTTTAAAAGCGATTTCCTCTATACACGAAACCTTCAGGCCCTGCCGCTCTTGGACCGCTTGCACATAATTGGCGGCTTGCTGTAAAGACTCATGGGTACCTGTATCAAGCCAGGCAAATCCGCGTCCTAAAAGTTCTACTTTAAGATCTCCCCTGCGCAGATATTCCAAATTTACATCCGTAATTTCCAACTCTCCTCGGGCCGAAGGTTTAAGATTTTCCGCTATTTTTACCACATCATTGTCATAAAAATAAAGACCGGGCACAGCATATTTTGACCCTGGATTTTTAGGTTTCTCTTCGAGACCAATCACACTGAGGTTTTTATCAAAACTGACAACACCGTACCGGCAGGGGTCTCGCACTAAATAACCAAAAATAATTCCTCCTTTTTCGAGTTTGGCACATCTACTAAAAATCTCGGGAAGACCATGTCCATAAAATATATTGTCCCCTAGAACAAGAGCAACCCTTTTATTACCTATAAATGATTTTCCAATAATAAATGCCTGAGCCAACCCTTCGGGACGGGGTTGTTCGGCATAGAATAAAGAGATTCCCCATTGAGAACCGTCCCCAAGAAGATCGCGGAATTTAGGTAAATCTGCTGGAGTGGAAATTATGAGGATATCTTTGATACCTGCCAGCATCAAGACTGACAAGGGATAATAAATCATGGGTTTGTCATACACCGGCAACAGTTGTTTGCTAACAACACGGGTAATGGGATACATACGGGTTCCTGAACCACCTGCTAAAATTATTCCTTTCATACTCTCTCCGAAACTTTGATCTGATGTTTGCAAACTCTAAAATTAAAACAAAATATTATTCCACTTCTTTCATCTGGATGGTAACAACCATTTTGTTCTTCACCCTGACCTCGGTCACCAGAACAATTGTCTCTCGTTGTTTTATTCGACCATATTTTTTCAATACTTCCAATGCCGCATCTACAGTATTCGATGGCTCATCTTCATCAAACTGAATGAGGAAAGGGTCGGTTCCCCAGTTAAGGGTCATTTGATTATATAATTTAGCATCATTGGTAAAAGCATAAATGGTGGTGTTCTCCGGCCGCAACCATGCCGCGTGACGCGCGGTACTGCCTGTCCGGGTAAATATCACCAGGGCTTTGGCCTCAAGTTCATCCGTCAAAACACAGGCTGCTTTCATAAGTTTAGCCTGTTCGCTGTCCAGTTCCGCCAATTCCGCATAGCCTGCACCGCCGCTACGCTCAGTCCTCCGGGCAATACGATTCATTAACTCAATACACTGCACGGGATATTTCCCGGTCGATGTTTCGCCCGACAGCATAATGGCATCCGCTTGTTCAAAAACCGCGTTTGCAACGTCTGTAATTTCTGCCCGTGTTGGTGACGGGTTTTCAATCATGGATTCCAGCATATGCGTGGCAACAATAACCGGTCGCCCCTTGCTGATACATTTTTTCACCATACGCCGCTGGATAATTGGCAGTTCTTCGTAAGGGCACTCAATACCTAAATCACCGCGAGCTACCATCACTGCATCCGCGACTTCAATGATTTCATCAAGATTGGAAATTCCCTGCTGATCTTCGAGTTTGGCAATAATTTTTTGCGGAGCTTTTCTATAATCAAGAATTCCTTTTAATTTAAGTATGTCACTGGCCTCGCGCACAAAAGACATGGCAAAGAAATCCACACCCAGATCAATCCCCAGGTCAATATCCTTTAGGTCCTTGTCCGTAAGCGCTGGTAGATTAACCCGCACACCGGGTAGATTAATGTGACGACGGCTTCCAAGCACACCATCCGTAATCACTTCACAATGCAACTGGTTTCGGTGTTTTGCATATACCTTCAAGTGGATTTCTCCGTTATCTATGAGGACTGTGTCTCCGACCTTTAGATCATCTACGAGATGATCATAATTCACATGGACTGAACGGTGTTCGTCAGAAGTTTCACCTCTTACTGTTAGAGCAACTCGTTCACCCGGTTTAAGATGCATTGCTTCCTGCAATTCACCCGTGCGGATAGCAGGTCCCTGGACATCCATCAAAATGCCTGCCGCGTAGTTACGACGCTGGCTGGTTTCCCGGATATTCGTGACAACTTTCCGTACCTGATCGTGTTTCGCGTGAGACATATTGATGCGGGCTATATTCATTCCTGCCTTCATCAATTTTTCCAGCATCTCTGCTGATTCTGTGACCGTTCCGATCGTCGCGATAATGCTTGTTCTTCTCGGTAAATTTATCATAATTTTTCGTTTATATAGTGTTTCTTAAAAACAAAACCTTGTTCTTTCTTCCGTTCGGCATTAGCAGAATAAACATATAATAATACTGGAACAATGTTTATTATACAAGCCCTGTACTTGTATGGTTTAGAGTGAGACCGCCGGGAATTTTCTGTGAAAAGAGTTTAATTTTTTTTAATTTATTTGCTAATTCCGTGGCAAAACTGCGGGAAGTCGCTCGACAAAAGCTTTGATTTCATCACGTATTTTTCGGTAATGGTTAAGTGCTTCTTCTTCTGTTTTAGAATTTGCTGCCAGTTTCGGCGGGTCATCAAACCCAACGTGGACTGTTTTTGTTTTTCCGGGAAATAGCGGGCAATGTTCGTTCGCATGGCTACAAAGTGTAATAACGAAGTCAAATTGAACCTCTTTTAGTTCATCCACCTCTGTAGATTTCTGGCGTGAAATATCAACACCCGCTTCGGCCATAACCTTGACTGCATCAGGGTTTAAGCCATTAGCTTCAATGCCTGCCGAATAGGATTCGATTTCATTACTCTTCAGAAACCGCGCCCATCCTTCTGCCATCTGACTTCTGCAGGAGTTTCCCGTGCACAAAAATAATACTTTTATTTTTTCTGGTTTTTTAATCTTCTCCCTCCGGTTTGTCGTTAGCACCGGCCTGGTCCAAATTGTCTCCTTCAGACAATTTTTTTAATTCCAGACTTTTAATTTGAGGCAACGAAGCTCCTATTATTCCCTGCATATCTCCATACATCCCGCTGATGTTATGAACGACTCTTTCAATTTGCTTTTCTCTTTTCGACCATATCCTTGTCATCGCTCTTTTTTCCTGGTCTAAATCCTGCTTCATAGATGAAAAAGTTCCAACAATTGCTTCAATTTTTTGTTTAAATTCCGTACCTGACAGGTAGCTGTATAATACTTCCATCTTTTCATTTTTACCGACCGCTGCTATTTTAGTGTTTGCGACTTGAATAAGACTAAGCCGTAACGCGGTAGCAAGGCCGACCATTGAAGCATGATCGGTAATCCAAACGCCCTTCAAATGGGCAAAGTTTTTTATCTCTTTTGGCATGCTTGTTGACATTAAGACCGCTATTTCCGCTTTGACTTCCCTCTGATCATCTTTCAGTTTTTCGATCCAGCCGTTACCCCATGCCTTGGTGCGTTTCGACTCCCAGATAATTGTTCCTGAATAATGGCCTGATTGATTATGAACTTTTTGCAGGATATCCGCGCCCCTTATGCCTTTTGGTACTGGCTCAATTTGATCCAGGGGAAAGTTTGATTTCAAAATGTCCTCAATCTCAAGCTCTAAAACTTCCCCCTGGGTTTGCTGCGACCCCTGTTCTACTGTTCTTTTTAAGTCTTCAATCTTCTTATTTAAATCACTTATCTTTTTTTCTTTTTGCAAATCTATGAATCTGTGGTCCTCAGAAACCTTCTTCAGGGCTTCATCTTGAATCTTCTTTCTTTCTTCATCAAGTTTTCTAGTCATTTCCAACTCAAAGTTTTTTTTATCCTCTTCAAGTATCCGTCTACTTTTCCTAAGTTCCAGTTCAGCTTTTTGGGATTCCTGTAATCTTTTTTCCTTCTCTTCTATCTCTTCGCGAAGGTCTTTTAATTCTACATTAACAGATTCTTTCGCATTCTGTTTCGCATCCCTTTCTATTTTTTCTTTTTCAAGTTTTACCTTTTCCGCAACCTGTTCATTAAGCGTTTTTTTTGAAATTTCGAGTTCTTTTTCTTTCAGCAAAAGGGATTGCTCCATTTTAAATAGCTGCTGTTCTTTCTTTTTAGACTGGTCCTCAAATTCTTTTTGCAACTTTTCCCGCATTTCATGGGAAATGGCTTCAGAAAGAGGAATTTCTTTATTACAATACGGACAGGTCATGACTTGTTCAGACATAATAACTTTTCTCCATAATTTGCTTTACAAAGTAGCGAACATTAATTCGCTGATATTATGGCACGGCAATATCAATAAATTCCAATCAAAATTTTGAAAGTTTTTAGCGAACGTAGTCGCGGCTTGCTGCAGGGAACTTCAAAAATTGGCATATCCAATTTTCTTGATAACAACTCATCTCTCTGATACCGTAATGACTCTTTTTCAACCTGTAACAGTCAAAGGAACCTGATGGATAAAATCATTATTGCTTTTCAGTTTCTTACAATACTTCCTTTAAAAGTAAAAAGTTTTCGCCAGGAATTGTTGGCAGAGTCGACCATCTACTTCCCTTTAGTCGGCCTAACTCTCGGGATAGGACTGGCAGGGTTGGAATACTGCCTTTCTCCATTTCTACCGATTGATATTACCGCTATTATCCAGGTTGCTTTCTTAGCCCTGGTTACCCGGGGTCTTCATATCGATGGTTTTGCCGATACATTTGATGGGCTGGGATGTGTAAAATCCCCGAAAGAAAAACTGAAGGTCATGAAAGACAGCCGGATAGGAGCGATGGGGGCCATATCGGTAATCTTTCTTATTTTATTAAAATATAATTCAATAGCTTTTATCGATCAAAGTTTAAAGATCTACGCTCTAATCATCTTCCCAATGGCAAGCCGGTGGACCATGGTGCTGGCAATTTTTTTCAGCAGCCAGATGAAACATAGCGGGCTGGGGAGCAAATTTCAGAAAGAGATGAAAGAAAAACATTTCATGCTGTCAACGATCCTGCCTTGCTTAATCTCAATCTATCTATTTGATATTATAGGCTTAACAGGTTTAATTGTAATTGCTATTTTTACAACCATCTTTTATCAATTATTGTTAAAATCATTTGGAAAGATTACCGGCGACCATTTTGGATTTATCAATGAGGCAATCGAAGTATTAACTTTGATGATATTTTTAATGTTTTGATTTTAGCGGGAATCCAGAGATCACCTTAAATACTGGATTTTGCCTCACGATTACCTCAAGATGGCTTCATGATTTAATTTTTCAATCTTGAGTAATCTCGAAGAAATGAAGAAGCTAAATTATTTTTTTTCATTCGTCAATCGTAAATTTTTATTGTTAAATCTTTTTGGCCTTACAAGGATGGAGTCGCTTTTATCATAATTATTGAGATGTTTTAACGCGGATTCTCTGCTGCGCGTGGCATAGCAGTAACAACAGCCGAAAGTACAGGTTTCATAAGTCCCTATATCAACCGATTCGAAACAGGCACACTCTTTTCTTGTGGGTTTCTTTTTCCAGTTATCAGAGGAATCAGTTTTTAAAAGTGAAAGATATTCAGGACCAATGCAGCTTCCTTTTGGAATGCCCGCGGACAATAAAGAATTGTCACAACAACTCCTGAGCTTTATTCCATTTTTCGCCGCTGTTTCTCTCAAAGTTTTTGCCAATTTCACCTTTTTTTCCTTAGAAGGATTGTCAAACTGGACTCCATGCTGTTCGGTGATTTTTTTAAAATTACCACTCGATTTTTCATAAAACTGGATAAAAGAAATAGTGCATATCCCTGTACTTCTTTTGAGTTTATCCGCTATAAAAGAAAAATTCTCGATGTGAAAGGCTTCCGAAGTTAGACTGCTCAGGAT
>DASCNB010000047.1:0-23655 GCA_036011265.1 Nitrospinota bacterium | reverse complement strand
TTGGCGACATTTCTTGTTCCATAGAAGATTTGCATTCAATGCAGTATGGCGCAAAAGGCACTATCTTAAGCCGTCTAATATTTATCATCTCGTCGCAGCTTTCACAAATGCCGTAAGTTTTTAAAGTAATTTTTTTCAGAGCTTTGTTAATCATCTGAAACTCTTCTCTCTCCCGGCTGCCCATGGCAAAAGTCATTTCTCTTTCGAGGCTGGTTGCCGCCATATCCTGAAGGTCGCCACGTTCGAGTTTGGAAATGTCCTTTTCCGATGCTGAAGACCTGGAAATTAATCTTAAAAGCTCGGCTCTTTGCTCCAAAAGCATTTGTTCAATTTCTTTGATTTCTCCGTCACGGACTTTTTTAACAGTTTTTAATTTTTGTTGAGGCTTCTTTTTTGTGGTTATTTTCCTGATTTCTTTTCTTTTTTTTGTCTTGCCCTTTATTTTTCTTTTCGCAACTTTCTTCTTTTTGGTCTTTTTAGCTTTTTTCTTTACTTTTTTAAGGACCTTTTTTTTAATTTTTTTTACTTTAGGTCTTCTTTTAGCGGCCTTTTTCTTCTTCGCTTTTGACTTAACCGGTTTGCTTTTGGAAACTTTTTTCTTTGCTACTTTCTTTTTTGCCGTTCTTTTCTTTGTCCTTTTTTTCTTAATTTTTGCCATAGCCTTAAAAATCAAATGTTTATAAAAATGATAAAATAAGTAACCGCAATTATATATTAACTTTCATAGATTTTCTACAAAAAAATGATACTATATCAAAATGGTTTTCAAAGTGCTAATAGTTGAAAACAACCCTGAAGAAAACTTTTATAATGAAGTTTTAGGCAAGTACGGTATTAACGTGCTTACTTCCGCCACGCCTGAAGACGTTTTTAAACAGTTAGACAGTACTGTTTCTCTTGTTATTTTCGAGCATGACGGGAAAAAAAGAAATGGACTTTCTTTCTTAAAGGAAAACCGGGAAAGAATCAAAGACTCACTTGTAGTAATCCTCACAAAAAAACCGGACATCAAAGACGCGGTGTCGTTCATGAAAGAAGGGGCATTTGACTATTTGCCCAAACCCTTGGAAGAGGGGAAATTGGACTCTTTTGCCCGCTTTCTTATAGAAACAAAGAAAAAACCCGTGGATAAGCCCAAACTACAATCTGTAAATAAAACTGAATACAGAAAAATAATAGGAAATTCTTCAAAAATTAATGAAATTATCGCTTTATGCCAACAGGTTGCCAGAGGAAAATCTACTGTGCTTATTCAGGGTGAAACCGGAACAGGAAAAGAGCTGATTGCCAGATTAATTCATCAGGAAAGCCCGAGAGTGAAGAAACCTTTTGTTGCTGTTAACTGCGCCTCATTTCCGGAAGGACTTTTAGAAAGTGAACTGTTTGGACATCAAAAGGGGGCATTTACCGGGGCTATTGAAAAGAAAATCGGGAAAATGGAATTAGCTGATGGCGGCACAATTCTATTTGATGAGATCAGCGAAATGGATATCCAGCTCCAGGCTAAGCTCCTGAGAGCAATCCAGGAAAAGGAAGTAGACCCGGTAGGAAGTAAAAAATCCTTACCCATTGACGTTAGAATTTTAGCGACTACCAACAGGGAGCTTAAAAAATATGTGGATGAAAAAAAATTTCGCGAAGATCTCTATTACAGGCTTAATGTCATCCCGATAATTGTCCCTCCTTTAAGGGAGAGAAAAGAAGATATACCTGCATTAATTGATTATTTTCTTGAAAAACATTGCTCTGAAAATGGATTTAAAAAAAAGACTATCTCCGATAAAGCTATTGAGGTTCTGACCGGACAGAACTGGCCCGGCAATATCAGGGAACTTGAGAATGTGATAGAAAGAGCGGTAATTATTTCCCTTTCGAATATGATCGAAGTGGAACATATTTTCCTCGAAGAGAAGACCGGCGATTTACAGCAGGTGAAGATAGACGCCGGTGTGACAATGGCGGAAATGGAAAAAAAACTTATCCTGAAAACACTGAAAGAAGTACAGAATAACAGGCAAAGAGCAGCGGAAATGTTAGGAATTCATGTCCGTACTCTTAGAAATAAGCTCAATGAGTATAAAAATGAAGGCACGGTTTAGGCTTTGGCACGCGAATTGCTAAATATTTACTAAACAGGATTTAGATTATGTAACATATAAAAAAGGTTGAGGAAGGTAGAACCGTGATTGTCATTATTCGATTTTGGAAATAGCTCGTTAAGCAGTGATTATTGATCAAGGACCGATGACCAACTAAAAAGGAGATTCACCATGAAAATTTTTGGCCCGGATGAATTAGGGAAAGCCGGTTTTAAACCAACTCAAAAAAAGGACGGAGTAAAAGGGAAGCAGGACTTTTCCAGAGTTTTAGCGGAAGAAAGTAATAAAATTAAAGGAGCGAAGAGCGAAATGGCAGGTCAAACAAAGCAGACGGCAGGCGCTCAATTTCCAGAACATATCCCATTGACTTCACTTGATTCCGTGGGAAAAGCCGGAGAAGCAAAAGATCGTGAGAAATTGATTGCCATGACAGAGAAACTCCTGACACGGCTCGAGTTTTTTAAATCAGCTCTTGAAAACCCGAAAGTAGATATAAGCAAATTTTCTCCTCTGGCCGAGTTGTTAAAAAAAGATGGAAACAGTTTGGAAGAGATATCCGCAAAATTATCATCCGATTTTCCATTAAAAGGCTTGGCGGATGAAACTGCGGCGTTAGCTGCTACAGAATCTATAAAGTTTTATCGTGGCGACTACGGTTAAAGCCGTCTAATTTAA
This sequence comes from Nitrospinota bacterium, assembly GCA_036011265.1. Lineage (GTDB taxonomy): Bacteria > Nitrospinota > Nitrospinia > CAJXCL01 > CAJXCL01 > CAJXCL01. The sequence goes on along the minus strand of DASCNB010000047.1, from coordinate 20,881 downwards.
AGAGCAGATTTACACACCCCGTCTCCTTCGGAGCCACCCCTCTCAAGAGGGGATTGCAACCATAATTCGGTTTTTCTGTCTGGAATCTTATAGATTTTCTCCGGCGTTCTTCGGGAATTTTACGGTTAATCCTTGCGAAAAGTTCCTGTTTGAGGATCGATATTGTATTTATGACTGCGTATGTTTCGTATGTTTTTTACAAACTCGGCAATTCTTTTTGTGTTTTCTTTTATTTTATTCAAGGATTCATAGTCCGGATCGGTTTTATTCGTATTATTCATAAGCATTTCAGCGTTCATCTTTATGACGCTGAGTGGATTATTAACTTCATGAGCCACATTGACAGCCATCTCAAGCATAGCCTCTGATCTTTTTGAATTGACCAGTTTATCATTTAATTCAAGAATTCGCTTTCCTGCTGCTACTCTTACTTTAAGTTCATCAGGGGAAAATGGTTTTGATAAAAAATCATCCGCTCCGGCTTCCATAGCCTCAATGATATCGCTTTTTTCTTTTTTGGAGGTGAGCAGCAGAATAAATTCATAAGGTTTGTTTCTATTTTTCCGGAGTTTACGACATAACTCAACGCCCTCCATTTCAGGCATCAACCAGTCCAGAATTAAGAGTCGCGGGCTCTCTTTTTCGTGAAGTTTCCCCCATGCCTTTTTTCCGTCCACGCAAACTACAACCTCATAACCCCACTTTTCCAGTAATCCCTTTAGTCTGAGGCGGGACATATTATCATCTTCTGCAATTAAAACTTTCGTACTACGCTCCCTTTATGAACTGGTTTAATTCTTTTTTGAGGTGCTCCATATCACTTTCCAGAAAGCTATAAATATCTCCAAGATTTTCTAAATTATTTACCTTTCCGATTCGCTCCAGTTCTAACGTCTTATTGCAAACAACTTTTGCCCCGAGGATTTGAGACGCTCCCTTAAGTTTATGGGCTGCCTTCATCAAAGCATGCCCATCAGAACATTCAATAGCTTTCTTAATCTCAGATAAGTAATCAGGAATCTCTGTGAAAAAAACCTCAACTATTTCTCTTAATAATTCCTCACTATTTTCCACTCCTTTTAGGGCCGCTTCCTTATCAAAGATCACCTCAATGACTTCTTTATTATTCTCTTCTTTTTTTGTTTTCCCGGTCTCATCTTCCAAACGCAATTCAAACTTCTTATCAACACTCTTACCTATTGCCGAATAGAGACTTTGCATACTGATTGGTTTTGAGATGTAACCGTTCATTCCAGCTTCAAAGCACTTCCTTTCATCTCCCTTAAAGGCCAGAGCGGTTATGGCAATGATAGGAGTATGTTTTCCCGTCTCCTTCTCTATCTTCCTTATTTCCCGGGCAGCCACATATCCGTCCATTACAGGCATGTTTATATCCATTAAAATAAGATCAAAGCTGTTTTTTGCAACTGCATCTACTGCTTCTTTACCGTTGTTTGCAATAGAAATATTATGGTTTTCTTTCTTAAGCATATGTGAAGCCACCTTCTGGTTTATCGAGTCATCCTCTACAAGAAGAATGTTCAGGGCATCGGATTTATAAAAAATTCTTTTGGCAACACAGCCTTCCCTCAGGCTACAGTCAGTACATCTCTCAAAAGCTTCTAAATCCTCTATAGGAGTACCACCGTATGGGCAGGTAGCTTTGATGGTTTCTTCTTCTACTTCTTCTTTTTTTTGTATGCCAAACCTGGAAGTGAAGTAGAAAATACTCCCACCCCCCACGTTATCTTCTACCCATATTTTACCGTCCATCTTTTCAACTAAAAGTTTGGATATCGAGAGACCAAGGCCGGTACCGCCATATTCTCGCGTAGTAGATGAATCCGCTTGTGAAAAAGCATCAAATATTTTTTCCCTCTTACTATCAGGAATACCTATTCCCTGGTCTCTTACTGAAAATCGTATAATTACAGATTGATTGTCAGGTTGTTTATAGTTATCAACTCGAATCTCAATCTTTCCCTTTTCTGTAAACTTGATAGCGTTACTCAAAAGGTTTGTGATCACCTGCCTCAGCCTGACAGGATCTCCCGTAAGATGTTTCGGCACATCCGCTTCTGTCTGGTTGGTAAGAACAAGATTTTTGTTTCTTGCGCGCACACCCATAAGATTGCACGTCTCATTAATAACGTTACTGAGGTTGAACCTGATCTTCTCCAACTCAAGATGACCCGCTTCGACTTTTGATAAGTCCAATACGTCATTTATTATTCGCAGGAGGCTTTCACTGGACAAATTTAAAGATTGAACATATTCTTTCTGCTCATCAGTTAGTTGAGTTGTGTTGAGAAGTTCACCCATTCCCATAACGGCATTCATGGGGGTCCTAATCTCATGGCTCATGGACGCAAGAAATTCGCTTTTGGCCTGATTTGCCTTCTCAACTGCTTCCATAGCTTTCTTATAATCACTGATATCGTGCATAATACCCGTAAACATACGCTTTCCAGCAACATCAATTTCGGATACGTTTATGCTAATTGGAAACTCGGAGCCATCTTTTTTTAATCCGGACACCTCACGCCAAGTACCAATTATTTTTCTCTGCCCTGTGGTTAAATAATTATTTAGATAGTCATCATGATCACTTTTATATGGTTCAGGCATCAAAATGCTTACATTTTTTCCAATAACTTCATCGACGGAATAGCCAAACATATCTTCAATGGCCGGGTTTGCGGATTCAATGGTTCCCATTTCATTTATAGTCACAATTGAATTTGAAGCACTTTCAAGTATGGCACTTATCCTTTCCTCGCTATAACGAAGCTCTTTTGTACGATCTTCAACTTTTTGCTCCATTTCGGCGTATGCTCTTTTTAACTCACCTGTCCGCTTATTAAGTTTAAATATCATCTCTTGAAATGTTTGTGCCAGGAAACCAATTTCGTTATTCGCGTCTACCTTAACTTGTACATCCATATTTCCTTGTGATACCTCCTCTGCTGCACTGGCAATTGCCAGTACAGGTCTGACAAGGACTTTAGAGAAATAAATAGCTATGGCTATAGCCACGAGAATGAGCATAGCCGTCATGTATGTGCTATAGCTAAAGACCTTTGTGGATTCTTCGACAACTTCGCTATAAGGCGCTGTTTTTATAATTCCCAGAAAACGTGCCGAATTACCTCGATCAAATTGTATCTTCGTAATATATTTTACATCTCCATGGTCCCTATCCTCAGGGATATCCATTTGATCCACAAGCTTAGAAGTTAGCCGGTAGAAATTGCTTAATTGTGGGAATCTCTCCTGGGCGAGACTTTTACTTCCCAGGTCAAAAGCAAATGTTAACAATCCCTCTGGCGCAAGCAGAAAGTCTCCTTTATCATTTGTTAAGTAGAATTTGCTATATCCTTTTTTGTTTTCTTTTTCCAGCTTCTTAATTGTTGAGCCAAAATCCATGTTGATAATAATAATTCCAAAAACTTTGTTATTGATTTCAGAATAAACAGGGACCGCGACTCTTAAAACAGGTATATAGGGAATAGCAACTTTTCCATGTTCACGGTTTAGCTCAATATCAGAGATATATATATTATTCGGATTTAGTTTTGTCGTGTCCTTGAAATATCTGCTTTCTCCTTTCCTTTGCAGGTTGGAACTTTCGACTACTTTTATTTCCTCGGCAATACGATCAACCCGCACAATCTCTCGTCCCATATCCTCTACGCCTATGAAGCGCAATTGAAGATAGTTGGGTTTTGACTTTATAAATTCCCTGAAGATGGTTTCCAGGCGGATACGCCACTGTTCTTCAGAGGAACCCCCGATTTTATCTATACCCTTTCCCGCTACCGCTCGAACAATGCCCTGTATGGGTGGAGTGTTAGATAAAAAACGGGCATCTTCTTCGATAACGGTGAATTTTGATCCAATAGTCACAGAATGAAGAGAAACTTCATCCTTTATATTTCTAAGCTCCTGGCTGATCAGGATAGAATTAGTCAAATAAAAAAACAGGAATGCTACCGCAATGCCTGTCACGGTAACAAGCACTGTCGTCAAAGTAACTAACTCTATAGAAATCTTTCTTTTCATAACAGTTCCTGAAATTTAGACTTGATTTAAATACAAAAAGATTTTTTATTTTATTTGTTCAGAAAACTTTTTTGAACATTCGTTGTTTTTAGGAGATATCATGAAAATACAAAAAATCATTTCTCCCTTTTTCCTTTACACGATACATTGCCGCGTCAGCATTACTAATAAGTACCTCAGCGTCTTCACTATCTAAAGGAGAAATGCTAATACCAATGCTGGCTCCAATATTACACTCATTATCATGGACCTTAAAAGAGCGAGATAAACTTTCAAGCATCTTGCGCGCAATAATTGAAGCTCCTTCCTTCTTTTTTACATCCTGCAGGATAACAACAAATTCATCACCACCCAATCTAGAAACTGTATCAGATTGACGAACACAGTTTTTTAATCTAACGGCAACTTCTTTAAGCACAGCGTCTCCAGCCTCATGACCCAAAGAATCATTAATAGGCTTAAATTTGTCAAGATCTATAAACATTAAAACTACATAGTCTTTAAATCGCTTTGATCTGGCTAATCCTTGGTCTAATATATCTCTAAAAAATATTCTATTGGGTAGACCTGTCAAAGCATCATGGTTGGCCAGGTATTCAAGACGCTTTTCCTGTAATTTACGAGCAGTAATGTCGCTATAAATTGCCACAAAATGGGTAGGCACTCCTTTATTATCTTCTATTGAATTAATACGAGCCCATGTTAAAAAAACTTCTCCATCTTTTCGACGGTTCCAAATTTCTCCATGCCACTGTCCGGTATTGGCAAGAGAACCCCATACCTCTTTGTAAAACGCAGGCTCATGTCGACCAGATTTTAGAAATTTTGGATTTTTACCTATAGTTTCATCTGCACAGTAGCCTGTCATCTGCAGAAATGCAGGATTAGGAATTTCTATATTTCCTTTCCTGTCCGTAACGATGATTCCATCCATGATATTTTCATAAATCTTTGCTGCAAGTTGAATTTGTGATTCAGCTTCTTTCTGTTTCGTAATGTCTTGTATTTCAAAAATAAAATGAATGGGATGCCCATCTGTACCTCTTAACAGGGAAACATTTAGTAAAATTGAAAGTATTTTTCCTGATTTATGTATCCATTTCATTTCTCCCTGAAACAAAGAATTCTTTTTTTCAATCATTTCTTGAATGAAACTATAGTCATTTTCATCAGGGTGCGTAATATCTGGAAATGATGTGGCAAGTAATTCCTCTGCTGAAAGACCTGTTATCTCACATAAAACCTTGTTAACACTTATTAAACGATGATCTAGTGCAACTAATGCCATTCCTAAAGGAGCATTTTCAAATGAACTTTTGAATTGATTTTCACTTTCCTTCAGTTTTCTTACAAGCGAGTAATTTCTTATATGGGCTTCAAGCCGCGCAATTAATTCATCACCATCAAATGGTTTCGTAATGTAGTCATCAGCTCCTGCTTCAAGACCGGCGATTATGTCATCTTTATTCTTCGCTGAGGTCACCATGATGACTGGAATATGCCGATAAGCCTCATTTTTTTTTAAAATCCTGCATGTATCAATTCCATCCATCACCGGCATCAGGCAATCTAATATAACAGCTGCGGGTTGAAAGCCATTTTCAAGAACTTCTAACGCTTTTTTTCCGTCTCCTACTATTTCACATCCAAAACCATATTTTTTCATATAATTTTTAAAGATCTGTTGCGCGATAAAATCATCTTCAGCTATTAATACCTTTTCAGTTCTTTCTGACTTAAGTTCTGACAGCAAATGTTTGATATATGCGCTCAAATGCCCTTTCGCAAAAGGTTTGGTAAAGTATTCCGTAGCGCCAACTTCAAATCCTTTTTCTCTTTCTTCACGTGTGTTATTAGTTGTAAGAATAATAATAGGAATATTACTGGTATCTTGTTGAGTTATTAACTGAAGACACGCCTCATAACCATCCATCACAGGCATATTAATATCCATAGTAATAAGATCGGGTTTTTCTAATGTGGCGATCTCGACGGCTTCTTTTCCGTTTTTAGCTAACAAGAATTTAAATCCGCTGCCGCTCAATTCTTCAGCTATAGATTCAATAGCTATAGAACTATCATCTACAATGAGGATAGATTCTTTCTGTTTCTCTTTCCTCTAGAATTCCGTATCAATCAAAATATTTAATAGATGCTTTTTATTGAAAGGAATTGGTAAAAAGTAATCTATACCACATTCATAACCTGTAAGACTTTTTAACTCCTGATTCCCGGTGGTTAAATAGGCCACTTTAATATTTTTTGATGGTATTGATCCTTTTGTTTTCGTTGATATTTTCTCTGCTTTTTTCAATTCCTGATCTACAAGTATTAGTTGTGGCTCATGTTCTTTAATCAGCGATTCCATTTTTATTTTGCTGGAACAGTGAACAAAATGATAATGATCCTCTTTTAGCGACTGTTTTATATCTTTAAAGAGAAAACTCTTTATAAAACAGATAATAGTAATTTGAATTTTATTCTGCCGATAATAGTCATCCAAAATTTCGTTAAATTTATCAGTACTGACAGTACCCTGTTCAATCAACAACTCTCCAAGCCTACATTTATTTTGTGCTTGAACGTCTAATAAATATTTCACTTGAATATTTTTTAAATATCCAAGGTACATTGCAGCAACTCCAAAGCTGATTCCTTGCTTTTTTTGGAAAAGAAGGGTTTTCTCTAACTCTTTTTTATTGATCAGCCTTTTTAATAAGGCTATCTCTCCAATTTTTTCATTCATATACTCTTGCATGTTTAAGAGTTTTGATAGCTCATTTTGAGATAATGACAACTTTTCCGCTATAAATTGGCCAATTGGAAGTTTATCTCTCATGAATTGTTACCTTTTTTTCAGTACTGTCCCGACGTTTTATTATAAAAACATAAAAAAATAATTATCTATTCAGAGATTATTCTAAATTGATATTTTCGATTTAGAATAATCTACAACGCCATCTATTAAAACTATCAAAAATCAAGATTCTGATCAACTCAGCTGTTGACTTTTATTCAAAATAGAGTTTTTTTGTTATGAACATCCTTCCTTGCCATTAATCCATAATCATTAAGATCATTTCTGCCTGAAAATGCTTCGTGTTTTTTTGGTATAAACCAACCAAAATTCGCCCTCAGAAGAATGCCTATGAAGACTTGAATTAGCTTTGCAGATTCGCCCTCAGAAGAATACCTGCGAAGACTTGAATTCGTGATCTTAGAGGTAAAAAGCAAAGGTCAGCTATGAGCGGTCAGCACTCAGCTTTCAGCAAGAAAAGGAAGCTTTACCACGGAGATCCCTGTGATCTGAAACCTGACACCTGCTTATACGGATGAGACAGACCCTATATTTTTGTTAAGTTAAGGAAGAATTATGCCGAATAAATGGAAGTAAGGAAGATGTAACTATAAAGAGGAAATTGTGAAAAATAAAATATCGGAAGTAATAACCATACGTAAATTTAAAGGGCTAATAGATCAGCAATACTATAAGCCGGTCTATTTCTTATCCAGAAACAAACAACATACATATTTTGTAAATGAGATATTAAAGCGGATTAAGAAAAAAAAATCTTAAGAAACAGGGTCCAGGTATCAGTGGTCAGAGGTCAGAAAAAAAACCGGGTTAAATTCATTTCTAATTAAATTACGTTCTTGTTAATTGTCTATACTTTATTCTGTGTGGTTGGCTTGCGGCCGCTCCAAGCCGGCTTTTCTTGTCCGCTTCATACTCTGAATAATTTCCTTCAAACCAGATGACTTTGCTCTCTCCCTCAAAGGCCAGCATATGCGTTGCTATTCTATCCAGAAACCATCTGTCATGACTTATGATTACAGCGCATCCCGCGAAATTTTCTATCGCCTCTTCCAGGGCGCGCATGGTATTAACGTCAAGATCATTGGTCGGTTCGTCAAGCAAAAGAACATTTGCTTCGGCTTTTAGCATCATTGCGAGCTGCACCCTGTTTCTCTCACCTCCGGATAAAATACCAACCTTTTTTTGCTGATCGCTTCCTGAAATATTAAATCTAGCCACATAAGCGCGGGAATTAATCTCCCTGCCTCCAAGTTGTATAGTATCCTGCCCGTTTGAAACAACTTCCCAAATCGTTTTTTCAGGATCAAGCGCGTCTCTACTCTGATCTACATGTGCCAGCTTTACGGAATCTCCTGTTTTGAAATTTCCTGAGTCAACTTTTTCCACACCGGTGATCATTTTAAAGAGCGTTGTTTTTCCCGCTCCGTTTGGGCCGATAATGCCGACAATGCCGCCCGCGGGAAGTGTGAATGACATCTCCTCAAGAAGAAGTTTGTCCCCGTATGATTTGCTAACATTCTCCGCGTTAATAACAAGGTTCCCGAGCCGGGGTCCGGGAGGAATATAAATTTCCAGCTCTTTATCTCTTTTTTCAACTTCCTGGGTTAATAGCGATTCATAAGATTTAATTCGCGCCTTTGATTTTGCGTGTCGTCCTTTCGGGGACATCCTAATCCACTCCAATTCTCGTTGCAGAGTTTTCCGCCTGTGGCTCTCCCCTTTTTCTTCATTTTTTAACCTGTTTTCTTTTTGTTCCAGCCAGGAAGAATAATTCCCCTTCCAGGGAATTCCGCGTCCCCTGTCTAATTCCAGAATCCAACCAGCCACATTGTCGAGAAAATAACGATCATGGGTTACGGCTATTATTGTTCCCTGGTATTGTTTAAGATGATGCTCTAACCAGGCAACGGATTCTGCGTCAAGGTGGTTTGTCGGTTCATCGAGCAACAGGATGTCAGGTTTTTGCAGCAACAGCCTGCAAAGGGCCACCCGCCTTCTTTCTCCCCCGGACAGGATTTTAACGGAACTATCTCCTTCAGGGCAGCGTAACGCGTCCATAGCCATCTCTAACCGTGAATCCAAGTCCCACGCGTCTGACGTGTCCAGTTTTTCCTGTACTTTTCCCTGACGCTCAATAAGTTTGTTCATCTCATCATCAGACATTGGCTCCGAGAATTTTTCATTGATACTGTTGTATTCTTTATGGAGGTCAGCCAGTTCCTGAACTCCTTCCTCAACAATCTCCTTCACTGTTTTTGCATCGTCCAGTACCGGTTCCTGCTCAAGAAAACCTATGGTATGGCCGGGGGCGAGGACGGTTTTACCGTTAAAATCGGTATCGACTCCCGAAAGAATTCGCAAGAGCGAACTTTTCCCAGATCCGTTTAGTCCGAGAACTCCTATCTTGGCGCCGTAAAAGTATGAAAGCGAAATATCTTTAAGCACCTGCTTTTTATCATGATGCTTGCTTACTTGAATCATTGAATAGATAATTTTATTCGGCTCATTACTCATTTAGATAAAACTCCTTTAAAACTTCCAAACTTTTAGTTTGGAATGTCGTTCAATTTCTTTAAAGTCCCGGTCATTGTGAAGGAGGTACAAATCATATTCCATGGCAGTCGTGGCAATAAGATTATCAATAGATTTTCGGATAGTAACCCCTTTTTTTCTTAAAGAAAAATAGAGATCGGCAGCCCCGGTGAAAAAAGATTCTTTGGTTTCAAAGTAAAGAAGGTTTGAAAATTCCTGTACAACCGTTTTCCTCTGCTTTTTATCTTCCACTCCCTGCAGAGTTTCCATTAAGATAGGGCCGCAGAGGGCAATATCTTCTCTATTCTCAATCAGTTTATCCAACTCAGAGACATGAGGGAGGTTTTTTTGTGCAAACCAGTCTATCCAGACGCTGGTGTCAACTAATACAGGGTTCATCCCCGCGTCATCCTCATTTCCTTTAAATTACCCGTCCATTGAATTTTTCCTCTGAGCTTTTTTAATCCCAGTTGTTTTTCCCTTCTCACAAAGTCCTTTAGCGCCCTGCCAACAAGCTCTTTATACGTCTTGATTCCGGCTAACCGCATCCCTTCTTCAGCAAGAGCGTCATCAATGATAATATTCGTTCTTTTCATACACATATATTAGTTATTTTATGTGTATCTGTCAAGCTAAAAGGTGGCTATTTTTTTTGAACAGGGTTGACATGAGCTTAGCGTGGCTTTGCTAGATAAATCAATGATCAATTGTTAATTGTTAACTGCAAACTGACCACTGCCCCCTGTCATCCTGAGCCCTTCGATAAACTCAGGACAGGCTCTGTCGAAGGATCTTCCGTTCTCCGAACACCGACCCCTGATCCCCGAACCCTGACACCTGCTTTTTATATCCCTTCGCAAATCATTTGAGCTTTGCTACTTTTGTTGTTAATATTACAAGCAGTGATTCTGGTGTATCAAGGAATTGCACATGCAGCCAAGAGGAGACGTGACTCCTTCACAATAATAATTCTGTATATAAACAAGTTAGGACTAAAAAATGTTTAAAAGTGGGCTATCATTTATTCTGACGCACATAGATGTTGAGGGCGATTTGCCCTTAGAAATAATTCCAGGGTACTTTTTTCGAAAAGCAAAAGATAATGAAATCAAATCAATAAAAGAGTACTTAAATGAATACCCGACTTATCCACTTAAAAACTTTGGTATTCCATATGAAGCCATAATAAAAGAAGTGCGAAATGAAGGGAGCACATCTTATCAACGAGAAGCATTGCCACCTGATAAATGGAAATATTGGGTTCTTGCTTTCGAAGGGAGTAATTCATTAATTCGTGATTTGCAATACGCAGCGATCCTTCTTCCACATGACCTAGATTTTGCCTTTGAGATCTTTTTCAAAGAATCTCACCAGCAGGGTGAACCATTTGCTTATTCATTCATACCACTTCATTTAAGGGATAAATATTCATCATTTGATGAAGTGAATTCAAATGCTGCCAAAGTCAAAGTAGATGAACTCATAAAAATAAAAGAATATTATAACCTTAGGCAAAACCTATCTTCCAACTTTATATTCGTTGATCATGCAATAAAAAACTTTTTTTCACTGAGAAACATACCTGAAAAATCAGAATTACTAACTATCGGATACTTTTCCATTATAGAAGCTCTCATTACCCACAAACCACGATTAACAGAAACCCTTGATTCAATAAGTCACCAACTTAGAAATAAGATTATTCTACTCATGAAGCGATTTTCAAGAACCATTCAGTACAATAAATTTTTTCTTAATGCAAAAGAAGATAAAATTTGGCGGACCCTTTATAATTATAGAAGTTGTTTGGCACATGGGAGTATTCCAAATTTTGAAGCTGAATTTTAAATTCTTAAAAGCCATGATGCAATAATAGGTTTTTTAAAGGAAAATATTAAAGAGTTAATAATCCTAGCTTTGAGTGAATCAGAATTCATATCAGATTTGAAGAAATGTTGAGTCCTAACTAGCCGCGTAAGAACCGACCGCAAATACGTTTTTGCGTCGGCTTAGCTAAATAGTTATACCTCTTTAGAAAAATAATATGACAATTAAGAAATTAAGCCCAGATGACCTTCAACAGGACGAAGATTGGGAAGGAAACAATGCAGCGTTTATATGTCCAGTGTGTCAAAAAGTATTTATAGTTAGCGATACACGCATGCATGTATCTCCCAATGGAGAGAAAGGATATTGAAAATGCCCTAGTTGCAATAAATCTACTGGAAGAGTTAAAGGTGGTAGAAAATCGGGTGGGGAAGCAAGCATTGAGTGGTAGGCATTCTGCTTCAAAGTAATACTTTGCGGTCTTTAAGAAAAGGTCAGGTCTATTGTTGACTTAACTCTATCTGCATATAAAAACCATTGACAAATTTGATCTCTTTATCGGCTTTCTAATATAAACAAAAAATTATGCAGTCAAGAGGTGACTTGATCTATTGCCTTTTGCAGTGAGCAAAGAAGCTGTTAAGTGCCTGATCATATTATCAAAAAAATAACATCCCATTAGGAATTATGGTCAAACCTAATATATTGACAAATTGCTGAAGGAAAAGTAATGAGAAAATGAGATGCATTTACTGCCAGAAAGAACAAAAAGGAAAACCACATGTAGCACATATTTTTCCAGAAGGGCTTCTTGGTGCCTCTCAGCTAATTCTCAAAGATGGACAAGTATGCCTACAATGCAATAACTGGACTTCCACACTGGAGACTTTTTTAATAAAAGAAATAGGGTTTCTGGGCTTTCTTACGGGAACAGGCATAACAAAAAGAGGTAAACCAAAGCGAATTGATCAGCTTGGCATTGCAGGATCACGAGATAAACAAAACCCTTGGATATTTATTAACCAATCATCTCGTGTTATAGCTGCTCCTGATGGAACACGCGTTTCTCCTGACAAACTAGGCAAAATAAAAATGACTAAGCCTGAGGATATTGGAAATGGATATGTTAGTTTTAAAGTAAAGCAAAAATTTAGAACAAATAAGCAGTTTTGTAGAGCCATCACAAAAATTGCTTTTGAAGGGATTTGTTATTTTTGGGGAGAAAACAAGTGCAATGAAAGCAGGTTTGATCCTATTAGAGATTATGTAATGAAGGGCACTGGTGCAAGAAGCTTTATTGTTCCTAAGAATTTAACCTTTAACGCTCCTGCAAACTCTAGTTTTATGCCAAAAGCACAAATAACTGTAGATAAAAACTCGAATAATCATAATCCTGTCGTAATAGTTCAGCTTGGTTTTCCTTTTGTAGTAGATTTATCAGAGGAAGGTAACTTTCTTCGTAATATATCGATGATATTACCAAGCGAAGTTCAAAATCAGTGGACTATCTTTAGGGATGATCACTTAAAAGGCAAGAAGTAATCCTTCTTTAATTGTATTCGGAGGGTCAGTTCTTCTGTTGACTTTTTTTCTAAATAGAGTTTTTGCATTAACATCTTTTCTTGCCTGCATGCATTTTAATGCAGCGGTCAGCACTCAGATGTCAGCTATCAGCCATCAGCAATGGCATGGACAATACACACTCCGTCCGCTATGCGTCCACATCTCCTTCGGCAAGCTCAGGACAAGTTCTCAGGAGGGGATCACAACCCCCTTGATCCCCCTTTTCTAAGGGGGAATTTCTTCGTGTGCTTCGTGATTTTTTGGTATAAACCAACCAAGATTCGCCCTCAGAAGAATGCCTATGAAGACTTGAATTCGTGAGCTTCGTGGTAAAAAAGGTTTTTCTTTGAGGCTTCGTGGCTATAGCTCTTCAAGCTTTTTCTCAAATTCCTTTGATTTTTCTTCGTGGGAAGAAGTCAATTCATCGAGATTCTTATATAGTTCTTCTAATTCTGATTCGAATTGATGGTTCTTTTTGGAAAGATCAGTGATGGTGTTCCCATCCCCTTGCTCTGAGGCTTCAATAAGTTTTTTATTGTTACTGTTTAACTTTTTTTCAAGATTTTCAATACGCTTTTCTGTTTTTTTTATTTCATTTTTTAAAGGGACCAGAACGTTTGTTTTTTCATTTAAAATATTTGCTTTGAGCTTTCTTACCTCTTTTTTGGAAAGATTATTTTTTCTTTTTGAGCGTTCTTTGGGAGGTTCGTCATCTTCCCATCCGACATCATCCAGGAAGTCCTGATACGTTCCTTCATAGAGGGTTATTTTATTTCGGTCAAAAACAATCAAACGGTTTACCAGGGTATGGAGATACATTTCGTTATGAGTAACCAGAACAACTGCCCCGCCAAATGAGTCCATCGCGGACATTAAGGAATCACAGGATTCCATGTCCAGATGATTAGTTGGTTCATCTAATAACAACAAATGACACGGGGAGGTTAAAATCTTTCCGAGTAAAACCCGGCTTTTCTCTCCTCCCGATAGAACGGAAATTTTTTTCAAAGAATCATCTCCTTCAAACATCAGGGAACCGCCGATGGTCCGGGCCCTCTGAAGAGTACATTTCGGATCTGCAGCCATAATTTCTTCATAAACGGTTTTTTGCGGATGCAGTTCGATTTTGTTTGTCTGGCCAAAGTAACCAATTTTTAAGTTAGGATGTTTTTTAATCTCCCCTTTGAGTGGCTTTAATGTTTGAGCTAATATTTTCAATAAGGTGGATTTCCCTTTACCGTTTTTACCAATGACTCCTATCCGGTCATCCTTTTTTATGGCGAAACTAAAATCATCTATTAAATAGGGAGGGGGATTATTGTATGAAAAGGATAGATCATCGGCACTAATCATAAATCTCGCGGCGAAAGGAGCGGCATTAAAAGAAAGCTCCAGGGGCGGAATTCTATCAAGTTTATCTCGTTTTTCTTTTTTATTTAAAGCTTTAATCCGTGATTGCACCATACCGGCCAGCCTGGCTTTCGCGCGAAACCGGCGAATAAAAACTTCCGCGTCCTTTCTTTTTTTCTCATCATTTAACCGGGTTTTTTCATAGACCTCTTCTTCCTGCGCGATCTGGTTATATAATTTTTCCGTGTTGCCTGAAATTTTTTTGACCTTTTGTCGATGAATTACCATGGTGTGGGTCGTTACGCTATCCATAAAGCTTCTGTCATGGGTAATCAAGATCAACTCCTTTTGCCAGGCTCTCAGGAATTTTGTAAACCAGCGAATAGAGACCACGTCTAAATAATTCGTAGGTTCATCTAAAAGAAGGAAATCAGGATCGGAAACAAGAATTTTTGCCAGGTTGAGTCTTACCTGGTAGCCGCCTGATAATTCGGAAGGAGGGCGATGAAATTCATCTTCAGAAAACCCTAAGCCCATAAGCGTCTCTTCTAGCCGCCAATGGTCATACTTTTGATCTGAGGGAAGCCCGAGGCATCCTTCGTTTAGAACTGTATCTTTTGTGAAATGAATATGCTGACCCAAGTGGGCGATAATATAAGTTTTTGGAATCGATATTGTGCCGGAATCAAATTCTTCCTGCTTCAATAAAAGACGAAAAAGAGTCGTCTTTCCATGGCCGTTCCGACCCACTAAACCGACGCGTTCTTTTTTATTAATATTAAAAGAAATATTTTCAAAAAGAGTCTGCTTTCCGTATGATTTACTTAAATCTATTACTTTGATCATGATGATTTATCAATATAGCATATCAGGGATCAGAATTCAGGGGGCAGGATCCAAGGATTAAAAAAGTTTGGCATCACGATTACTACAAGATTACTTCGAGAAAAGGACTAATAAGAAAACCTTGAGGTCATCTCGAAGAAATCGAGAGGCTAAAAAAATATCCGCGAATTCAAGTCTTCTCAGAAACTCTTCTATGGGCGAATCTGCGAAGCTAAAATCAGTGTCATCCGTGTTCCATTTATTCCAATAGGTTACAGAAAATATTTGTTATTTCAAAATTCACAGTTTAAAATCTACTCATGTCAAATTTAAAAGAACGCGTTGCATCAGATGTGACTGATGCTCTGAAAAAAAAGGAAACCCTTCGCCTGGATACTGTCCGCCTACTTAAGACGGAAATTATGAAATTTGAGACGTCAGGGAAGACGAGAAAAGAAGCAAAAGATGATGATGTTATTTCCCTGATCTCCCGAATGATCAAACAACGCAACGAAGCGGCAGAACTGTTTCGTAAAGGTGACCGGGAAGAGATGGCGAAAAAAGAAGAGGCGGAAATTAAAATCCTGCAGGATTATTTACCGCCGCAGCTTTCTAACGAAGAATTAGAAAAAATAGTAAAGGAAACTATTTTACAACTTGGAGCTACTGATAAATCCGCTATGGGCAAGGTGATGGGAGCGGTCATGGGAAAAGTTAAAGGACAAACCACCGGTGCTGCTGTAAAAAGTGTTGTGTCAAAGTTATTGCCTTGAGGAGAAGACAGTAGACGGATGACAGAGGAAAGATGAAAGAAAAAGGCACAAAGGCAGGAGATCCTTCGGCAGGCTCAGGATGACAAGTGGAGGGTTTAGCGCGGTCTTCGGGCAAAAGCACAATTTTATCATGATGATAAAATTGGACGGATTCCGAAGGAAGGCCGCCCGTAGGGTTGAGGCCAGGGATGGCCAAAATCAATTCTTTTCCATCCAATCGACACACATCTTCATTTTTTCAGCCATTTCGTCTTTAGGGAAATAACAGCGCAGACTATGTCCGGGTAGGATCCATTCAAAACTGTATTCTGCGGTTTTTTTCATCGATTTTATCTGCTCTTCCCAAGAGTACCAGCAATGGTTATTAAAGGCCGTAGGATGCGAGCGGTTCGGATTCATAGCCAGATGGTCGCCTGTGAATAAATATTTATCATTGTACAAAAGACAGATGGACCCCTTTGTATGGCCGGGAACAGGAATAATTAACATATCCTGCTCAAGTTTCACTGGCTCAATTCCCCGGATTGTTCTTTCCACATCTTCGGTATCTTTTGTAAGATCATCAACATGCATGATCCTTTCACATCCAAAATGTTCGTGATATTTCCGGTGGTCTGCCACATCATCTTTGTGACTCAGGAACATGTATTTGACGCCTCCCATCTCCTCTATTTGTCTGGCCAATACTTTAACAAAGCGGGGTGAATCCACCATGATATTTCCTTCCGGCCGTTTAATGAGATAGCTTGTAGCCCCATAACTGGACTTGGAATGGAATCCGCAATGAAATACGTTTTTATCTATCGGTTCAGGATAAGAAGAGAGGGCTTTTGATAAATCATATTTTTCTTCTGTTCCTATGGAAGATACAGGGCAGGAAATCATTGCCATCAGGGCACGGTGTTTTTGCTCCTCCGTCTCAGGTTGATTGGAAACCCGTGATTTTTTATCTTTATCACTAAAGGTATCAGGAGCAATGAACCTGCATGTTCCGCAATTAATACAGGTTTTATCAACATAAAAATCTCCCGTTACATTGGTCGGCAGTCTTTTTTTTAAGGAGGCCATACTTGTTTGTTAATTCTTTCTCAGTGATCTTGCGCCCGAAGGAAGTGCCCTTGGGGTGCGGTGAAAAAGTATTACTGCGGAGAGCGGCCAGTGGCCGCAACCAAAATTACAACCCCCTGTATCCCCCTTTTTTAAGGGGGAATTTGGGGAGAGAATTCCCCTCTAACAAGAGGGGTGTCCCGCCGGGACGGGGTGTGTTAAAAAACTTTGCTATAAAAAACGCAATTTTATCAATTTGCAGTGCAAAGAGTACTGCCACATCCCCCTAGAAAAGCTTTTCATATTCTTTATAGCCTTCTTTTCCTAAATCTTCTTTTGGAATAAACCGAAGGGCAGCGGAGTTTATACAATAACGCGATCCGGTTGGAGCTGGCCCGTCATCAAAGAGGTGGCCAAGGTGGGAATCGGCATGTTTGCTTCTGACTTCCGTTCTTTTCATGAAAAAAGACCAGTCTGATTTTTCAATAATATTCCCCGGTTTAATAGACTTGGTAAAACTTGGCCAGCCGCTTTTGGAATCGAATTTGTCCGTGGAGCTGAAAAGAGGTTCTCCTGAAATGATATCAACATAGATACCCTTTTTTTTGTTATTCCAGTACTCATTTTTAAAAGGTCTTTCCGTACCGTTTTCAAGAGTAACATGATACTGCAGAGGGGTAAGTTTTTTTCTCAGTTCATCTTTGCTCATTTTCTTGTATCTCTTTTTAGAATCTTTACCCATTTCCTTCTCCTTTTTTGCCCAAACAGATTCAAGAAACCGGTCGCGCCCTGATCCGAATCGATACATTTTATACCTGATGGAGTTCTTTTTATAATAATCCTGATGGTAATCTTCAGCCGGGTAAAATTTTTCCGCCTTTCTGATTTCAGTAACTATTGGTTTCTGGAATGTCCCGGATTTATCTAATTTTTCTTTTGATTTTATCGCCAGTCTTTTTTGATCATTATCTAAGTAAAAGATGGCGGTTTTGTACTGGCTGCCCCTGTCCGCGAATTGACCGTCTGAATCAGTGGGATCTATTTGTCTCCAGAATACGTCAAGGAGTTTTGGGTAGGATATTTTTTCTGGTTTGTATTTAATCAGTACGGCTTCTACATGACCGGTAGTGCCTTTCGATATCTCTTCATAAGTGGGATTTTTCTCCTTTCCACCTGTATAACCGGAAATAACTTCAAGTACTCCGTCTATTTCTTCGTACGGATGTTCCATGCACCAGAAACAACCGCCGGCAAATATGGCATTTTCGTATTCTTTTTTTGTTTCTGCCGAGGCGTTTAGTTGCATACAAAACAGGATAATTAAAAGGAGGTTAAATTTTTTAAACATTTCCATGTAACCTATTTTAATTGGTTCATTTCTATAAGACTACCAAAATCTCGATTGGGATTTAAAAATTTTTTAGTCGTTGTTAAGCTTTTGTCTTTTACAACGACTTATGCAAAGCTTAGTCGTTGTTAAGCTTTTGTCTTTTACAACGACTTATGCAAAGCTTAGTCGTTGTCTAGTTTTTGTCTTTTACAACGACTTATGCAGAGCTTAGTCGCAGTTTGGTTTTTTCCTTTTTTAGGCACTGTTTAGGTCTTTCTTTTTACAGTGCCTTATGCAAAGCACTGCGAATTATGCAAAGCTTAGGCACTGTTTGGTTTTTGCCTTTTACAGTGCCTTATGCAGAGCTTAGGCACTGTTTAGGTCTTTCTTTTTACAGTGCCTTATGCAAAGCACTGCGAATTATGCAAAGCTTAGGCACTGTTTGGTTTTTGCCTTTTACAGTGCCTTATGCAAAGCTTAGGCACTGTTTGGTTTTTGCCTTTTACAGTGCCTTATGCAGAGCACAGCGCCTTATGCAACATTCTGTGTTGTAAATAGAGCAGGGATCAGCTATGTTATCATAATCTGACCCTCGTCCCCTGACCCCTGACGACTATATTTTCAGAAGGAAAAATTATGATTGTTGTTATTGATTATGGAATGGGCAATCTCCGCAGTGTTCAGAAAGGTTTTGAAGCCGTTGGACACAAGGCTGTTGTTTCCGGTGACCCTGAAGTTGTTGGAAATGCTGATGCTATTGTTCTTCCAGGCGTCGGGGCGTTTCAGGATTGCATGAACAACCTGAATGACCTTAATCTCGTAGCACCTATCAAGGATTGCGTAAATTCTAAAAAGCCGTTCCTGGGAATCTGCCTGGGACTTCAACTTCTCTTTACTGAAAGTATTGAATTTGGGAGTTCAAAGGGATTGGATTTAGTTCCGGGGAAGGTAATACGGTTTTCAAAAGATCTTCAGTTGTCTCAGGAAAATGGAGACAGGCTTAAGATACCGCACATGGGATGGAACACTATCTCAAAACAAAAGGAAATCTCTTTGCTGAAAGACGCGCAGGAGAGTTCATATTTTTACTTTGTTCACTCTTATTATGTTGTGCCAGAGGATAAAGAAGTTGTCGCTACAACTACTAATTATGGAATTGAGTTTGTCTCCGGTATTTGCCGGGACAACATGTTTGCGTTTCAATTCCACCCTGAAAAGAGCCAGCAAACAGGCTTAACAATATTAAAGAATTTCGGAGATATAGTTTGATATGTTTACAATCCCCGCGGTAGATATTAAAGATGGAAAATGTGTGAGGCTTGTTCAGGGCAAAATGGATCAGGAAATTTTCTATTCTGATGACCCTGCTGAGATGGCTAAAAAATGGGCAGACCTTGGCGCCGGGCTGCTGCATGTGGTTGACCTGAACGGGGCAATTGAAGGAAATACGGTAAACAAAAAGTCAGTTGAAAATATTTTAAAAAATATCAGCATCCCAATAGAAGTAGGGGGAGGAATCCGTGATGTTGAGACAGTAGATGAATTTATTGATATGGGTGTTCACAGGATCATTCTGGGTACTGTTGCAAAAGAAAAACCTGGTTTTGTAAAAGAGATCTGCGAAAAGTATCCGGGCAGGATCGCGGTTGGTATCGACGCAAAAGATGGATTTGTAGCTGTCCGGGGCTGGGTAGAAAAAACAGAACAAAAAGTTTCTGATTTGGCTAAAAAATTTGAAGGATACGGGGTCTCAGCAATTATCTTTACTGACATTATGAGGGACGGAACCCTGACAGGCCCCAATTTAGAAAGGACTCGCGAATTAGCTGAATCTATTAATATCCCTGTAATTGCGTCGGGCGGTGTGTCAGAGCTTAAAGACATAGAAAATACTCTTGCTTTAAAAAAATCAGGAGTTGTTGGTGTTATCGTTGGCAGAGCTCTGTATGATGGCAGGTTAGATTTTAAAGATGCGGTTCGACTGGAAAAAAACCAATAGTTTGCCATAAAGTGTTATGTTAGCTCACAATATAACGTAAATTGATGTTTTGAGTGTGATTTATTGATAATATTATTATCTATTAAGCTATAAAAGTGTTTTACTGTAACTCTGAAATTGAGATTTTGGGCAGCCTGTCAATATCCCTCCTTATGTAAATATCTTCCCTTTTAGTTTAAATCGGTTTTTATTTAAGAAATAGCTTAATCTACCGATAACATATCACCACTAATTTATTTAATTTCCTAATAATATATGAAAAGGAACGTAAAAATTGCAAAATCTAACGAATCATCAAACTTTTAAAGTTCGGCTTCCGCAATACATGAAAGAGTTCAAATGCATAGGTTCTGAATGTGAAGATGTTTGTTGCCGGAGTTGGAAGGTTACCATTGATAAAAAAACTTATGACAAATATAAAATGATTTCGAAGGTTGAACTAAAAGAAAAACTTGATAAAAATATAACGCGGTTGGAGTCCGGTTCCAATGATACGAAATATGCAAAAATAGAAAATGATTCCACAACCGGCTTCTGCCCGTTTCTTTCCCCTAATAGATTATGTGTTTTGCAAGAGCGTTTTGGAGAAGAATATCTTTGCGATACATGCGCTGTCTATCCACGGGCAATAAATAAAGTCGATGATATTCTTGAAGAGTCCGGAGAAATGTCATGTCCTGAAGTTGCAAAGCGGGCGCTGCTGAATCCTGAAGGAATCAAATTTGAAGAGACGGAAATAAAATTCAAGCGTTCAA
>DASCNB010000046.1:0-6027 GCA_036011265.1 Nitrospinota bacterium | reverse complement strand
AGTCCCGCCGAAGGCGGTTAATTTAATGGCCGGGTCCCCAATCTTCCCAGGGCCAGAAAAAGGCCCAGTTAGGACCTCTCATGAAGGTCCCCGTGATAATTACAATAATGTTAAAAACAGCAAAGATAGTAAATAAAGTGATAGCGATTGGACGGGCTTTTGAGAACCAAACCCCGGTTCCGAGGGGATTGCGGTCGATATAAGGAATAGCCATAAGGCCCACAACAAAAAGTCCCGGCACTACAATTCCTCCAATAAGAGTGTCATACGCAACCATTTCCTGGAGACCCAAAAAATACCATGGCGCCTTGGCTGGATTAGGGGGCTTAACAGGGTTTGCGAATTCTTCTAAAGGGGCGTCAAAAAGAATGGAAATTATTGTTATTCCAATGGTAACCACTATTGTGCAGAGCATTATTGGAGTCAAAAGGTGAGGGAAAGAAAAAATCGTATCATCCGGTTCCTTAGCTTCTATGTGGGATTCCTGGTCCACCAGCTCCAAAAGGCCGTAGGTTTTTCCGGAACCCTTGGGGAAAATATCTTGTTTGTCGATTTTTTTTGCCGGCATAAAGTTCTCCTTTGAAAGGATAAATCTTAAAATATAAATTTTAGATTACAAATTAACTCCCAAAATGAATATTTGGAATCTGGAATTTTTATAAAGGCGGTCCTGACATCCCCCCGTCTTTCCTGATACGCCAGAAATGCAGACCGATTAAAATAGTGGCAATAAGAGGCAGCAGAAATACATGCGCCACATAAAACCTGATCAAAGCCCCTTGATCTACAGTATTACCTCCAAGCATAACAAATTTTTGCAAATCTCCCATTGGGGCGTAAGTGGCAATAGTAGTCCCTACCGTAATGGCCCAGAACGAAAGTTGATCCCACGGGAGGAGATATCCGGAAAAACTGAGGAAGAGAGTTACTAATAAAAGGATAACGCCTATAACCCAGTTAAATTCTCTCGGCGGTTTATAAGAACCGGTATAAAAGACACGGCACATATGAAGAAATACCGCTATCACCATACCATGAGCGCCCCATCTATGCATGTTTCTCAGTAACAACCCAAAGGAAACGGTAAATTCCAGGTCCTTCATACTTTGATAAGCTCTTTCTGTTGAAGGGACGTAATAAAACATCAAAAGCACTCCGGTAATAGTGAGAATAATAAACAACAACAGAGTAATGCCGCCCAGACAGAAGGAATAGCGAACTTTAACCGCATGCTTCCTTACTTTCACAGGAAAGATATGCAAAAAGAAGTTTGTAAAAATCAGAAGAGATTTATTCTTGTCTGAATCAGGGTATCCATGCCTTATAATGGATTTATATAATTTTACAGGTAGCTCAAAGGCAAGGAAGGCCAGGGTTTCTTGAATATCAAATTTTTTGTCATTTTTATTTTCCAATTTCTACCTCCTACACTACAAGATAATCATCCTTGGATATAGATTTGATTTTATTTACCACAAGACGTTTGTCAGGAGACTTTTTTATTTCAAGCCAATCCAGGGGTTTGGGAGCAGGCCCGGCAATAACTGCTCCAGTAGTGTCATAAACACTCCCGTGACAGGGGCAGTCATAGGTACTGGTGGTCTCCACCCAAAATACGGTACAACCCAGATGTTTGCATACAGCTGAAAGGGCTCGAAACCCTTTGTCATCCCGCAAAACAAATATGCGTTCGGATTCAACAAAAGTGATGGTCCCCTCTGCATAATCAGAGACACTGCCCAGCTTTATTATGGGTGACGGTTCGTACACAATGTTGGGAAACATGAATCGAGCAGTGGCTCCGACTGATGCTGTTAGAGATGCCAATAGTCCCGCCCAACCCGCAAGTGTAAGAAGGTTTCTTCTTGAAAGCTGCAAGTCTTCTTCTGAACAGCATTTTTTGTTCTCCGTTTTTGGCATAAAGCACTTCCTCTAAAAAAAATTAGTATGATTTTTTAGCAGGCTTGGCATGACGAAATCAGCCGGTATAAGCCTTTGATGTGGTAAGCAAATGCTACTATCCGTATTAAAGAAAAATATTAATATATCGTTAATAGCAATAGTTAACTTTGCTAAATAACCGCATTATATCCTTCTGTTTGCGGTTCCACTTCAAACAATTCCATGGTAACAGCGCCTGTTGGGCAGCGGGTATCACAGAGTCCACACCTGATACATTTATCATCATCCTTTAGCATAACAGAACCGCCTTCAGGCAGTTTTTTCTTGTAATCACCAGTTTGAAACTCTTCCAAAGAGATTCCATAATGATTGAGAATTACCTTTCGCAGTTTTTCATCCCCTTCAAGCATGCCAACAGAAACTATTTTTAAGCAGTATTGCGGGCATACATCGACACAGCCGCTGCAGAGAATACATTTGGAACCGTCAAAAATAGGATTGACCATGCATTGAAGGCAACGAGAACCTTCCTTCATAGCTATCTCATTTGAAAATCCTGTTTCCACTTCCATCAAACTGTTTTTTCTTGTTTCTGCATCAAGGATTGGCATTCTCTGTTGCGGGATATGAGTATAATTAACATGCCAGTCCCTTTTGGGAATAACAGTCATTTTAGCCTTTTTATAAAGAGGTTTGCGCTCCACCCCTCTTAAAAATTCATCGACGCTTTGACCGGCAGCCTTACCCTGCGCAATCGCCTCAATGGCCGTCCGAGGTCCTGAAACAAGATCACCGGCCGCATACACTCCGGGTACAAAGGTATACAGTGAATCTTGTTCTACCGCCATAGTCCCGAAACGTGTTATTCTGAAACCTTTAGCAGTATCAAGGAAAGAAGTATCTGACATCTGGCCTACTGACAGGATCACGTTGTCTGCCTCAATAATGTTTACAGTCCCTTCCGCAAAAGTAGGATTAAAACGTCCTTTTTCGTCAAATACTTTTTCGACGCCAATAGTTAAGAGGCCTGAAGCACGACCATTTTCTTCAACGATTTTTTTCGGTCCTCTGGAGCAGTGAATAATGACCCCTTCCTCCATACCTTCATCAACTTCCACCTGATCCGCGGGCATTTCTTCCCTTAAATCTGTCCCATCAGTAGAGCCTTTCATTGCTTCCAGGCAGGTAAGATGGACTTCTCTGCCAAGACGAACCATGGAGCGGGCAACATCCATAGCCACATTTCCTCCTCCGATGACAACTACCTTCTTGCCCAAAGCCAATCGTTTCCCCGTGTTAATGCTTCGCATCACTTCCACTCCCTGCAAAACTCCGGGAAGTTCAAGCCCATCTAGAGGTATTTTTCTGCTCAACTGCGCTCCTATAGCCACGATGACTGCTTTAAAGCCTTCTTCTTTAAGATCATCAATAGTAACATCATGCCCGACTTTAACCCCTGTCCGTATCTCAACACCCAAATTCAAAATAGGATCAATATCTTCTCCTATTGATTCATTGGTTAACCTGTATCGCGGGATTCCTGCTACGAACATTCCTGAGGGCTCGTCAAGCATTTCCAGGATTGTAACTCTGTATCCACGCCGGGCAAGATAGTCTGCTGCAGCCATTCCAGCGGGTCCTGAGCCGATTATAACCACTTTATCCCCCGTTTGGATTTGCTTTTTAGTATCTACTTTTTCATACACCATAGCGGATCTTTTTAACATTCTTATCTGAATAGTTTCATCAAAAGAAGCTCGTCTGCAGGCTTTCTGGCAGGGTGCCGCGCATATTCTCCCGCAAATCTCGGCAAAAGGATTTGGACCGCGGGCAAGGACTGCCGCGTCACCAAACTCACCTTTAGAAATAGCAGTTACATATTGTCCGGAAGGAGTATTAATCGGACAGGCATATTGGCACTTTATTTGTCTTTCAAAATAATCAATATCCGGAACAACCGTTTGATATTTATCTTTTGATTGCGATTGAGGCATTTAATAAGGTTCCTCATTCAAGTTCATGGGATGAATAAGGTCTCGCACAGAAATTACTCCTACGATAGCCCCTTCTTCCGATACAGCCAAATGCCGGATGTTGTGCTTATCCATTGTATCATTGGCATCCAAAATAGATGCTTCAGCGTCTACAGTCAATATAGGTGAATTCATAATCTTGCTTGCAATAGTATCCTGCAGAGACATATCCTGCCCTACTACTTTCCTCACAATGTCTGTCTCAGTAATTATTCCAATAAGATTGCCGTTATGTTCGACCAATACACTGCCAATCTTTTTCGTTGCCATAGTTTTTGCGACATCTTTCACTGAGTCATCAATATTTACTTTTTCTATTTCTTTTGACATGATCGATTTTACCGTTTGCATAATATAATCCCCTCCGCAATAAAATCACATAATACTCAAAAGTCCGAACAAGAGCAACTTTTTATCAGAACTGTCTAATAATGTCAAATCAAATTTAATGGGTTTTTATTTTTGTTGCCTGTAAAATTCAAATTAAAGAAATTAGAGGAGCGTGACTTTAGGGCTTGTAATATTTAGGCTATAGTTTGCTAAAGCAAATCAAATCATTTTCTAGTGATTGGAAAGTACGGTCTCAGATTGGAATTATTGGAAAATGTTTCATAAATTTTAAATAAAATAATGTTAATATATAAAAAACTGAGGGTTACGAATGTTTCAATAATCCCGAATGGAAATTCCGGTTTCTGATATATAGAAGGAAGCATGTCCAGAAATAGACAGGGAAAATGATTTTATTAAATATTGCATACCAGATGTTTGCCTTCAAAAAATAGCAGAGAAAATTACCAGAAGAGTATTCGTAATCTAAAACAAAATAGCTGGAGAGTATAACAAATAAAAGAGTTATTAAAATTTGGTAGACTTTCATTTGCCTAAAGATAGCCAAGCACTGTCAAAGAGTCAACTTTTTTATTTGAAAATCAATTAGTTAAAAGTTTATAATTATTTTGAGACGGTAGAGCAATGATTTAAAGTTTTAAATGGTTTTGATGTTTATGGGTTTTTCAATTATTATTCCGGCTTGTAACGAAGAAGGGGCAATAAGTTCTGTCCTGTTGTCAATGGTTACTGAGCTAAACAAATTGGGGCAACCTTATGAAATTATTGTAGTGAATGATTGTTCAACTGACAGAACGCGAGATGAAGTGATTGCTTCAGGTTTATCTATCACTCTATTAGATCATTTAGAGAATATGGGGTATGGAGCAGCAATTAAAACAGGAATAAAGAAAGCAAAATACGATTTAATAGTTATTACCGATGCAGATGGAACTTATCCTGTTAAGATGATCCCTGAACTTGTCAACACTGCCATTCAGGAAAACCATGATATGGTTGTTGGTGCCAGAACAGGTTTAAATGTTAACATTCCTTTTATTAGAAAGCCTGCCAAATGGGTCATTGGCCAGCTTGCCAATTATTTGTCGGGGGTTAAAATCCCTGATATAAATTCCGGTCTTAGAGTAATGAAAAAATCAATCCTTGAACGTTATATTAAAATACTTCCCGATGGCTTTTCATTGACATCAACAATTACTTTGGCCATGTTGACCAATGGTCATTCTGTTAAATATATACCAATTGACTACTACAAGCGTGAAGGAAAATCAAAAATAAGACCAATACAAGATACTTTTAATTTTATTCAATTGATTATCAGAACTGTTTTATATTTCAATCCTTTAAAGATTTTTGTTCCATTAAGTTGTTTTTTAGTATTACTTGCTTTTTTTGTATTAGTCGGAAGCAAGCTGTTTTTGGGTAGGGCTATGGACGTAAGTTTTGGAGTTATTCTAATGGCTGCTGTTATGGTGATGGCGATTGGAATGCTTGCTGATTTGATAGACAAGAGGCTTTCATAAGATGAATGTTCTTTTAATCAATCCCCTGAGAAAAAATGAAATCATAGGAAATAATCCTTCTATTATTGAAGAGGAGAGAGGGTATAATCCCCCTCTCGGATTATTGTATATTGCCGGGTATTTAGAAAAGTATGCGAAACATAATATAACAGTAATAGATTCTCAGGTAGAAAAACTGGATTATAGTTCTTTGGAATCGCGAGTTCGGTCTATTAGGC
>DASCNB010000045.1:0-4947 GCA_036011265.1 Nitrospinota bacterium | reverse complement strand
GATTTCAATTCTCATTTCCTTGATCTTTGTAAGAAGGAGAAATTAACCGCTATAGTTCCGCTATCAGATAAGGCTATTTCTGTCCTCGAAAACTTAAGACCTGATTTAAAAAAAATGGATATTATTCCTATTATTTCATCAGCAGAAACAATCCGCAACTGCCTGGATAAATGGGAAACTTACCGGTTTTGTAAAAATAATTCCATTCCAACACCTGAGACAGTTCTATATGACAGGGGGAATCATGATATCCCAATTGAATTTCCTCTTTTCTTAAAAAAAAGAACGGGAGAAGGCTCCAATGATACCTGTATTATTAAAACAAAAGAACAGTTCAAAGCGTTGCAATTAGATAAAGAATATATTGTTCAACAATATATTAAAGGAACAGAATATACCATTGACATTCTGTCAGATTTTACCGGCGAGCCACTTTCCGCAGTACCACGTGAAAGAATAGCTGTTCGTGGAGGTGAAATTTTAAAAGGAAAGACCGTTCACAACCCTGAACTTGTGCAATGGGGCTCTAAAATAGCCAAAATTTTAAAATTTCGAGGCCCTGCAAATATACAATGCATTAAAAACCGGCAAGGAAATTACTTTTTTACGGATATTAATAACAGGTTTGGGAGCGGAGTTGTTCTCACACTTGCCGCAGGAGTTAATTTTCCTGAAATGTTATTCAAACTGATTAAAGGTGAAAAAGTAAAAAACATTATCGGATCATA
The DNA here is from genome assembly GCA_036011265.1 of Nitrospinota bacterium. Lineage (GTDB taxonomy): Bacteria > Nitrospinota > Nitrospinia > CAJXCL01 > CAJXCL01 > CAJXCL01. Next base: position 4,219 of record DASCNB010000045.1, on the reverse strand, counting down.
TGAAAAAAACCTTTTCATGCTGCGTTATGATGAAGCAGTGTTTACCAGGAATCCTGGGTCAGCGGACAGGGATCAGGGGGCAGAAGACAGAAGACAGAAGACAGAAGGCAGAATATCCGAAATCCGAAATCCAAAATCTAAAATCCAAAATCCAAACCAATGCTGCGCGGCGATCCTGCAGCCCGGGTTTCTCCCCTGGCTAGGTTTTTTTGAGCAGATGTACCGTTGTGATGTCTTTGTGTTCCTTGATAATGTGCAGTACACAAAACGAGACTGGCGATCTAGAAACAGAATAAAAACTCCGGAGGGTGCTTGCTGGCTTACACTGCCGGTAAAAACCAAAAGCCGCTATACACAACTTATCAAAGATACGGAACTGGACAATAGCCAAAACTGGAAAGGAAAACATCTGAACAGCATAAAAATGAATTATTCACGGGCAACCTACTTTGATTCGCTTTATCCCAAAATTGAAGAAATTTATAAAAATTCATGGAAATGGCTATATGATATTGATCTAGCGCTGATTAAACTTTTAATGGAAGAACTCGGGTTGAAGCGCAAACTTTACCGGAGTTCGGATATCGAAAAAAATCCGATGGGAAGCTCGGAAGAAAGAATTGTTAACATCTGTAGAGTGGTCGGGGCAAACAACTTTTATACCGGGGCCGCCGGACGCACCATTTATAATGCAGAATGCTTTCAAAATCAAAACATTCTTTTAGAACTCCAGGATTACCGGCACCCTGTCTATCAGCAGTTATGGGAAGGTTTTGTACCATACCTGTCTGCCATAGACCTTATTTTCAACCACGGACCAAAAAGTTTGGGTATTCTTTTAAATAAAGCGGCAAAAACATATGCAAATTAAATTCACCACGGAGAACGTAGAGCGGCCGGTGACCGCGATCAATTACACACCCCGTCTCCGTCGGAGACACCCCTCTCAAGAGGGGATTATAACCCCCTGCATCCCCCTTTGCTAAGGCGCATTATACTACTTTAATTCCTCCTAATAAGGGGGAATCAAGGGGGGTGTAAAAAACTTTACCAAGCCTTGCATAAGCCGCTGTAAAAAAAAGAACTCAACAGCACCTAAAAAAAACACAGTTTTATAAGTTTGAATTACAAATAAAACAGCTTTCAATGCTCGTGGTGGAGAGAGTGGGAATGATTTTCCGCCATTTGGGCGGTTTCAAATTGAATGGTAACATTCTTGATATCAAATTTCTCTCTCAGCAAGTCCTTAATATTATCATAAACCCGATCTGTCTCTTTAATCTCTGCCAGGTCTGTAATTACATGAAGTGTACCTATCCGAACATGAGAACAAAGTTCCCAAAAAAACATGCCGTCAACATCAAGGACATGGGGCAGTTCCTTGATGAGGGACTTTGCCTGGCTTGTGTCAATAGGGCACTCCTGCAAAAGAAGCCTTATGGCTTCCCAGGTTACACTTATCCCCCCCTTTAATAATAAGAGGCTGATCAAGACTGCTATGATTGGGTCAATCACAGGCATTTCAAAAAAATGAATCGCTGTTAAACCTATTATTACTCCTACAGAAGCTAACGCGTCACCCATGATATGCAACCAGGCGCTTCTAATGTTCATATCTGTTTTATGTTCATGATGAGAGGATAAAATTAGCATGGAAGAAAGATTAACTACCAGTCCGACAATCGCTATTGTCAGAGCCAAAAAAATATTAATTTCAGAAGGGTTGCTAAATCGATCAAAGGCTTCGCTGATGATGAAACCCGCGATAAAAACAAGAGTCATCCCGTTAAAAATAGTTGCAAATACTTCCAGACGATGCAATCCAAAAGGGAACTGTTTTGATGGTTCTTTATAGACTGCTATGTTTAAAGCTATATACGTCAACCCAAGAGAAAGGATATCGGTTAAAACATGGAAGGAATCGGAGACCAGAGCTAAAGAGCCACTAATCAAACCTCCGATTAACTCAGTAAGAAAAGCTATTATTAAAATAGTTAACGCAAAAAGTAAGTTTTCCCCCGTCATTTTATTCATACTATTTTTTCCGCATCTATTTGTATTTTTTAACCACGAAGAACACGAAGCGGCTGGGAGCCGTAACCAAAAGGGCTACCGCCCCAATCTCCTAAAAAAACGTTGCTAACAAAACAACGTTTCGCAGGTTAGTAGCACGAAGAAAAAAATAATCAAAAAATTATATATAATAATTCTTCGTGATTTTCGTGTACTTCGTGGTTATCGATCCTTTCTGGTTGTGACTTTGTGGCAAAAGAAAGCTCATGAGATCCCCTAACTGACCTCCTGCAAAATCACTTTAATTTGCATTTTATTACTTTTTCTTGTAAACACAATTTCGATTTCGTCTCCCACTTGATGGCGATCCAGAGCTTTAATAAGATCAGAGTTTTTTTTCACTGGATATCCGGCACATTCAATAATTACATCTCCAATCTCAATTTCTCCGTTTGGAAATTTTGTAATCCCTTTCAAACCGGCAGCTCCAGCGGAACTTCCTTTATCTACCTGTAATATTGCCGCTCCTTCCATACCCCATTGGACCATGTAACGGTTTGGAACCAATGAAACTCCTAAGCCGGGTCTCGAAACTTCTCCTTTATTTATCAGTTGCGTGACAATTCTGTTTACCGTATCCACCGGCACCGCAAAACCGATCCCGACGCTGGAACCACTGGGACTGATGATGGATGTATTGACTCCAATTACTCTGCCAAAAGAATCCAGAAGAGGCCCGCCTGAATTACCCGGGTTTATCGCCGCGTCCGTCTGGATGACATTGTGAATATACCGCTTCGTCATCGATTGTATGGTCCTGCCAAGCGCGCTTATTATTCCAGTTGTTAATGTCGAATCCAACCCAAAAGGATTTCCTATGGCCAGAACTTTTTGCCCTACTTCCAAGTTTTTTGAACTCCCTATCATTGTCGGTTTAATATTAAATCTCCCTACAGGAACTCGTAAAACTGCCAGGTCGTGGTCTGGATCAGCGCCAACAATATTTGCGTCAAACCTCCTTCCATCTTGAAGGGCGACTTCAATCCCATGCGCTTCATAGATTACATGAAAGTTGGTTACTATATGCCCCCTGTCATCCCATAAAAAACCGGAACCAGCTCCCTGGGGAACTTCCGTAACACCTAGTGAAAAAAAACCTCTCTGAAGCCTTTTATTGGTTATAAAAACCACTGAGGGAGAAACGGACTTAAAAACGTCAATTGTCGAAAGCTCATCCGCGCCGAGGTTACCTTGAGATGGAGTTACAGCGCGCATTTCGACTTTTGGCCGGAAAGGTAAAATACCATATAAATCCGCGACCACCCATACAATGATCAAAATAATGAGAAGCCTGACCCAAAACACTGAATTCGGCTTTCTTGAAAGGTCTCTATAATCCATAATTATTTAAGTAGAATCAACAATTTACCCCGTTAGAAATACCAGAATATTGTTGTCTCTGTTTAAAGCAGTAGCCTATAAACATTTCTAATGGGGTTTACTTTTATTCTACCATATATAGTTTTAGCTGCCAAAAGCATAGCGGAGAGGCTCCGCAACCGGATGGAGCTTCTGCTCCGGTAAGCTAACAAAAAACTTCTTCAGCCTTGCATAAGCCGTTGTAAAAAGCAAAAACTAAACAACGCCTAAAAAAAACAAGTTTTTATAGAGTAATAGCATAACAACCAGGGACAAGGATAAATTGTCACTATTGACACATATATATAGTTATTGTATATTTTACCAATGAAAGAAAAGTTACCCGCCAATTGTCGAACTCCGCAACTTTATCCATTTGCGGATGAACTTGCGCATGAAAGATTTGAAAAGAATTTGACGCAGCCTCAAAAGCTTTTTTCTTACGACTATTTTAAATTGACTCAGCGTTGCCACTCAATAAAAGAAAAGTCATCTTTCTCAAACTACAGTAATAAACAAAATAAATTCCCGGAAAGTTTTGTTTGTAGCCTATGGATGGACCAGATGTTCAAGAGAAAATACCTCTTTACTCTGGATTATAAGAGAATTGAAGTCATATACCCTGGTCAATGGAATTTTGAAAAGGGACCTGATTTTAAAAACGCGAGAATCAAATTGGAAAGAGGAGAAATTGTAAAGGGAGATATAGAAATTCATAATTTTTCTTCGGGATGGAATTCTCACGGACATCAGCATAACGCGGAATATAATAACGTAATCCTTCATG
>DASCNB010000044.1:0-5431 GCA_036011265.1 Nitrospinota bacterium | reverse complement strand
TCTTAAAAGAACAGGGAGTTCAATTGAAATTTTTCAGTCCTGTTCGTGATAAATCCTTACCTGAAAATATAGACGGGATTTATTTTGGAGGAGGGTTCCCTGAAATATTTCCGAGAGAACTTTTGTCAAATAAAACTATTATGGATGATATCAGAAAAAGATACAAAGAAGGCATTCCTATTTACGCGGAATGCGGTGGGTTAATATATATTTTTGAAACTTTGATTGATCATGATAATAACAAATATAAAATGGTTGGATTAATCAAAGGCACTGTAAAAATGGAACGCAAAAGACAGGCCCTGGGATATTATGAAGCAAAATTAAATAATTCAGATTTGCCTCAATTGCGAGGACATCAATTCCATTACTCTCGTGTTGTCGATATGGATGACAAAGAAGTTCTTCCCTTGTATCAAATAAAAAAACCTTCTGAAAAGAACTGGAAAGCGGAAGGTTATAGAAAGCAAAACCTTTTAGCAAGTTATTTACACCTTCATTTTAGAGACCAAATGGAATTTGTTCATTATTTTTTAAAGAAATGCGAAAAAAATTGACAGGATGAACAGGATAGACTGGATTTAAATAATGCGCGCATTATATTTTGATAAAAAGCTTTGCTACTGTGCTGACTATCCGGTGCCGAAACCAAAATACAACGAAGCTTTGATCCGGATAACGATGGCCGGTATTTGTAATACCGATCTTGAAATCTTGAATGGGTATATGGGTTTTAAAGGTGTGCCGGGTCATGAATTTGTTGGGGTTGTTGAAAAAAGTGAAGAAAAAAAATGGGAAGGGAAGAGGGTAGGTGGGGAAATCAATATAGGATGCGGCGTTTGTCCTTATTGCCTGGGCCGGATGAAAAATCACTGTCCAAACCGTTCGGTCCTTGGAATTCTGAAAAAAGACGGCGTTTTTGCCGATTATATTACTCTCCCTGTCGGGAGTCTTCATGCAATTCCTGATTCGGTTTCAGATGAAGAAGCTGTCTTCATCGAGCCCATTGCCGCAGCATTTGAAATTTCTCAACAAGTAAATATAAAACCAGTCGACAAAATATGCGTCCTTGGCGATGGGAAATTAGGCATTCTTGTAGGACAGGTGCTTTCTTTAACAGGATGCAACCTAACAGTTGTCGGCCACCATGAAGCAAAGCTTTCCATTTTGAGCCAATTAGGGATTAAGACAAGTCTAAAAGAAGATGCAACTGGTAAATTTGATCTGGTAGTAGACTGCACTGGCTCGTCGTCCGGACTCAAAAAAGCCCTGGTCCTTGTAAAACCTAAAGGGAAAGTTGTTCTCAAAACCACTCTGGCAAAGAAAGAACCGGTCGACTTGAACTCAGTTATAATTAATGAAATAGATCTTATCGGATCGCGATGCGGTCCCTTTGCTCCTGCTATCAGAGCGCTACAAAAAAAAATAATTGATACCAGGTCTTTAATCAGTAAAACTTATTTTTTAGCTGAAGGGACAGAAGCGTTTAAATGCGCCTCTCAAAAAGGAGTTTTGAAGGTAATTTTAAAGATGGAATAGTGGCAATAATTTTTCTTTTAAAACTGAACTTAAAAATGTATTATCAGTGTTAAGCAAAATATGGTGAAAATAGATTATATGATTAATAACGCATAAAAAATCTTTTTCCCCTGCCACCTTTGTAGAAAAAATACTGCAGCTAAACTTTTTCAAAAATTATTTAGAAATACGATGAAAAGCACTCGTAGTTCAATGAAGGAGTGTTCTTTTTAATATATATCGTAAATGGAAGATATTGGGAACGTTTAAATAAACATGAATTTTAATGAAGCATGCCTCAAATTAGACAATTATTTAAGAGCAAAACAAATTTTTGAAGATATTTGCTGGATTAAACCTGATTATGTCCTTTAAATATACCGCCATATGTTATTTGCTACTAATTATTGATGAAAAAGAAAACATTGATAACAGCTAATCAAATTTATATACGATAATGAATAATAAGCCAACTTCAAGACCAATTATAATCCCAATTGCCGGTGGCAAAGGAGGTGTTGGAAAAACTTTTCTTACAGCCAACTTGGCCATTGCCCTTGCAGAATTAAACAAAACAACAATTGTTATAGACCTTGATCTCGGTGGAAGCAATCTTTATTCATGGCTGGGACTAAAAAACACTTATATGGGAATAGGTGACTTCTTATTCTCTGGAGACATGCAATTAAGTCAATGTATTGTAAATGATTTAAGGCAGTCCCTTTCTTATATTCCGGGAGACGGTCAAACATCCGGGCTCGCAAATATTAAGCACTTACAGAAATTGAAGATCCTTAAATCTATTGCTTCCCTGAAAGCCGAATTCATATTGCTCGATTTAAGCGCGGGTGCTACTTTTAATACTTTGGATTTTTTCCGTATGGCCCGCAGTAGTATTGTTGTCATTTCTCCTGAGACTACATCTATTATGAATGCCCTTGGATTCTTTAAAAATTTTTTGCTGCGTATCGTATCCAGAAAATTTAGGAATAACATGGATGTACTGGAAATTCTCGACAAATTCCGAAAACAGCGTGTTGATATAGAAACCAACCGCTTCGTAGATGTAGTAAAAAAAATCGAGGATTCTGATTCCGCTGCCGCGGCTGAAATCAGGAGAATATGTCAGTTTTTCATGCCGAGGATTGTTTTTAACATGGGAAGGGACCGGGATGATCTTTCCTTTGGAAAACGATTGAGCGGCATAGTAAAAGAATATTTAATGCTCGATGTTGAATTTATTGGCTTCCTTGAATGGGATAAAAATGTTCCCAGATCAGTAAATAAGGGAATACCATTTTTAGATCAGTTTCCCGAAAGCCCTACCTCTGTTTCCATTCATAAAATCGCAAGCCGTCTCGTCAAATACGGGAGGAATAGAATTGAAAATAGTTTTGAAAAATTGTACGCGTCATTAGAAGAACCAAAGAAAGATTCAAGTTCTTAACGTTCCTATCAGACTTTTAATATATTCCCATATTTTTTAGGTGTCTTAAGAATGATTAGGAGCTTTTCTCCTATTTAGCATTTAGAAATAGAAATGTTCTATGAACAAAAATGGTTTTTTTTTGCAGTACTGCGGAGGACTTTAAATAGCATACAATTTTTCCCTTGCAATCTTGGAAGATAGAATCCCGCCGGAGTTCATTCCCACGGAAGCAGGAAACTTAATGAGAGAGAGGAAATACAATTGAAAAAACTGTGGACAAATCTCTCTCAATTTAATTATAATTTCTTATGATATAAGTTAAGTATTTGTAAATAGATCAATAATCTTCTCTGAGGATAATTATGCAAAACGAAGATGATAAAGAAAATCAAAAAGAAACAATTAATTCTAGCGCTCTTGCCATCGATAGGGAACAGTTTAAATATATTGCTGAAAAATATAAAACAGCAGTAAATGAAGTTTTTCAGGAAATTTTTAAAAAAGGGCTTTTTGATATAAAACTAAAGAATGACCAATCTAATCAAGAGCAGGGGAATGTTGAGAAAAATTTCTTAGAAATGTTTTTGGAAAAATATTCTGAGAGATTAAGAAAAATTCAGGAGGAAGAAAATCATGCGAACGAGATAGAAGTTTATCCTTTAGAGGACCTGGATAATCGTAGAAAAGACGTGTTTGTGAGGACCTTAATTTATTATATGAAAAAGAAGTCCCCCAACGCGAAAGCGCTTTTTAGAACAAAAGAGATTGAGGATAAAATAAATATATCTCAACCGGTAATTTTGGGTCTTTTAGTTTTTCTCAGCATAGGCTCTAACATGAGAGATAAAAAAATGATGGAAGAATATTGCGATAAATACTCTTATTTGATGGATGGAGAGAAACTCTTTCACTGGGGTGGGAATGATGATGAAAATAAGGGTATTTTCGATGATGAAAATGTAGAAAACCTGGCAGATGAAATTATCTCAAACCTGGCAAACACAGTTTCCAACATAGAAGAACCAAGGATCATTTCTTTAATTAAAACATGGCTGAATAATAATAAAATAAAAGTTCGTGATCTTCATGAAGATGAAGTGGGAGAACTCTTAAGTGTTTTAAAAGGCATAGCAATAAAACCCAAATAACCATAACTTAAAGACGCGAACCGGTTAACAGGCTTAAAATTAAAGTCATAAAATCTCACAAAGCTCGCTTTATACGATCATATTCTATTTGCAGGTCGCTTAAATTCTTTGTGGTTTCACGCAGCCGATGGGCTAATACCTCAGCAAACATCTTGTAAATTGCAGCGTGAAAAGAATCACGGCCTTTTTCCTGAAGGTTAAGCAAATAGGACACATCCACAAGCAAACAAATGGTTTCACTCGTGGCCCTGACGGTAGAAGACCTTGGTCCTTCATCAAGAAAGCCTATCTCACCAAAGATGTCGCCACTTTTTTTGAGCTTTGCTATTATATTCCCATCTTTTTCGATTTGCACACTTCCTGATAACATAAAAAAAATAGACTTTTCGTGTGATCCTTCTTTTATAAGGACCTCATTAGTCTGATACTGGTGAATCTTGCTAAGACGAAGCAAGTCTTTTAACTGCTCTTCAGTGTATTGCTTGAAAATTGGAAGAACTTTGATGCGTCTGATAATGTGCTCTTGCCCTTCAAGATATGAAGATTCTTTCATAATTGGTCCTCCAATACATTAGGGGATTAGCAGTGTGTATTGTTGATTAAGAAAGAGAATTCTGCCAATAAAGTATCACACGAATAAGGTTTAATCTAATGAAAATCTTATATTTTCCTTTTGCAGTCAAGAGGAGACTTCATCGCTTTTCTCATCTCTTCTGTCTTATTATCTTATTTTTCATAAGCTAAGTTTACAAGAATTCTCAAATATAGCATAATAGCAAGCCTTAACACTTTAAAAGATTGGGTAGAAATGTCAGAAAAAATTATATGCCAGTACTGCGATAACTCATATAGCAAAAAAGTAAAGTATTGTCCCTTTTGTGGCGCTGAAAACGTAAAAGAAATCACGGAAACAATTCCTCAATGCCCTCGTTGTAATATCGAGATGGAAGAGGAAAGTTTTAGAGGTTCAGTAATTGATATTTGTCCAAAATGTTCTGGTATCTGGCTGGATGGTGATGAATTTCGTTATCATACTTCTGCAAGAGACATATATCCCGACAAGAAAATTCCACGGAATTTCAGACGTGAACCATTGTCTGAAGAAAGAAAATATTTGCCTTGTGTCAGGTGCAAGAAATTAATGCACAGGGAAAACTTTCGAAGAATCTCATCAGTGCTGATTGATAAATGTCCTGCTCACGGTGTTTGGTTAGATGCCGGTGAGCTTGAACAAATAAGAAGCTTTATTGCAAATGGAGGCCTTGAAGATTCTCAAGACAAACAAATCATGGAAAACAAAGAAAAGATCAGCAAGGTATCAAGAGAAACAAAGGAT
>DASCNB010000043.1:0-4251 GCA_036011265.1 Nitrospinota bacterium | reverse complement strand
TTAGTTTCGCGTAGTGTAACTGGAGTTTTTGCTCTATAATTTTATTCAATACATTTTTTTTCGCTTTGTTAAAAATTCTTCTCTTTTCACTTTCATCACCAGTGTTCACTTTCTCCATTGAGAAAACCACTTTTTCAAGCTCACTAAAAGTAATGATTTCGTCATTTACTTTTGCCACAATACGGTCGATTACCTGAGCTTCCGATATCCCGGGTAAAAACCAAAACAATAGAAATATAATACTAATATTTTTAATACTCATAATGATTTTTTGCTTAAAAGTATTGAAATCGTCAAACTTGTCGGTTATACGCTTAAAACCCATTAAATTCCAGATAAAACATCCTCTTTTATAACTATAACGGATTTTCCACGCAAATGGTTAATCCAATTCATAAATTGTTTCTTTTCTTTTTCTTTTTTCAATTTTTCCCTAATTTTTCCCTTGGCATCCTTTAAGCTCATAATTTTAGCACGCTTTTTCTTGATTACCTTGAAAATGTGGTATCCATATGGGGTTTGGACAACTTTACTGAATTCTCCAACTTTTAAATTAAAAATAGCATCATCAAACTCTTTCGGCATTTGTCCGCGGCTAAAAAAACCTAAATCTCCACCCTGATCACCTTCCGGGCTCATCGACTTGGTTTTTGCAAGGTCAAAAAAAGCAGCGCCTTCCTGTAGTTTATTATAGATTGCTTCAGCTTCCAATTCGTTATTGACAACTATCTGCAAAGCCTGCACACGATCAGGCAACATATAATCTTTTGAATAAGCTTTATAATAAGCTTTAATTTCGGATTCTTTCACTATAATTTTATCTTTTACTTCTTTAGCAATCAGTTTTTCAAAGAGTTTATTTTCTCTAACCTGTTCTTTCCATTTTGATAAATCTTTATTCCTCAATTCAAACATCCGGCTAAAATCATCTCTTGAATAATCTCCAACAACATGTCTTAAATAATTTTCCAATTCATCCTCATCTGTCGTTATTTTTAATCGCTCTGCTTCCTGAAAGTAAATTTTTTTAAGAATCAATTCGTCTAAAATGAATTTCGCTGTTTTTTGATATCGCTCTTTATTTCCAGAAAAAGAGATTCCATATTTAGCGCTGAATTGCTTTGTTTCATCCCGGAGTTGTGAGAGGTAAATTTTATCATAATTTACAAAGGCAACAACTTTATCATTATTTTTATTCGATTGTTGATCATCTTTATCCTCACACGCGACAAACAGCGATAAAGATATAAGGCAACATAACAAAATGAATGGTTTGTTTTTCATATTTTTTTATGTTATCGCTAAATCTTACTTTATTAATTATTTTTTTATGTTATTCTGTTTTTTCGTGTTTTTAATGAGTTAAATTAGTCTCAGCACATATTAATCCATTTATGGAAAATCAGCAAGAAGCATTACTGGGTACTGCTATAACCATATCTGAAGAAGCAGGAAAAGCCGTCATGGATATCTATTCCAATGGCGATTTCGAAACTACTTACAAGAAGGAAGATTCTCCGCTTACTCTTGCAGACATGGCTTCCCATAATATCATAGTTCAGCAGCTAAAAAAAAAGACTCCGGATATTCCTGTACTCTCTGAGGAGTCTGAAAATATACCGTATGATGTGCGTAAGTCATGGACAACTTTCTGGCTTGTGGATCCACTGGACGGCACTAAAGAATTTATAAATCGAAATGGCGAGTTTACAGTGAATGTAGCATTAATCGATTCCGGAAAAACTGTTCTCGGAGTGGTTCATGCGCCTGTGCTTCGTACTACTTATTACGCAAGCACTGGAAAAGGAGCTTTTAAAAAAAATTATGTGGATGATGGAAAACCGTCTCAGATACATGTTTCAGATTACCATAACGGAAGGTTAATAATTGTGACAACCAGATCTCATAGCAACAATAAGCTGGAAAACTTTAAAAGAAATGTAGGAGACGCTGAGTTCACAAGTATGGGAAGCTCTCTTAAATTATGTCTCGTCGCTGAAGGTAAAGCGCACCTTTATCCAAGGCTGGGTCCTACTATGGAATGGGATACTGCCGCAGCTCAGTGTATAGTTGAATCAGCCGGAGGTACAGTTACAGATTTATGCAAACAAACATTAAATTATAATAAACCGAATTTGCTTAATCCATTTTTTATGGTAAGTGGAAGCCCTCCATTCCCATGGTGGGATTATATCGATAAGATATAAGCGGCCAGTTGCCGCAACCCAATAGGGCTTCCGCCCTGGTGAACGAACGAAAAGAACTGCCTTTAAAAAACAAGTTTTGCAGTGTAATAGTATATAAGCGTTAAGTTCTTAGCCTTCACATTTCGGTAAAGACTTACTATTTTTGAGTTTTTATTTTTAAAGACCGGGTGCTGAATACTTAAAGCCTTTTTTTTTAACATTTTTGAAGAGGAAAAAACACAATGACTACACTAATATCTCCACACGGAGGAAAACTTAAAGAAAATCTACTCTCTGATAAGGAAGCGCAGGAACTTAAAGTCAAGGCAACGGATTATCCGTCATGGGATCTAAACGAACGGCAGCTATGTGACATAGAGATGATCTTAAATGGAGGCTTTTCTCCTTTAAACGGTTTTTTGGGAAAAGCGGATTATGATACTGTTGTTAAAGATATGCGTCTTGTGGATGGTACTCTGTGGCCTATACCCATTACTCTTGATGTAACGGAGGAATTCGCGAAGCAGATAAAAAAAGGTAGCAATATATCTCTCAGAGACCTTGAGGGAGTGCTAATAGCGGTTTTAAATGTTTCAGATATATGGGTTCCTGATAAAAAGGAAGAATCTCTATCCGTTTTTGGAACGACAGATCAAATGCATCCTGGGGTAAATTACCTGTTTAATAAGGCTAATCCCGTTTATATAGGCGGAGAGGTTTCAGGTGTTGAGTCGCCGGCACATTATGATTTTAAACCTTTCCGCGACAACCCGCGTGAACTCAGGGAAAAATTCAAGAGACTGGGATGGCGAAAGGTTGTCGCTTTTCAGACAAGAAACCCTATGCACCGCGCACATGTAGAGCTTACATTTCGTGCGGCACAACTCGCGGAAGCTAATCTGCTTATTCATCCTGTCGTCGGAATGACCAAGCCGGGTGATATCGACTACTATTCCCGTGTGCGCTGTTATGAACACATTATTAAACATTACCCTGAGCTCACAACAACCCTCAGCCTTTTGCCGCTTGCGATGCGTATGGGAGGTCCTCGCGAGGCGTTATGGCATGCTATTATCCGAAAAAATTATGGCTGCACTCATCTTATTGTAGGAAGAGATCACGCGGGCCCGGGCAAAGACAGCAAAGGAAATGATTTCTATGGCCCTTATGAAGCGCAGGAGATGTTGGCAAAATACGAAAAAGAAATCGGCATAGAGATGGTGCCATTTCAGATGATGGTCTATGTTAAAGAAAGAGCGGAATACGTTCCTGCAGGTGAAGTCGAGAAGGGACATTCAGTACTTAATATCTCAGGCACGGAATTTCGCCGTCGTCTTCAGGAAGGTTTAGACATACCGGAATGGTTCTCTTATTCGGAAATAGTGGACGAATTGAGAAAAACTTATCCTCCACGAAACAAACAGGGATTTACAATTTTTTTCACAGGATTATCAGGATCTGGAAAATCGACTATCGCGAAAGCTCTGATGGTAAAATTAATGGAAATTGGAGGAAGGTCGGTTACCCTGCTGGATGGTGATATAGTACGTAAGAACCTTTCGAGTGAGCTCGGGTTCTCTCGTGAGCACCGCGATCTTAACATACTTCGAATAGGTTTTGTCGCCACAGAAATTACCAAGAATGGCGGCATTGCTATTTGCGCCCCTATTGCCCCTTATCAGGCGACACGCAAAAAAGTAAGGGAGGCTATATCAAGTATGGGAGGTTTTTTTGAAGTATTCATCTCAACATCCTTAGAAGAATGCGAAGCGAGAGACCGCAAAGGTTTGTACGCAAAAGCACGGGCCGGGATTATAAAAGAGTTTACCGGGATCAGCGATCCTTATGAAGCGCCAGAATTCCCAGAACTTGCAATAGATACCCAAGATTGTTTGCCGGAGGAAGCGGCACAGAGAATTATTTTAAGATTAGAAAAAGAGGGATATATTCGTTAAGGAACTTTGTATTCAGCTAATTTGTTTAATATATTGTTTATTTCGCCGGTCAACTTAGAAATTTCATCTTCGTAGACGTTTAGTTCTTTTACCATATCTTTTGACAAATC
>DASCNB010000042.1:0-7065 GCA_036011265.1 Nitrospinota bacterium | reverse complement strand
ACAAGCAGTATAAGAAGAAAGCGATTCAGGTGGTTAAGAAAAATCCTTATCAATTGACTTCGGATATTTTTGGTATCGGGTTTAAGGTTGCGGACAGTATCGCGTTCAATCTTGGGATTGACCCCAATTCTCCGCTGAGGGCGGAATCCGCTGTTTTGTACGCGCTAAAACAGGCAGGCAATGATGGAAATGTGTTTTATCCTTATGACGCTCTGATTGAGAAAACTGCTGAATTGCTGCAGGTGAACGCGGAAATCGTTGTGAAAGCAGTGGCACACAAATTTAAAATCAGGGAAATTATAATTGAGGATATCGCGGATGATTTTGATTCATCCAGAATTAACGAGAAAGCAGTCTATCTCTGGCAGTCTTATTTATCGGAAACCGGTATCTCAAGTAAATTAAAGGATTTGTTAAAGAAACCAGCCGGCTCATGGGGTAAAGGATTTGAAAAAGGGGTTGGCTCCGCGGAAAAAAAGTTTGGAATTAAGCTGTCTGAGTTGCAAAAAAAGGCGGTCTGCGCCGCGGCGACAAGTAAAATACTGGTTATTACAGGGGGTCCCGGAACAGGGAAAACAACTATTGTTAAGGTCATGGTGGAAATTGTTCGGCGACGAGGCGCAAAAATATTGCTGGCTGCTCCTACAGGGAGGGCGGCAAAGCGGTTATCGGAAGTCACGGGAATGGAAGCAAGAACCATACACAGATCATTGGAATTTAATTATAAAAAGGGAGGTTTTCAGCGGGATGAGCAGAACCCGTTAAATGCGGACATCATAATTATTGATGAAGTTTCCATGATTGATAACCATTTGATGTACGCTCTGCTGAAAGCTGTTCCACCAGAAAGCACTTTAGTATTGATAGGAGACAGCAACCAGCTTCCTTCAGTAGGGGCGGGAAATGTCCTGCATGATATTATTGATTCCAGTATGATTGAGGTGGTGAGACTTGAGGAAATATTCAGACAGGCCCAGGAAAGTCAAATAGTTGTCAACGCTCATCGTATTAATAATGGAGAATCCCCCTATTACTCTGAAAAGAGCAGAAAACCTGCCGATAACTTTTTTCTTTTTCAGGAGGAGGAGCCGGAAAAGGTTTTGGAATTAATAAAAGAACTGCTTTTAAAAAAAATACCGGAAAATTTTCCTCATCTGGCTGCAAAGGATGTACAGGTTATATGCCCTATGAACAAAGGGGTTATTGGAACAATAAACCTGAATTCGGTTTTACAGCAGTGCCTTAATCCTTCCGGTCCGGAGTTTAAGCGCGGCGACAGGCTGTTCAGGCTTAACGACAAAGTAATGCAGATCAGAAATAATTACGATAAAGAAGTTTTTAACGGCGACATCGGCAAAGTAACGGAAGTAAACCTGGAAGATCATTTTTTGACCGTGCTGTTTGACATGAAGAACGTAAGATATGAATTCAGCGAGTTGGATGAACTGACACTGGCATACGCTATCTCTGTCCACAAATCCCAGGGGAATGAATACCCGGCTATTGTAATGCCGGTTTTGATTCAGCATTACATTATGCTCCAGAGAAACCTTTTGTATACGGGAATTACAAGAGCAAAGGATTTAGTTATTCTAACGGGCACCAAAAGAGCGATTGGAATCGCGATAAAAAACGCAAATATTCATAAAAGGTTCACATATCTCAAAAAAAGGCTCCGGGATGCTATGGGATCACCTTACCTGGAACCACTTTAAAAACTTATTTCCGATTTTTTAAGAGGAGGAACACAAAATGGGAAAGATTAAAAGCGCATTGGATATCTCCATGGAAAAAGCAGAAAAAATTACAGGTGAATCCGGTGAGAAAAATAAGCGTTTGACCGGGGCCCAAAAAGAAGAGATTGCTGAAACCCGCAAGCTTTACAGCGCAAAATTGGCTGAAAGAGAAATTATGCTTCAGAGCAAAATAGAAAAAGCTAAAACTCGTAACCCTGATGAAGCGTTTTCAAAAATTGAAGAACTGAAAAAGGAATTTGATGAAGAAAAAAAGATCTTATTTGATGAAAAAGATAAAAAAATAGAAGAAATCAGGCTTAAAAAACATTAATCTTTTCCTATTTTAATCCGTTATCATTAATATAGGGAATTAACTAGAGGCTTTTTGACCAGCATTATTCCATTACTGATTAATTCCCAATAGCTTTTGAATAAAAAAGGTGTTAAAAAATGAAAAAAGTTGAACTTGCGGACAAGTTGTATAAGCTGAACCACAGCAAAAAAAAAGAAGCCAATCGTGTCGAAACCACAGGAAATAAATCTAAAAACAAAAAAGACTTAGTTTCCATCTCTTCTAAAAGTACTTCTCTTCAGACTGATCCGGGAGTAGCAAAAAAGAACCAAGCCATCAGATCAGATCTGGTGAAAAAATTCAAGGAAGACATAAATCAAGGAAATTATAAAGTAAAAACAAACGAGATAGCAGAAAAGATTATCCAGAAATATAAAGAGCAGGTCTACCACAAACCTTTTCCTTAATACCCACTAAAAAACATCGTTTCTTTTCAAACCCGCTTGCTGCATAATAATCTATTAGAAACAAGTCATATGTTACTGGTCAATAGTCATTTGAAAAAATTATTGATCTATAGCTAACAGTAAATAACTACCCTTTACCAAATTTGTTGATAATGGAGCTGATTATCTTAGGTTCAGGTACTTGTGTCCCTTCTCTTAAAAGGGGGTCTTCCGGTCTGGTTGTAAAAACCGATGGGAAAATAATTTTAATTGACAGCGGTTCGGGCACCTTGGAACGACTTTTAAAGGCAGGGATAACTTACCGTGATGTGGATGTCATTTGTTATACCCATGTTCATCCCGACCATATTTCAGATCTAGTTCCATTTCTTTTTACCTGTAGATGTGGTGACCTCCCCCGGCAAAAAGACTTGCTTATAGTTGGCGGAGAAGGCTTTATTGAGTTCTTTAATCAATTAAGGCAGGTTTTTGGCAAGTGGCTTAACGCTGAAAATTATAGACTCGACTTAAAAGAAGTTGTAAATGAAACAATGAGTATCGGAAATATAAAGGTTTCAACCCGGCAGCCTGCACACTGCAAGGAAAGTGTTAGTTACAGAATAGAATCGTCTGAGAACCAAATCATTGTTTTATCAGGAGATACGGATTATTGTGAAAGCATAATTTCTCTTGGCCATAATGCGGATATCCTTGTTTTAGAATGTTCTTTTCCTGATGAACTGAAAATAGACGGGCATCTGTCGCCTTCCACTGCAGGTGAAATCGCCACGAAATCAAAGTGCAAAAAACTCATTCTCACTCACTTTTATCCCTCTTGTGAAAAACACGATTTAATCGCGGAATGTCGAAAGACGTACTCCGGAGATGTGGTTTTAGCGGAAGATTTGATGAAGGTGCAGGTAACTAAAAATTGAAATCGTCATCTTCAACCGGTTCAAAAGCATCATCCTTCTCTACAGTTTCAGTTTCAAATTCATCAAAAGTTTCTCTCACAGGTGTCTTAGTATCAGGAGCAGTTGTTTGAAGTTTCTGTTCCAATAGCCGTTTGGCCTCTTCGGAGATTTCCACCCGATCCACCTGACCCTGAACTACTGGCTGCTTTTTTTCTACATTCAGGCGGGCAATATTAAGCTGCCTCCCATAAGTTCTTAAAACATTTTGTATATTTGAAATAGGTAAAACCATATTTTTTATTGAAGTTTATAGTCAATAAATCTGGGTCTGGTAAATTTTTGACCGCCATAACCCGTGATAAGAGATTTGCCTCTTCTTAGAGTGCCAACTCGTTCTTTCAAGAGGTTTTTATATTTCTCCAATGTTGCGGCAACTTCCTTTTCTATAGGAACTATTTTGTCAATAATCTCTTTAATCTGCTGGTTAAAGGATTTAACCGTACTATCATCAGCTATTTCTGATTCTAAAGACAGATTATCTTTAATCATAGATTCCGTCTGTCTTTCAAGCTCTAAAATTTTAGATATAACATTATCTTTTTTTAATAATAATGACTCTATTTTTGTTTTATTGATAGACTGAGCATTTTTTATCTGAGATTTTTCATTATCATCTTGAGCAATCACTTTTTTTTGTTGTATAGAAATATCATAGAATATTTTGAAACATTTTAATTTCATTTTCAGCAGGGTTTGCATTTCTCTTATTATTCTACTCTCTTCCATGTTTTTTTTCATTATTACGCCGTCACAGAAACAATAACATTCTCTTGAGCAGATTTCTCAAATTGAGTTGCCTGAACTTTTGCAGCACTTTTGATAAAATCGGAGGCTAAAGAAGTATCACTCAACAAGCTGTTTTTATTGACTATTTGCTGGGTAATTGTGCCTGACATCGGTCTGTTCAGAATATTAATCAGGTCATCTAATTTCCCGGCTATTCCGCTTGATGCGTCAGTAAAAAGGGTAATGACCTTTTCCGCATTTTTTTTAAGTACTTTTTTCAATTCTCTCTCGTCAACTGTCAGTGTATCGTCTTCCATAGTCCTAATCCCGATTTTTCCTAATCCCGCAAAAATAGAACTACTCCCTTTTGAAGGGAGTAACGCCATATTTGAAATCTCCTTTTTAAAGTTCGTAACCAGGTTTTTAATCGCTATCTGGTTAAATGTATTCTTCGACTGATTTCGACTCGTAATTCCTATATCTTCCAGGTTATTAAATTTTTGATCTGCATTTAAAACGTCATCCATTGTTTTATCATTTAGTCCATTTCGTATTTTTTGTGCGGAAACATTTTCTTCCAGCACCCTGCTAAAAGCAAGTTCATTATTTAAAAATTTAATTGTATCATTATAGGTGGAAACAAAATTTTTAATATTTTTTACAGCTTCCGTCAAGTCTGTTGAGATAGTAAGCGAAATATCTTTTGATGAAGTATCTTTAAGCCGCAATGTGGTTTCCGGAATAATGTCTGATATTTCATTTACCGCTTTTTCAAAACTATCTCCATCAACAGTTAAAGAGGATGTCGTAGAAAGCACGTTTAAATTTTCAGAATTGCCAGAATCTAGTTGCTGCTCCTTTAAAACAGCATTTTCAAGTCGATTCAATTCAAAAAAACCAAGGTCTAGCAAAACATCGTTATCGTCTTGAATATCAATATTTTTATTCACGTTAGATATGGAATTGAGGTACAGCCTGTTATCAATTATTGAAGCCATTACTTTTAAATCTGCGATCCCTCCATCCAGCAGCTCATCCCCGTCCAAGTCTTCGCTGTCCTGTATGACGTTATCTCCATTGATATCTTCGACAATGTATTTACCTTTGGCGTAGGAGGTACTCGCTACCTGTAATACTTCCAAATTACCATTATTATTGAGATCCTCACCCAAATCGAGTACTCCATTTTTGTTTAAATCTTCCCCAAAATTGATTTTATTTTTAATATCGTCTAAAGAATCCGAAGCTTCAATACTAATTTCAAAACCATTGATTTGAACAGTACCTGACGCGCCCAGCCCTGCGAATGGGTCGGAAACAGCGTCAGAAACAAGCTGCTGACCACCTGCCAGTTGGGAGACATTAATTTTAAAATTATCAACAGAACTTTTTGCGGTAGTCGTTGCCGTTAATACATCGGAATCTGATGATTTAGCTGATTTTATATTGAAATTTTCTGCCCGGCTTACATTTTCTATGGAATTTTTAAAACTTGACAGTTTTTCACTGATTTTCAGGAATGACTTGATTTGTTTATTAATAAATGGAGACCTGAGAGATAGATTATCAACTATGGGAATGCGGGTTTTCTTTTGCCTAAGGAATTCTAAATCTCTATGAACCTGATATGCTGAAGCGGCACTATTCAGCAGTTCTACTTTTGGAACCCTTCTTTCAACAAAGTAATACGAACTGCTTGCGATTGTTTCTTTTCCAACCCTGTCCGATTTAGTATCCGATAATTTTTGAATGGCCTTATCGGAGAGTGAAACCCTGTCCTCTCTGATTCCTGGAATTGAAAAATCGCTTAATGCTTGATTTTTATCTGTAGTTGACCTTCTAAAATGCTGGCCAATTTCAGCAAAAGCCGCAGTAAACAGATTGACCCTCATGCCCCCCCCACTAATCAGGTTATATGATTACACCTGATGCAAATAAATCTACTCTCTGAATTTAGTCGAGGGTCAATGTCTCGAACAATCTATAACTTATTGAAACTAAAGAAGTTTATTATGGCTTTGTTTTCTGCCTTACATGCGGGAAAAAAGAATGAGAAATAGACATTCCAAAATTCCACAATATTATTTGTAGAACAAAATGAAGCTTAGTAACATATTTTTAAAAAACTAAGCAAATTCATTAAGAGTTTGTCCTCGCTCATTTAATGACGTACCCGATACATCATTAGCAGCGTTCAAATTATTCGCCTGATGTTGGACATTATTTTCAGGACCCGCAACATCCACCTCCGTTGTAGGTGTAGCTTGCTCCGGAGCCGCTTTGAGTTTATTTCCGGTATTATTGTTTCTTGCAACAGTGGCATTCGTTGTATTTTGGTTCGCTTGCCTCGTAATACTCCTCTCAGCCCCCTCAATTTTCTTTTGCTGCCCAAAATTAGCATTGGTTTGAGCAGTAACTCCCCCAATAGCGCTAGTTTCTACCATAATTTCACCCCCTTTTTTTTAGGTATTTTGACCCTCAGAGTGCTTATCGGCCAAAAACAAAATAACTTTAGCATTAATTTATGCCTGATTTGCTTTTTTTTGAACTGCCCGAACAAATAGGGGCAAAATAGACTGCCATTCTTCCAGATAAGGATTCAGTTCATACTCAAGAATGTCTGCTAACATAACCCAGTCTTTCTTAGTTTGAGAATCGCTAATTTCTTTTGTTATTGATAATATTTGGTTCTGAAGCTCTCCGAAACTTTTTGAGCCAATATCCAACTTCTCAAACTCCTGATTTAATAATTTACTAATATTATCTACTACTTCCTGAAACCAAGTCAAGCCTTCAACACATTGAAGATAGTGTTTATTTGCCTCCTCCGGGCTCATCGTCCTGAAAAGCTCTGATGCCTTTTTTACTGCGGGAATAAGCTTGCACAGATA
>DASCNB010000041.1:0-4827 GCA_036011265.1 Nitrospinota bacterium | reverse complement strand
TCTCCTTTTTGTTTGCTACTGATATCCAATCGTTTACTTTTTATAATATCAGAGACATCTTTTTTAAGGGATAAAACATCTTCCAAGTCATTTGATATTTTTTCAATAAGCTCTGTTTTCTCAAAACGAGTATTTTTTGATTGAGTAACATCCAATGTGTTAATAGCAAGACCGTCTTTCCCGGAGTGAACATGGGCACTATGTATATTAAGTGATCTGGCACTTAATATACCGGTGATTTTGGCTAACGTCCCAACTTTTCCTCTTGTGCATACTGATAATTCCAAAAAGCCAAATTTTTCGTTCTGGAAATAATCTGCAGCTGCATTTTTTTGGTCCAATTGAGTTACTAATTTAATATGCTTTATTATTTTATACGAGTTAAGAGACGCGAAATATTTTATGGGCATATTATTAAGGAAGTAATTCAGATGCTCTTTATCAATATTTTCATCGCATAGTTTAGATAAAACTTCCTGTTTACAGTTGTCCGCAACCTCCTTTTCGGCCAGACTTACAGAATTATCCACCATTAAATGTTCGTATGTTTTATGGTAAAGTTCCCACAATAAGGCCCCTTTCCATTCGGTCCACATTCCCACGGAAACAGCCATAAGATCGGTACAGGTATGTATGTAAAGCATTTTTAATAATTCAATATTATTAAAATTATTAGCAAATTCCGAAATAGTATTTTTGTCAGACAAATCACGCCGTTGAGCAACATGGTTCATTAAGAGATGATTTTTCATTAAAAATCTTAATATTTCACAATCGGTTTTTTTTAAATCAAGTCGCTTAGCAATCTTATCAATGTAAAGAAGCCCGGTTTGAATATGGTCCTGCCCTTCGGCTTTTCCAATATCATGTAAAAGAAGAGAAAGCTTTAAGATTTCCGGTTTTGCAATGAATTGATAGACTGACGCAATTTCAGCTAATTCCTTTTCCGCGCTACAGTATAAATTTTCCAGCTTTTCCACAGATTGGAAGCAATGCTCGTCAACAGTGTACATATGAAAGAAATCATTATGAATTTGAAATTTGCATTTCTTAAACTCCGGTAAAAACAATCCCAAAACATCAACCTCATGCATTGCCCGAAATATTTTAAAGGAGTTTTTTGCTCTTAAAAGATTGATAAAAAATTCATTTAAGTCGCGGCTGTTCCATTCAACATCTTTGAGCATGTGTAAATTCTTTCTAATGATCCTTTTTAAGTTCTCACTGAGTTTCAAATCAAACTGCTGAGAGAAGAGAAAAACATCAAATAGAAGATGCGGGTTCTCAACAAAAACAGTCTCATTAAATTCTTTCAGAGAAATTTCATCTTTATATTGTATAAATCCTTTTCCAAGCTCTTTCAGGCGAAACAAATTATAAATAGATTTGTTTTTTTTTGGATATCCCAGACAGCGATGAATTAAAATATTTGATAAATTATGGATATTGTACGCAGCTGAATAAAAGTCTCGCATAAAGTCTTCGACTCCTGATCGTTCTTCACTTGAGTCATAGCCTAACATCTCGGTTACTTTATTTTGCATCTCATGAGCAAGCATATCGTTTTTTTTACCGGAACATATATGCAGGGCATTGCGAATTTTTAAAATCAGATCTATTGAATTCTTCAATAAATCATATTCGTGCGCATCAATAATGTTTTTAGACATAAGTTCTTCCAGGGACCCCGCGGAAAATATGGTTCGAGTTGCCCAGAGCGCGCAATGCATGTCCCGTAGCCCACCCGGGCTCTCTTTGATATCAGGCTCTGAAATAAATATCGAATGGATATTTTTGGTGTCTGAAGCTTTTCTATTATTAATATTGTGAAATAAAAAACGATTCACTCCTCTTTTTGCAAGATATTTACTTAAGGCTTTAGAAAAGTTGGAGTATATTTTTCTGTTGCCTGCAATAGGACGGGATTCCATTAAAGCGGTAAGCGACTCGATATCCTGACCTGCGCTGGTGAAACAGTCGCTTATAGACCTGCTGCTGTGACCGATCTCCAGGCCGATATCCCATAGAAAAGAAAGCATATTACTTGCCATATAATCAACAAAAGAGTCTGTTTTTTTATCATACAAAAATAAAATATCAATATCAGAACCGATATTCAGTTCGCCTCTCCCATAGCCTCCAATTGCGACTAAGCTTAAAGAAGGCTCAATATCACCGGCTGCCGAATGTTTGTCACTGGTCGCCGGTTGCTCGTAGTAATTATCACTAAAAGTTTTAAATATCGACACAATTATCTCATCGATTAACCGGGTATAGACTTGAACTGTCTCTATCCCGGTCGGCTTTTTGGAAAAGTTGTCTTTTATGGTCTCAACTTTTCTCTGAAGCTCCTTTTTAACGGAGAGAACGTATTGATTTCGATTTTCTGTGGATAAATTATTAGTCATATATGCTCAAGATAAGGGAATAAAAAGAGGGAGTCAAGAGGTGATCATGCATGCCCTGGAACCGCGGAATTCTTTATTGTATGAATTTAATAGAACAGGCTTGGCGGCCTTTCTGATGAAGTTCCTTGTCCCTGGTAATCAGCAAGCACTTATTTATAGAAGCCGTATGCAATATAATGGAATCCGGGAGTGTTAAGCCTGTTTTTTTGCGGATGCCTGCTATATTATTCGCGGAGCCAAGACCGGTTAGAGGGTAGAGAGTTATTTCCCGCTGGTTTATTAAAGAGCAAAAAGACTTCTGCTCTTTTTCTCTGGCTTTGGATAAAAACTCAATAGCACAAATAATGGAGGTGGATAGTTCTGTTCCTCTTTCATTAACTTTATCTTCCAGGTAGGATACTGAAGGTCCGTTCGTATACCAGTCAATTATAATATTAGTATCCAGAAGTATATTCACTTATCCATCCCATTCACTTCTTAACTTTTTCTGCAAATTTACAGCATTGCCAAAATAATTTCTCTTTACGGAATTTTTACATTTATTAAATAAGGTAAAATTCCTTTTTTTAATATTTTTTTCATTTATAAAGTTCCGAACGGATTTTGTAATAAGAGAAGTCATATTTTCCGCTTGGTTTTCCAGGGCTATTTTTTTTAGCTCCCTGATATCTTCTTCTTCCAGGTAAAGAGTGGTTTTGCGTTTCATAAATTCACTCTCCCATCCCCAAGTAAGTTCACATTTAAAATTACCATATATATGGCAATCTGTCAAGGCAGACCATATCTGCATTAAAAAATTGAAGCTCCCCACGGCGAGACCACTTTGAAGACGCTTACTAAGCACCTTCACATTTCAACCCAATCTTCACCCTTTTTCTGAAAAATTCCTGCCAACAAGAGTTTATTTGAAAGGCATATCTCAGTAACTTTTTGAGAAAGTTCCATATCAAACTCTAATGCAAGAGTGCAACTGGAACTGATTTTTCGCGGCTTTATGATAGGCCGAACGCGAAGATGTCTTTGCTTTAATAATTTTTCAGCCAGCAGGGCATCATGGTTAGAGTTGAAAACGGCTATTGCTTTTGACATATCAGCGGTCAGGTTCCAGCGGTCAGCCCACAACGGAGAAGTTCAATAATTCACGGGTAACTACTAACCACTAACTAATTTATAATTTTCTTCAATGAATCAATAAAATAGTCTACTTCCTCTATAGTGTTAAAAATACTAAAACTCGCCCTGACGGTTCCATCCGGAAAAGTTCCTATAGTTTTATGGGCATACGGAGAGCAATGCAGCCCTACCCGCACCATGATTTGATATTTTTCATCAAGGGCAGTCGCGATTTCAGCCGAATCTTTCCCATTGATATTAAATGAAACAACAGCGGTTTTTTCCTTCATGGATAATGGTCCATAAATACAAACAGGGTTGATCTCTTTTAACTTATTTATAAAAGCTTTCGATAGCTTGTCTTCATGTTCTTTAATCGTTTGAATAGATTTTTTGTTGATGAATTCTATTCCTGCTTTGAGACCAGCTATTCCGGGACTATTGAGTGTTCCGCTCTGGAAGCGGTCCGGCAAAAAATCGGGCTGTTCGGATAATTCCGAATTACTGCCTGTACCTCCTTCTATTAATGGTTTGAGATTCAACTCCTCACTAATATATAAAAAGCCGGTCCCCTGAGGCCCCAGAAGACTTTTGTGCCCCGGACATGCTAACAAGTTAATGTTGTTTCTGACAATGTCTATAGGTATTGTTCCAGCGGTTTGAGCCGCGTCAACCAGGAGGGGGATTCCTTTTTTTTTCGCTATTTCGCCAATTTCCTCTACAGGCAAAATCGTACCGGTTACATTCGATGCATGAGTTATAACAATTAGGCGGGTATTTTCTTTTATTTCTTTAAAAACATCGTCAGGGTTTAACTTCCCTTGTTTGTCGCATTGGACAATTGTTACATTCACGCCATCATTTTTTAAGGAATTTAAGGGTCTAACAACGGAATTATGTTCCATGCCGGAAGTAATAACGTGATCGCCAGGTTTTAAAAATCCTTTTAGCGCCAGGTTAAGCGCTTCCGTTCCGTTGGAAGTAAAAACAATGTTTCTGCTGTTCGGGATATTAAAAAATTCGGCTATGGTTTCTCTTGCTTCAAAAATAATTTTATTTGCAGATCGGGTTAAGGCATTTTCCCCACGTCCGGGGTTGGCTCCAACGTGCTGTAAAGTGTAATTAATTGCGTCGTAAACTGATGGGGGTTTGGGGTAAGAAGTTGCCGCATTATCAAAGTAGACCCCGCTGGAAAGCTTAGGTGGCGCTTTAGACTTCACCTTTGTCATATAAAACTTTTCAGAAACATGTTTTTCAATCTGCCGAATGAATTGACATAAAAAAATAAGACCTTCTGGTGACTATC
>DASCNB010000040.1:0-11870 GCA_036011265.1 Nitrospinota bacterium | reverse complement strand
GCTTTATCCAATGCCTCCTGACCATTTTCTGCTGTCAGAACCGTAACATCCTCACCCTCAAAGGCCAAGCTGATTACCTTATGAATCGTAGCGCTATCATCGGCAACCAATAAATTCAGAGGCATGGTTTTACCTTTTTTTTCGCCCTTGGCAACAGAGAGATCGAACAGAAAAAAATATTGCTGCTTAAATAAAAGCCCTTTAACAATAAGCCTTTAGCTGATTTTTTTAGTAACATAAAAAATTGGGATAGTCAAGTAATTTGCATCATTGAAATAAAAAATGAAACCCAAATTTCAAACATCCAGAGTCAAACAAATCTTAAAGACCAAAGCTACAACAACCAAAAAATAAACAGGGTCCTAATTTCTTTGGCTATTGAGTCATTACAATTTGGGACTTGGTTTCTGCGTACCGCGTTATGGCTTACCTTCTCTGATTTTTCCCATCAACGCAATCTCATAATCAGAGAGATCACATTCTTTAAAAGTTATTTCAAAATGTTGTTCAAAGCCTTTTAAAAAATTTTCAATGAGCTGATCAAAAGAAAAACTGTATGCGCCAAGTTCATTTAATCCTGCCATGTTTTTAAAAAATGAGGGTTCTATCTTTTTTTCTGAAAAGGATAAACCGTTTCTAAAAATTGAGGCTAACTTT
Organism: Nitrospinota bacterium; assembly: GCA_036011265.1. GTDB lineage: Bacteria > Nitrospinota > Nitrospinia > CAJXCL01 > CAJXCL01 > CAJXCL01. The sequence goes on along the minus strand of DASCNB010000040.1, from coordinate 11,213 downwards.
CGACGATCCAATTCTAAAGGTATGGAACCATGTTCTAAAAAAGAATTTCTAAATCGTCGTTGAGCACAGCCAACAATTTTTTTCCCATCGAAAATCAATTCGTAAAGAGATGATGCGGAAAAACAAACGGGATTTCTCTGAATTTCTTTTTTAGGCTTGTATTGTAGTTTAGCGTTGACTCCAAGTTTATGAAGCCCCAGAAGCAAAGCCTCGCTTATTTTTTTATGGGATTTTAAAATGTTTTTGGGAAACAGCGGGTTTTCAGTAGAAACGTTGAAACTAAAAGTTAACTCGTTTTCATGCAGAACGGCACGTCCGCCAGTAGGTCTTTTTACAATGTCTATTCCCACGGAGCTGCAATAATCGAGGTTGATGTCGGACTCCGCTTTCTGGCCATAGCCGATACTGACCGCAGGGGTTTCCCACCCGTAAAAGCGAAGTGTAGCTGGAGATTTTCCCTCTCCACACGCAATGGAAATTGCCTCGTCTTTAGCCATGTTGGTTAAACCATCATGATTTTTATCTCTAATCAATCTCCAGGTTTGCAAGCTCTTTCTCTCCTCTGTTTTAAGTTAATATTAACATAATGAAACACAGCCGCAACCAAATGAATTGAAAGCAGATGACGCAGATTTTAATTAATTTATTTTTTTAATCTATGCCAATCCGTTTCCTATTTTTCCTGTATCTAAATTGATACACACATGAGAAATAGTTTACATACAATCTTTCCTTGCAAAATAATAATCCTATACATACAATATGTTATATATTCGGCATTTCTTTTGCTACTGCTATCTACATATAGAGAGAAGTATGAATTTATTTGAAATCGAAACAGGGGCCAGAGATCAGGAGTCAGGGATCAAAGACGAAAGGTCAGGGGGCAGAGGGCAGGGGGCAGTTGTCATCTGCGAAGCGGGTTTTACTATGATAGAGTTGGTTGTCGTTTTAGTATTAATGAGTATATTAATAGCTATGGCTTATTCAACACTAAGAACCTCTAAGGAAAAGATAGCCTGTAGGGAGATATACTCTGATATGCAGCAAAAAAAATTGCAGGCTGTCTCCACCGGAGTTGCTAAAACATCGGATGTGGAATCAATATTAAATTCATTGGAAGATGTAGATTTCCCTAATGAAGTAAATTATCTTTCAAACGCTCCTGCATATGAACCCTCTGGTTCAGGGTGGACCTACCAAACTGGAGGGATTGACTTCAGTGCTGGCGATAAAACGGTAACTTTTACTTCAAAAGGAATGACCACAGATAATGGCAGTGTTTATTTATATGACCTTGATAACACATCCAGAATTTGTGCCGTCGCTGTTCTTTCCACCGGTCTTGTCAAAATATCAACGTCTCACGATGGAGGGGCTAGTGCCGACAATTGGAATTAAAGATTTTAAGAAATCACGAATTTAGCTTCGCAGATTCGTCCAAGGAAGATTGTCTGCGAAGTCTTGAATTCTCGAGTTAATTGGTAGTTAAAATTATGAAAAAAAATCCTGACAATCTGTGTACATCTAAATCTCAAAAGGGGTTCACGCTGCTTGAAGTATTGGTTGCCCTGGTTATCCTCTCTGTTGGTCTTTTGGGTATGGCATCATTGACAGCATCAGTTATCAGGACTAATTCTTTCAGTGACGACCTTACTGCTGCCACAGCTCTGGGACAGGACAAATTGGAGGAATTGATCAATACTTCTTTTACAAGCCTGGCATCAGGAAATGACACAGTAAGTGCGGATGGCAGCGCTGGTACTAAATATAGCCGAACTTGGACTATCACAACCGTAGGCACCCGGGCTGATATTGTAATTGCTGTAGGTTGGACAGATGATAGTGGCAATGCAAAGAGTGTTAGCACTTCAACAGTTAGAACAGATTTTTAATAGAGACTGAAAAAAGGTTAATCACGATTGCAATAATAAAAAATTTAAATGAAAAATTTATTTAAAGGTAGTTCTCCTTATAACTTGAGCGCAAACCAACATGGTTTTACTCTCATTGAGATGATGATAGCCATGGGTATAACGCTTCTCGTAATGTCCGGGGTTTATGAAGTTTTCACTTCCCAGCAGAAGGCATACACTACCCAGGAGCGGGTGGCGGAGATGCAGCAAAATGTCCGCGTGGCCATGGATATGATGTCAAGAAATATCCGCATGGCCGGATATGATCCAACAGAGAGCGGGATATTTGGAATCACGAACAGTACTGCTTATGCGGACAGCAATTCAGCTACATTAGCCCTTACAGACTCTGACAAAATTTATTTGACTATAGATGACGATGATGATGGCACGATTGATAGTAATGCCAATGAACGAGTTGCATACCAGTTAAGTGGCGGTAATTTACAAGTTGACGACAATGGCACTTGGCGGGATATTGCAGAGAATATAACCGCCCTTTCTTTTACTTATACTTACGCTGATGGACAAACAAGCGATACAGAAGGACTCCCGGATAATGCTGTCGGAGATGACACTGATGATTTTGACGATATAAGGTTAATTGAAATATCCATAACAGCTACGACAAACAAGGGAGTGACTGACCGGACAAGGCTCCTGACGGCTAATGTTTGTCCAAGAAATGTGGGACTCTGAAGCTAGCTGGCAGGGATCAAAAATCCGCTGTTAGAGGTCGGGTTTCAGGGGTCAGAAAAAAATATGGAAACCGATCTCTGCAAACTGGAAACTGATCAGAAGGAAAATATACTATGAACATAGAAATGAAACTCAAAGACGAATCGGGAATAGCCCTCATTACTGCTTTGCTAATTTTGGTTCTTATCACTGTACTCGGGAGTGCCGGTATTATGACTTCCACTACCGATGTAAAAATAAGTGATAATTTCCAGGAGCATATGAGCATGTTTTATACAGCGGACGGAGGTTGGCAGGTTGGGACGGAATACATAAATACGATTTCCACAGGAATTATCAGCACACCAACTAATCCTAATGGGACAATTGGGAACAATTCGTACACCTATTCCATTTCGGCCAGCTTGCCGGGACAATCCATGCCCGGTTATGGATCCGAGTGGAAAAAAATTTACTATACAATTGTATCTACCGGCTCCGGAAGCAGTACTGCCGCTAGCACAATTACAGTTCGGGTAAGCAAACCAACGAAATCAGGTTATTAGGAGGATGCTATCATGAAAACCTATAGCTGCTTTTTTCAGATCGTACTTCTGCTTTTATCAATCATTTTTGGAACCTCTAACGCAGCCCTGGCTACAACCTGTAATGTGCCGCCATTCACACAGACAAATACTCCGGCAAATGTTTTGATCCTTTACGATACCTCTGCCAGCATGCGGGAAACAATCGATGCCCTGGCAAAAGGGTCAAAACAAATCTCAGGGGCGACCTACTACCCGGGTGATTTTGATTATACCACTACTTATGCTGCTTACACTACCACTTCAGGAAAGACATTTTCAGCAGGCAAAGTTTATGATGCTTACGAAAACGAGGTATCAACCACGATTGCTAGTTTTAGCCCATCCGGTCTCAACAATACCGTGAAAAACTGGATGAGGGATAATTTGACCAAGCAGGGTTGGTCTTACAAGAACCACCCAAACAGAAATGCCGGATGGTATAACGTTGGCGCCTATTATTCAGGAAATTACCTGAACTTTCTCCATGCCAGTTCCATGCGGGACGACGTAGGCCGGAGCGCGATCTACGATCTGGTCAACAATACTACAGGAGTGAGTTTCGGGCTCATGGCTTATAAATTCCGTGGCACGAGTAGTGACGACAATGACCTGGGAGGCCTGATGATCGCTCCTATCAGCACGGACAAAACCGCCCTTCTTGCCGCAATTTCCAGCTATTCCGGAGACGTAAGCGATTCGAGTAACAATTCCGGACTGATTATGAACGCGTTCGGCCAAACACCTATCGCAAAGCAGCTCAAGGATGCCGCCACCTATTTTGAATCCGGATTTACGAACCCGGACAACACTGTCTTCCCCACGCCTCTCGATGAGACGTGTGAAAAAAGCTTTGTTATTATTGTTACTGACGGTTATCCGACTGGTGGAGACATGACTGAAGCAAATGTAACTAATGAATGTAATCCCAATAACTATGTTGATACCGATGACGATAAAGCAGCAGATGATCTGGCGGGTTGTTATTATGAGACCGATCTTTCTGCAATGGATGAAACACAGAATCTTATTACCTACACGATTGGTTTTGGTGGTGTGAGTGGATCCGCTACAGATTTGCTGGTGGATTCAGCGGCAAATGGCCGTGGAGCCTATTTTAATGCGGAAAATGCCTCTCAGTTGCAGGTAGCCTTTGAATCTATTATTACAAGTATTCAGGCCAGGGCCGCTTCAGGAACTGCGGCTTCTGTTGTTTCCTCAACCGGTGAAGGGGAAGACCGTATTCTTCGAGCGTCCTTTCACCCGACAGGGTGGATGGGGTTTATGGAAGCATTTGAGCTGGAATCATATACCAGCTCTTCCCTGCCACTCTGGCAGGCCGGAGAACTCATGGAAACTGCGAGCGCAAGCAGTCGCACGATATATACTGTGACGGACTCTGACGCAGACAGTAAACTCGATGATCTGGCGGATTTTCGTGACAGCTTCAGTAGTGCTGATATTGATGATTTTAAAGCTGATCTTAATGTAAGTGACTCAGATATTAATGACCTGATTAACTATCTCCGTGGCGAGGATAATAGAACAGACTGGCGTACCAGGGATGAGGATGGAGATGGAAATATCTGGAAATTAGGGGATATTGTCAATTCTTCCCCGGTTGTAGTGGGAGGTCCCCCATTTTTCTTCAGCGAACACGATTATGCATCTTTTCAGAGCACTTATAAAGACAGAGACAAGGTGGCTTATGTGGGCTCAGGAAACGGAATGTTGGAGGCATTTAACCTGGCAGACGGAACTGAGCGTTGGGGAATGATCCCGAATATGCTTTTAGGAAAAGTAAAGGAACTGACGGATATAGCATACTGCCGGCTGGCCTATGTAGACAATACACCGAAGCTTTTGGACGCTTATATTACCTATGAAGACTCCGGAGGATCACAACTCACCGACTGGAGAACCATGTTGATCCAGGGTCTTAGAGAAGGGGGCTCCGGGTATTTTGCAGTGGATATTACAGACCCCAGCCAGGCACCAAACCCCCTGTGGGAGTATCCGGGTCTTGGAACTCTATCTTATTACCAATACAGCCTGCCTGGAGATTACGATTGTGAAGGCGTTACCCTCTGTACTGACAGCAGTTCACCAATTGAAGTATCAACCACCGGAACAGGCACCGCAAGTTTAAATAAAACATCTGTATCCACCGTATGGTGGGACAACAGTTTTCCCTATCGGAGACAGATCACCGTTACCAATACAGAACCGCTCGGCAATTCTCTCAATGATCACCCGGTGCATATTGACTTTGCTGAGCATTACGAGCTGGTATCGTCCGGGAAATCCAGATCAGACGGAGACGATGTGAGAGTAGTTTTTTGTACCGATACAAGTACCTGTAATGAAATTCACCGTGTTCCTAAAAAAATCTGGAACAGTAACGATGTCAGTGTGGAGGTATGGTTTGAAGTCCAGGCAACCATCAGTCCCGCTTCTTCGGATGACAGGTATTATCTCTATTACGGGAACCTGGCAGACGGTCAGACTCCCCTATCTTTTTGCGGTTTCGTTTTTGAACATTGTGAGCAATTTAACACCGACGGCGGGACCCCCTCCGGGTGGACCGCCACCGGCGGAACATGGACAGTTTCCAACGGTATATTAAATTCTGATACAGATTCCGGGATTACAGAGGAGCTTTACAGGACAGACTGGACAAACCCAGCGTGGTGGGCAACAGAGGACAAGGTTATCATGGTGGATCTTTTTTCCGAGAGCGGAGGGGAGTACCAAAATGGTCATATCGCATTTGACTGGCAAACCCAAAACAACTGGAAATGGGCAGGAGCCAGGGATGGGGCCGATGAATGGAGAATCGGATATTACGATGGCAGTTGGAGAAATGGAAATACACAAGTGGAGAATATTAGTTCCGATCAATGGTATGTCATAACGGCCAGAATCAACGGAGATACGGTTTCATTCTACAGAGACCATGCGCTGATGCTCAGTCATACTTTTACCGCAGGCCAGGGTGGCCTCATGGGTACAGGAGGAGTCGGGGTGGCCAATGAAAGAGCCCTTGTAAAGTACGATAATCTCACTGTGCACCGTTACAAGTCTTATATTCCCGCGGTAGCCCTGGGCACTGAAGTAAGCCTTTATCCGACTGACAACCCAACCATTACAACCAAAGCGGCAACCGTTTTGTCTTATACTACGCTCACTTCTTTCTCTGCCGGTTATGGTACGAACCATGCGGGTGAGGTTAAGTTTCAGATAAGCAGCGATGGAAGCACTTGGTATTGGTACAACTCAGTTACCCCTGCATGGGAGGATGTGTCAGGCTCCGGATATCTCAAATCCAGTACTGCTACTGAGATCAACTCGCAAATCAGCAATTTTCCCGATACTGTCGGTGCGGGTGATGTTTATGTCAAGGCCTTTTTTAACTCTGATGGTTCCCAGAAAGTTGAACTCGATTGGGTGGGAGTTGGGATTAACACTGGCACATCCAATCTGGGGGAAAGCTGGTCTATCCCGGCAACTGGCAAGATGCTGATTGGGACGACAGATACATGGACCATGGCTGTCGGGTCTGGCCCAGGAAATGCCGACACGAAGGGTTACACTTTTGTTCATGACATCTCGGACGGCAGTCTCATCTGGAGCGATAAAGTAAGCGATGATACTGGAAACCAGATGACATCAGCCGAGGTAGTGGATTCAAGCAACAATGGCTATATTAATAAGATTTTTGTGAACGATCTTAAAGGAAAGATGTATCGTTATGATGTATCTGATAGCTCCTCTTCTAACTGGGCCCAACTGGATCTTTTAAATGCGGGAACCAGCCAGCCTTTTACTGCACCTTCGGTAATTGCTTCTGACGCAAATAGCGACGTATGGGCTTTTGCCGGAACCGGAAGGTACCTTGCTGCTTCCGATGCCTCCACAACTGAGCAACAGGCATTCTATGGAGTAAAGGATGCAGGAATTGCCAGAACTCCGACAGACCTTACTGTAAGAGATGTGGAAACAGATTCATCCTCCGGAACCACAGTCGTGGTACCAACAGCTACAAGTACTTGTGATACTGATGCTGCTACTAACGGATGGTATTTCAACCTTCCCCAATCCGGAGAGCGAGTCTTGTCCAAAGGAGTGGTAGCTTCAGGAGTACTGTTTTTTACATCATTTGTACCTACTACGAGTTCCTGCAGCTTTGGAGGGGATGCCTTTCTTTATGCCCTGGATTACGATACCGGTTGCCCCCTGGATACATCTGTAATAGATGTCACAGGAGACGGGTCAGTTGATTCCAGCGACACGGTTAGTGGTGAAGTAGTTATCGGATTGAAAATTGCGACCGGCGTGCCCTCTGCACCACAGATTGCCATAAACTCTGCTGGAAGCACAGGCTCAAATGCTTCGATAGTGACCCAGACAAGCAGCACGGAGATCAATATTACAGATGTTCTGCTTCCAGAGGCAGGAGCGAAACTCGAGTCCTGGAAAGAGAATTGATTTTCTGACAAAAAAGATTGAAGGGAAATAAATTATATTTTGAGCAAAAGTTCATATCTCCACCGTTTGTATATATAAATATAATATTAACTGGAAATCTTTTGCAAAATAAACAGGGGTAAGTCTACAGACAAATTTTATTATTTTAAAAAGTCTCGTTTTATCACGCTGAGCGTGGTTTCACTCGCCTTTTTACTCCATGAATTAAGAAAACACAGGTTATCTAAATGTATAAAAATCTTTTACTTTTTATTGTTAGTATTTGCCTGCTTTTTTTGCCATCTCTGTTATTGGCTGAAGAAACCAGAGACTTCGATAGAAATAATGACGGTAAAGTTGATGAGAAAAGATTTTTTTCCAAAGATAATAAATTAATACGTGCTGAAATAGATGTCGATAAAAATGGATTTTTTGATCAGTATCTATTTTATAACAAGGAACAAACTGTTGAGAGAATTGAATTGGATACAAATAAAGACAAAAGAATTGACCAAAAACAGTTTTTCGAAAATGGGAAATTGTCCAGGACAAAAATTGATGCGGACAAAAACGATTTCTTTGAACAGGAGCTTTTTTTTAAAGGTGGCAAACTGGTGAAAGTAGTGTTCGACACAGACGAGAATCTCAAAAATGACGAATGGCAATATTTTAATCTGGATGGAAAGGTTATCCGGCAGGAAAAAGACAGGAGTGGCGACGGACAAATTGATGAGAAAATGTTTTTTTCCAAAGACAATAAACTAATACGTGGCGAGATGGATAAGGATAAAGATGGTTTATTTGACAAGTTTCTTTTTTATAATGAAGACCAAGTTCTGGAAAAAATTGAATTGGATACAAATAAAGACAATAAAATTGATGAAAAACAGTTTTTCAAAAATGGAAAATTGGCCAGGACAATTATCGATAGCGATAAAAATGGTGTTTTTGATCAGGAACACTTTTTTAAAGAAGATAAACTGGAAAAAGTAATGATGGATTCGGATGAAAACGATGAAAATGAAGAATGGCGATTTTTTAATCCGGAGGGAAAGATTATCCGGCAGGAGAATGACAGGAGTGGCGACGGACAAGTTGACGAGAAAAATTTTTTTGATAAAAACGGAAAGCTTGTAAAAACAGAAATCGATACGAACAGAAACTTTAATTTTGATAAAAGACTATTATATAAAAACGGAGTTTTGTATCTGGTAGAAGCTGATACGAATTACAATGAAGTTATGGATGAATATCGATATTATAATAAGGATAGAAAATTGATGAGGATAGAGCTGGATCAAAATGAGGATGGAGAAATTGATAAAGTGATTAAAGGAAAATAAACTTATAAAAAAATTCTGATTTTACTCGCCTTTTTATTCCATTTATGTGGCACCGTTATCTAACGCCAATTATTCTTATCCTAGTTACTCTCGGTATATTCTCCCCTCTTAAAAATTATGACTTTGTTGCCACTATTACGGAATTCAATTCTTAGTTGTATGCCAATCAGGTGATTCAATATCTTCATGAAGCATTCAATAAATCATTTCGTTTAACAGAATAAATATATTACACTTTTTGAATTGTTTCATTCCCTTATCCTGTCAAAAACTTATATTCGGAGGTTTAACTTATGAAAAGCTATGATTTAGCGATTGTCGGTGCCGGACCGGGTGGTTATGTGGCAGCCATTCGGGCTGCATCTCTCGGATTGAAAACCGCAATAATTGAAAGAGATAAATCCCCGGGTGGAACATGTCTAAACAGGGGTTGTATACCTACAAAAGTATTGTGTCATATTTCAGAGCGGTATAGAGAGGCCGGTGAGTATAAAAATATCGGTATTATAGCCGATGAGATTGGTCTGGATATAGAAGCTATTCAGAACAGGAAAAACTCTGTTGTCAGCCAACTGCAAAAAAATCTTACCCAGTTAATCTCTAAGAAAAAAATAGACCTGATACAGGGAGAAGCTGAAGTATTAAAAGACAAAAGCATTAACGTTAAAGGAGAGTCGACAAATTTGGTAACAGCTAAATACATCCTTTTGGCAACGGGCTCACGATCTGCTGTCCCTGCTTCATGGGAGGTGGATTCCGAACTTTTAATGACCAGCGATGAAATACTTAACTTCAAAAAAATACCAAAAACACTTTTGATTATTGGGGGAGGAGTTATAGGGATGGAGTTTGCTTCTATTTTTTCCTCTCTTGGCTCCCGGGTTACTGTAGTGGAAGCCCTTCCCACGATTCTCCCCATAGAAGACCGTGAAATTTCATCCGGGCTTAAGCGGGTATTTACAAAACGTAAAATAGTTTTTTATACGGATACTAAAGTCGCGGATATCAAGAAAAACAGGCCTTCTCTTCAAGTCTATTTTACAAAACCGGATGGGAAAAGTTTTGAAGAGAATTTTGAAGCCGCTTTAATTTCTATTGGAAGAACTCCTGTTCTTGATGGAATCGAAAGCCTGAATTTGGAGACAATAGATAATGAGCCTTATATAAAAGTAAATGAATTTTATGAAACATCTCTTCCTGGATTTTATGCGGTAGGCGACCTTGTCGGTAAAACCGGTTTAGCTCACGGAGCATCGGCAGAGGGAATTGTTTTTGCCGAAAAGATTGCGGGTTTGAATCCTAAACCTCTGAACTATCATCATATCCCGAGTTGTATTTATACAGACCCGGAGATCGCGCGGGTGGGCCTTACCGAAGAAAAGGCCAGGGAGATTTACGGTGAAGAAATTGAAACAGGGACATATCCACTGCGAGCTATTGGAAAGTCGTTGGTTGCGAACCAAATAGAGGGAATGGTCAAAATAATTGTTGAAAAAAAATATAAGGAAGTTTTAGGGATATCACTCATGGGCGCTCATGTAACAGAAATGATTGCCGGTTTTACACTTGGTTTGAACATAGAATCAACTCTGGAAGATTTTTCAAACACTGTTTTTCCTCATCCATCATTATCCGAAATGGTCATGGAATGCGCGGAGAAAATGGCAGGAAAGGGAATTCATAGCTAATTTTTTTCGTTTAAAGTCCGGCATGATTCTGCTAATATAATTTTCGTTTAATCATTCCATAGTTCTTTGATTTGCGCCCGTAGCTCAACTGGATAGAGTGGCGGACTTCGGATCCGTAGGTTGCAGGTTCGACTCCTGCCGGGCGTGTTTTATTTTGCAATTTGACATTTGGAATCTGCTATTTTTGAAATTTAACTAAATGGGCCGCTAGCTCAACTGGCAGAGCAACTGACTCTTAATCAGTAGGTTCCCGGTTCGATTCCGGGGCGGCTCATTTTTCTTTTGTCAAGCACTTTGAATCGTATTGATTAGATAGGCCTTTTTTCTCCGAAACCTTGAGGGTAAAAGAAAATGTTGATCCTTTTCCCTCTTTACTTTCGACTCTTATCCTTCCCCCCTGCTGTTCTATAATGTCTTTAGATATGGTCAACCCCAGGCCAGTACCCTGGATCGATTTAGTGCTTCTACGATTTAACTGTACAAATTTTTCAAATATTTTATCTAATGATTCCTGTGGAATACCGATCCCCGTATCAG
>DASCNB010000039.1:0-6157 GCA_036011265.1 Nitrospinota bacterium | reverse complement strand
CCTGATTTTAAAAACGCGAGAATCAAATTGGAAAGAGGAGAAATTGTAAAGGGAGATATAGAAATTCATAATTTTTCTTCGGGATGGAATTCTCACGGACATCAGCATAACGCGGAATATAATAACGTAATCCTTCATGTCTTTTTACGGAATGATAAAGGTCAAAGAGGGCAAAGAAAAGCAAATGGCTTGCCCCTTCTTCAGATAGAACTCGCGCCATTCTTAAAAAAAGACGTTGCAGAGCTGTATTCGTTGATGAAACTGGAGGAGTATCCTTTTCCTAAAACAAATAATCAAGGGCATTGCGCCAAAATATTGCATAAGGCAGATGAAAAACGGCTGATTCTTTTCCTGAATCTGGCGGGTGAGGCACGGCTCCTCACGAAAGCAGACAGATTTTCTAAAAAAAAGCACGATGGAGATTTTAACCAACTTTTATATGAAGGCATGATGGAGTCACTTGGCTTCAAATATTCTAAATTACAATTTGCTCAAATAGCAAATACGGTAACTTTGCATTACCTGAGAGAAAAAATAAAACCCCTTCCACAACATGAAAAGAGCAGACATATTGAGTCCATTCTTTCAGGTGTCGCCGGTTTTTTGGATTATTATGGCTGCAATTCAAGCGGGTTTGATCAGGAGACAAAACTTTATTTCAAACAATTAACGCGGATATGGACGCTTTATGAAAATGACTTTATAACTAAAAAATTACACTTTTCTCACTGGAATTTTTCCTCTGTTCGTCCGGCAAACTACCCTTATAGACGCCTCGCCAGGATGAGTCATTTTCTCTCTCGGAACCTTAACAAAAATCTCATCGAAGAAATATATCCGGCAATCAGTGTGTGGTCGGAAGATTCTCCTGAAAAAAAGAAAAAGGATTACATAATAAATCTATTTCCGGAACCGGAAAACAGTTTCTGGTCTTTCCGGTACAGCCCGTGTGGGAAAAAACTTTCTTCGCCCAAACAGTTAATTGGAAAAGAAAGAATATGGGACATGGCTGTTAATGTTTTTCTTCCTGCTTTACTCCTTTACGCAAAACATCAGAAGTCACATTCCATGGAAAAGATTCTTTATCAAGTCTACAACCATTTTCCCCGGCTCAGTCCTAATAGAATTACCAAATTCATGGAGGAATTCATTTTAGGTCTGGTAAAAAATAAAAAAAACATCCTGAACAGGGCCAGGCGCCAGCAAGCCCTCCATCAGATTTACATGGATTATTGCGAGTCAAACAAAAGCGCGTGCGACAATTGCGGGTTTTATATCATCGCAAAGCATTTGATACTGGGAAAAACTCTCTCATCTTGAGGAAATCGTGAGGCTAAAAAAATAACTTAGCTTCTCGATTACTTCAAGATTGCTCGCGATTAGCTAAAGGAGGCAAGTAACATGGCGGTGAAATACAAACACAAAGAACTGACAGAGAAAATCATCAAATGTGGGTTTGAAGTACATAATATTCTAGGCGCTGGGTTTTTAGAAAAAATTTATGAAAATGCTCTTAGTTACGAGATTTCAAAAAGCAAATTAAAAGCAAAATTTCAAAGCCCAATATCCGTTTATTATAAGGAAAAAAATGTGGGGGAGTACATTTCAGACATTATCGTGGAAGGTAAGGTCATTATTGAAATAAAGGCCGTTGAAAATATTATTGATATTCATGAATTACAATTAAAAAATTATTTGAGAGCAACAGGTCTTGAGGTTGGTTTATTAATGAACTTTGGGACAAGTTTAATAGTTAAGAGAAAGTTTGTAAAAAAATCATGAAGTCTTCTTGAGGAAATCGTGAGGCTAAAAAAAATTAGCTTCTCGATTACTTCGAGATTACTCAAGTAAGCTGCAAAAACTTTTTGTTCAGAAAGTATTCTCTTTTACTTCTCCACGATGGAAGTCCTACCTTGTTGCGGCGTCTCTCCGCTTTATGTTATATTAAAAAAAATGCAGGATTTTCTTTTTTTTAGTATAAGACTTGACTGAAAACACCGTATATATTTATACCGATGGCTGCTGCAAAGGGAACCCGGGTCCCGGAGGTTATGGGTGTATTTTAAAATATAATGATAAAATCAAAGAGTTCAAAGGGGGAGAAAAAATATCAACTAACAACAGAATGGAATTGACTGCTGCCATTGTAGCGTTAAACGCTTTAAAAAAACCTTCCCGGGTAGTTTTGACTACCGACTCTCAGTATCTCCAAAACGGTATGACCAAATGGATTAATAGCTGGATTAAAAGAGACTGGCTCACAAAAGACAAAAAACCGGTAAAGAATAAAGAATTGTGGAAGGAACTGTTAGGGCTTTCTCAAAAGCATGGAGTTACCTGGAAATGGGTTAAAGGTCATAACGGACATCCGGAAAACGAGAGATGTGACGAACTTGCGAATGAGGCGATACATTCATTATAAATTAACCAAAAAGCCGAAGTGGTGGAACTGGTAGACACGTACGCTTGAGGGGCGTATGGGGCAACCTGTGGGGGTTCGAATCCCCCCTTCGGCATTTTTATTCCCTATTATTTCAATTAGTTACATCGCATAAATCTGTTGCGGTGCACACTGGTGCTCACTGGTTATGTCCAAGAATCACTCCTGCCATTTCCATCACATAAAATTCCTACAATGGGTGAGGAAATTAATGCAAGGCAATTCAAAAGATTGATCCTAAACATGCGAGCTCGAAAAACAACCTTGGTTTATTGAAAAAATCATTGCTTCTCACGTTTAAGGATCTCATCAAGCGTAGTTTGCGCCCATTTATAGTAATGAAGCCTGTTAAAGTCCCGCGCTATAACCCGGAGGTTTTCAACAGATGTTTCCGGTAGTATAATTAGCTTCTGGTATATTGACATACCTTCTTCAAGCTGTTTGTTATCAATATAAGCCTTTGCCAGGGTAAAAAGGGCTTCCTTGTTTTTTGGGGCCAGTTGAACAGCTTTTTTAAATTTGATAATAGCCTCCGGGAACTTACCGAACTGCGCGTAAAAAGAACCGAAATTATAAAACACGGAAAAGTCGTAGGGCGACTCTTTTGCCGCCTTTTCGATATTCTCAAGGGCTTTTTCATATTGACCAAGCTTGCCATAAGCAATGCCCAGGCTGAGTCGGACTGAAGGTTCCCCTGGATTTAGCTCAAGGGCCTTTTCTAAATGGTAAATAGCTCTATTTACCTTTTCATTTTTTAAATAATTCAATCCCAAACTGGCATGAGGCCGCGCTTTATTAGGAGATTTTTTTAAAGTATCGTTCCATAACGATTCAGCCGTGTGCCAAACGTTATTTCGTTTCATAGTCATGAAAATAAGAGGAAATGAGAATAATGCCAATACAAGACAGACCATAATGGGGTGTTTGCCATTAAACCATCGACCGGCATAGGAATGTTTGGACCTTAAAATAGCAGAAACAATAACCTGGGAAATAATAATAAAAAAAGCAACGCCGGGCAAATAGAGCCTGTGTTCAAAAATAACGTCTTCCAGGGGGACGAAAGAGGATTCTACCGATAAAGCTAAATAAAAAAACAAAAGGCAAAATGAAATTAAGGGCCATTTTTTCTTCACAGAAACAGCAAAGGCTATAACGCCCAGATGAAACATCAGGGCAAAAAATGTACGAAACTCAAACAATGTTCGAAAGAAAGGATAGTCGTAATCCAGGTTTTGTCCGTAAGGCAAAAAAACCAGCCTGATATAAGTCACGATGACATTTAGTTGTGTATAAAAGTATTCCAGTGGCGAAAGGTTCTTTTGGAGAGTCTGGACTTGCATGAGGTCCCAGTATTCCTGGCTCCCATAGAACCATGTCAAGCCGGGGATGATTGGCAAAAGCAGTAGCCAGGGTAAAAGCCTGGGTAAGTATTCGCGCCAGTTCTTTAAGTTAACCCCAAAAAAGTATATTGATATCATGCAGATAGCAAAGGGCAGAGTAAAAGTATTTTGCTTGGTCATCATGCCCATAACTCCCGATAACAGTCCCAGGACCATATAGTGTGAATGGTTACTATTACCTCTTTTATGGGCCAACTCGCTTTTGAGAAAAAGGTTCATCGACAGCAGGTAAAAAAGGGCTGCAAGTGAGGTGGCGCGCTGTTTAATATAAATAACGGCCTGAGTTTGAATAGGATGAGTAATAAAAATAAGAGCGGCTAGAAAAGCTATGGGCCATACCTTTTCCAGGGACGGCCTACCTGCCTGATCTACCGACATAACAGGGGTTTGATAAAGCAGGGAGACAAACCAGAAAACATTAATTGCAGCTAACAAATGAATAAAGAAGTTTACAATATGATATCCCAGGACATTGAGACCACCATATTTGTAATTAAGGGCAATGCTCAAGCGAAAAATAAATCGTGGTGCGTCATGTTGCCAAAAAGAAGAAAGGTTAAACTCATGGACCGCCCAATTATGAACAATGCTTATAAAATCATCGAATTGAAAGGAGGCGTAAAAGGAATTGGAGTAAGCCGTAAAGCCTAAAAGCGCTATGACGATTAATGCCGGTATATTGAAACTGGTTTCAATATCTTTCACTTATCATTTTCCAATGATATTGGATAAAACCATGGTTTTAAAATTTTTAAAAAGTCCCTTCTTCAAGATAGAGATAGGCTAAATGAAGTTTATATCTATCTCGCTGATTTTGATCAAACTCAAACCTTACCTTTTCCCTTCCACCATTCACCAAGTAAAGTTAGACGCTTCTCTGCCGAAGCATTCGACTTCTTTCCCCGGATGCTTTGTTTCAGGTGAGTCAGTTCCTATAAGCCGAACTCTTTCTTTCTGACCTGCAATATTAACAATGACAGTGTCACCGTCAACGGCGCTGCTGCATATTGCGGATACCGGTTTAATATAGTGAATTAAAGGTTGTGGTTTACTTTCGGCATTAAGTTCACACCTGAAAGTAATAGCAAGGGATAGGGCTGTTAAAAGAAGTAACGATTTTTTATTATTCATTGAGTATGTACTCTTTCAAATTCAAATACAAACATACTCATATTCTGCTCACCATTAATTCATAATGGGTTAATTAATATTGTGGATAGTCAGTAGCAAAAGTATCAATGATTTGACTATGGGCTTTGCCACTATAAGAACTTATTCAACTTCAATAAGCACAATATTTCGGTACCTCTATGAATTGAAGTTTTATAATAGCATATTTAGGGATGATATGAAAAGGTATGGGGGAAGTAGATGCTTTCAGGGATTTAAGAAATTAACATATAACAGAAGGGGATTGGAACAGCTTCATGGTTTCTGCTTCTATAAGGATTAATACCTAATTTAATGAGCCATTCTTATAGACGTAACCATATTTTTTCATTATCAAAATAGATCAGACGGTATCGAGCTTGCCTATTCGCTAACAGAAAGAGTGATTAATGCCAATGCGCATATCATTACTGTTGCAGTAAGAAAAAATCCGTATTCCTCAAAGAATTTTTGCCACTTCCCTCTTTTTTCTCTTTGTGACATTTATATCTCCTTTTTTGTGGAATGAAATTCTATTGGCAGTGATCGAAATTTTTCCGATTTTTGGGGCTATCTTATTGCGTAAAAATCCATTTTTTACTCCTTCTTTTCAGGTGGTTTTTTTTTATTGGGTAGTATCGGAGGTGGAGGAGATATGCTTACAATTACAGCATTTGAAAGCTGCAACAAACCATGTGTAGTTTGGATTCCGACGTAAAGGCAAAGTAATTTGATTATCACGTCAAAAAATAAATCCACATTACCTCTTCACAATATAGATAGTTATAATCCCCTGTTATTGCAAATGGGTTATGTCTAACATAGAGGAGTGTCCCTATTGTGAATATATACTCTTCGTTGAATTGGGAGTCAATAGAGGCAAGTACTCGTTTTTATAGGTACTTGTACTTATTTTTGCTTATTATTGTTGGAAATTTGCGTTATGTAAACGGTAGGGATGACGGTTTGTATAGCAATTAGAATGGAATGGGAACAGCTTCATGACTTTGTTCCTATGAGAAATAATGACCTGCCCCCCGAAAGTTGATCCACTTTTATAGAGAGTATTGTTATAAACTTGGATAAGAAAGGGGGTATTATTATGGCTCGAAAGCGTTTTAAAGCAGAACAGATCATCAGTAAGATAAGGGAGACAGAAGTCGTT
>DASCNB010000038.1:0-2803 GCA_036011265.1 Nitrospinota bacterium | reverse complement strand
GCTTCGTAGCTAACGGTTACTATTTTTTTTATGGACTATTATATATTCTTGTGAAAGTAAAGGTTTTATATTTCGCGTCAGTTAAAGATAGATTGGGTAAGGATGAAGAGGAGCTTGAGTTGGAAGATGGAGTGACTCTTCAGTCTTTACTTAATCGATTGAAATCAGAAAATAATGCCCTCGCAAAATTCCTGGAAGCACATTCTTTTCTATTTGCAGTGAACGAGGAAATCGCAAACCCGGATACCATCCTGAAACCAAATGATGAAATTGCTATCCTCCCTCCTTTATCTGGTGGATTGGAGTAAGCAATTAGTTTGTCGTCATTTATTGTTGGTTTTGACTAATGGTACATATTTAATGATTAATGACTAGTGACCAATGGCTATGGCATACTTTACTAATATTTTAAAATCTATTATCCCATTCTTTTGTATATCAATATTTCTGCTTTTTATATCAAACAGATCAGATGCAATTGAGAATCCATATAAAAATCACTATCCTTTTGAGACATTAGTAATTCATTATGATGTAACCGGTTATGAAAACGGGCAGGAGATTTTATATGTAAATGCTAATTTTCAAGCGCTTCATATTGATACGAAATACCCATACCTTGGTAAAATGAAACCTAAAAAGGTTTTAATTTTAACAACTCCGGAATCTATTTATAACATTGATCTTCTAAAAAAATCGGGCTCTAAACTTAGAAATTTTAAAACGGACTTAATAAAAAAGTTTGATAGTTTGTCTCAAAAAGAGAAAATTATTGTAACTAAAAATGTGGAAGAACTGGGCACGGCCGTTATAGGAAATATCTATGGAAAAAGAGCGCCTTTATATAAGAAGATTTTGGGGATTGATTGTGATCTTATTGAGATATTTGGAGTTAGGGCTCTCATATGGCCTGGAGCAAACATTCCGCTTAAGCGAAGTAGAAAATCTGAGTATGATGATAAATCTGTCGTGACTGCTGTAAAAATTGATAAAAATGTTTCTGTTTCATCGGATAAATTTGAACTTCCGGAAGGTGTGCAGATTTTTTTTGATAAATATAAAAATGAGAGATTGGAAAACATAATTATGACCCAGTTCCATTCTATGCGTGTTTCCAATGCGGCGAATATGGCAAAGAAAGATATTGCAAGAGCGGTTCTAATAAAAAAAGTTAATTTAATGGATGTAGAAGAGACAATCCCGGAAGAAGAAGATGACAGCATTTTTGCTGATCAGGATGTTTTGAAAAGCAAGTATGAAATTTTTAAAATTCAAAATGATGATGAACTTCAGGAAGATGAAGTGGGGTACGAGTTTGATTAGCATTTTTAGGGAATTTATGCCAAATAATTAGCTTGACAGAAAGGTGTTATTAATATTATAAAATAGATTAGTTATTGCGCAGCTGACTATTTTAAAGGAGAAAATAGTGTTTGAGAAAAATATTCCGGAGAAGGAGCTGGAAAAACTTTCAAAAGCGATTGCAGAAGCAATTTTTAATTCAAAAAATGTAAAAAAAATAATTGAAAAAATTCGCGAAAAAGAGTTAATTCTACCTCATACCCTGATGGTCATGGTTTTAAAATTAGAAACCCTGTCAAATATTTCAGATGGTGATCGAGATAATTTAGATATTATAAAAGAATATCGGAAGAAGAAAAAGAAGTACAAAAGACAACTCATTGATGGAAAAGAATTAGATACTAATGAAATTGCTTTTCAAGAATTTCTGGTTAAAAAATTTGACGATAAAGAGTGGCTTAAGAAAAACGGTTTGATCTTTTGAAAAAACCGTTATCCCCGAAAATTTCCTCCAAATAAACAGTGGTTAACTTTCAGCATCAAAACTGTTACGCTGATGCTGATGGGTAATCCTAAAAGTGTTTTCCAAAGTTTGGCCCGCTAAAATTCGTCAGCAGAACAATATGATTTGTGTTATTGGAGCAATTAAGGAAGAAGTTTCGGGAATCAAACAACATATCACAATCAACGAAAAACAACATATTGGTGCTGCTACTTTTTATAAAGGACTATTCAAAAACAAAGAGATACTTATTGTTCGTTCAGGAGTTGGTCAGTCTCCGGCACAAAAGGCAGCTTCTGACGCCGCAAAAAATTTCCATTTAAAATCAATTATTTCAATAGGTTTTGCGGGAGGGGTGGATCCTGAATTAATGATATCGGATTTAATCTTGCCCGAAAAAATTTATTGCTGTGAAGATGAAGGATCCCTTTTTCGTTTTAAAAAGGTCTCCCTTTCTCTTGTAGCGAATCTTGGTGATTATAGAGGTAGAATAAAAAAAATATTAACTGAAAATAGAATTAAATTTAAAACAGGTGATATTATTTCCGTCAATAGAGTCGCTGATTCGGTAAAGTTCAAAGAATGGCTGGGTAAAAATTATCCTGTATCAGGGGTGGAGATGGAAACCGCATCCATTGCTAAAATTGCAGCGAAACGAAGATTGCCGTTTTTTTCACTCAGGGCTATTTCTGATGAAGTATCTCATGCTATTTTTCAGACTAACAAGCTTATCAATAAAAAAGGAAAAATAAACAGACTAGCGGCAGGTTACTACGTATTAACTCACCCTTTTCTTATTCCCCGAGTAATAGAATTAAAAAAAAACTCGTCTAAAGCCGCAAAAACATTGACAGAAGCAGTATTAAAAATAATTAACAGTAATGATATTTGATAAAAATACTACTTCTTTTTCGATATTATTCTTAACATTTTGATAATGCAGTTTTTTAGCTCGTTATTTCTTAATGAATGGAAGTATTTTAGCAGTTCTTTTTCGAG
>DASCNB010000037.1:0-14806 GCA_036011265.1 Nitrospinota bacterium | reverse complement strand
GGGAAGTCCCTAAAATGTTAACACCTGCATTTTTCAGTGAGACGGCAAGTTTAAGAGGTGTTTGGCCGCCAAATTGAACAATCACGCCCCATGGTTTTTCAACTTCAACGATGTTCATGACATCTTCAAATGTCAAAGGCTCAAAATAAAGGCGGTCTGATGTGTCATAGTCAGTGCTTACCGTTTCCGGGTTGCAATTGACCATAATTGTTTCATACCCGTCTTCTTTAAGCGCAAAAGAGCAATGAACACAACAATAATCAAATTCAATACCTTGCCCTATCCTGTTAGGCCCTCCTCCAAGGATCATTACTTTTTTCTTATCTGTAGGCTTGGCTTCACATTCGCTTTCGTAAGTAGAGTACAAATAAGGGGTATACGCTTCAAATTCAGCTCCGCAGGTATCCACATTCTTAAAGGTAACGTTTATCCCTCTCAATTGTCTTTCCTTTCTGATACTTTTTTCATCCAACTCAAGCAGTTTTCCCAGTCGCATGTCTGAAAACCCAAGTTCTTTTGCTCGCGCAAGAATTGATTTCTCCGGCAGCTTTTTTTTTCCTTTATTTTTAATCCTTTCTTCAAAATCCACAATTTCTTTTAAATTATAAAGGAACCATTCGTTTATTTTTGTAAGATCAAAAATTTCCTCTATGGACACACCTGTTCGGAAAGCATCGGCAATAGCCCAGACCCTTTCCCAATTAGGCACGGTAAGCTTTTCTTTTATGATTTCCAGTTTTTTATTTTGTGGTACCTGGTTTTCTGAAAAGCGGCTTTCAAAACCATAGCTATCAATTTCCAGAGATCTGATAGATTTTTGTAATGCTTCTTTAAAGGTGCGTCCGATAGACATGGCCTCGCCTACTGACTTCATTTGTGAAGTAAGTGTCTGATCGGCGCCAGGAAACTTTTCAAAATTAAAACGGGGAAATTTAACAACACAGTAATCAATAGTAGGTTCAAATGAAGCCGGAGTCTTTCTGGTAATATCGTTTTGAATTTCATCCAATGTATAGCCCACAGCGAGTTTAGCGGCTATTTTGGCTATAGGAAATCCCGTAGCCTTGGAAGCAAGCGCAGAACTGCGTGAAACACGAGGGTTCATTTCAATTACAGTCATGTATCCGTTCTCCGGGTTTACAGCAAACTGGATGTTTGAACCACCTGTTTCCACTCCAATCTCTCGAATAATCCGGATAGACGCGTCTCTCATTAATTGATATTCTTTGTCAGTAAGAGTTTGGGCCGGCGCAACGGTAATACTATCACCGGTATGGACACCCATCGGGTCGAAATTTTCAATAGAACATACAATGACCACGTTATCTTTTTTATCGCGCATTACTTCCAGTTCGTATTCTTTCCAGCCAAGGACGGATTCTTCAATTAAAACCTGATTAACCGGGCTGGTATCGAGAGCCCAGTCCACAAAATTTTCAAATTCTTTCTGGTTGAAGGCAATATTGCCTCCTGCACCCCCCAAAGTAAAAGATGGTCTTATGACGGCAGGATATCCGATATCTTTTACAACAGACTGTGCTTCATCCCGGGATTTTATATAACTGCTTTTTGGAACATTCAATCCGATATTCCACATAGCCTCTTTAAACAGGTTTCTATCTTCCGCCTTTTTAATAGTTTTTTCATTAGCTCCAATTAACCGCACCCCATGTTTTTCAAGTAAACCGTCTTCAGCAACCTTCAATGCGATGTTTAGCGCAGTTTGTCCTCCCATCGTTGGCAGAATGGCGTCTGGTTTTTCTTTTTCGATTATTTTTTTAACAATTTCAGGAGTAATGGGTTCAATGTAAGTTCGATCTGCTATTTCCGGGTCAGTCATAATAGTGGCAGGATTGCTATTAAGAAGAATAATATAAAAACCTTCTTCTCGTAATGCCTTGCATGCCTGTGTTCCGGAATAATCAAACTCGCATGCCTGGCCTATCACAATAGGGCCCGAACCGATCAGCAATATTTTTTTAATATCTGTTTGTTTTGGCATAATCCGCTTTGGAAGCTTTACAACTTAAAAAAAATTAAAAGTATTTTTGTAAGCAATCGCCTATGACTCGTCTTTGGAATAATGGGGTGGTGGAATCTTGGAATGATGATTATTAAAGAAACCTTAATTCATTATCTTGTTTTTTATAATAATTCTCCCAACCAAACATTGTCCCTTTTTCCAGAACCCATTATTCAACAATTCCAGTAATCAGGGATAAGAACAAATTTATTATATCTTATAAATATCTTTATAGTTTATGTTTCTTGATCGCTCTAATTTTAAACTCATTGAGGAAAGAAGGAATAGAAATTTCATTTTTTCTGTCTGATTATTGGATTTTTCCTTTAATTTTTTTTTAATTTTTCTATAAATTTGGTTTGGATGGAAGCAAAAAGAACCAGAAAAATAATATTCTTCCTTAAATGGAATGAGACGGGCTTCAAAGATGTCTTTTTTATGAAAGATAAGATTCGATTGGTTCATGGAGATTGTGAATTTTTTTGAATCACTCATGTCTTGAATAACAACTTCGTCTTTTTTTATTTTATTTACATAAAAAACTGAATGAATATTTTTTAAAAATTCTGTGTAAATATCTAGTTTTTGTTTACTCCAGATTAGCATATTGGTATCAATAAAATGTTCAAGGGGGGATTTTTGATATTGTTCCGATATTCGGTCAAAACAATACCATTCTGTAAATGAAACCATTCTATTTTCAAAATATTTGTCGTCTTCAAAAATTTCTCCAACATTAGAAAAGTATTCTTTTTTTGCTTTGATAACTTCTTCAGAAAACTCTTTTGTGGTTACCGATTCTACAAGCTTTTCCATATATTCTTGAAACATTCAGTAAGCTCCATTCATCATTTTAATAAAGTTTTCAAAAAGATAACCGGCGTCATGGGGGCCCGGTGAGGATTCAGGATGATATTGCACGGAAAATATCGGTAATGTTTTATGGCGTATTCCCTCCAATGTATTATCATTTAAATTGATATGCGTTTGTTCAATATCATCAGACAAGCTCTCGTTAACTATAGCAAACCCGTGGTTCTGTGAAGTTATTTCAACTTTTTTGGTTTTTAGATCGATAACCGGTTGATTGCCTCCCCGGTGTCCGAAGCAAAGTTTAAAAGATTTTGCGCCTAAGGCCAGACAAAGAATCTGGTGCCCGAGACAAATTCCGAAAATTGGTTTTTTGCCGATTAATTGCTTCACATTATTGATTGCGTAAGGTACTCCTGCCGGGTCTCCAGGTCCATTAGATAAAAAAATACCATCAGGGTTAAGAGATAAAACTTCATCGGGTTTTGTAAAAGCCGGCACCACTGTTATTTCACAACCGTGCTGAAAAAGCATTCTCAAAATATTTTTTTTAACTCCAAAATCATAAGCAACAACTTTAAATCTTTTCCCTGAAAAATGGTTTTGAGTATAACCTTTTCCAAGTTCCCAGGTCCCCTCGGTCCAGGAATATTTTTTAGAACAGGTAACGTTCTTAACCATATCTTTTCCAACTAAACCCGATGATTGCCCGGCTTTTTCTATAAGGCTATCCGGGTTTAAGTCTGACGTGGAGATTACTGCTTCCTGGGCTCCTTTATCCCGTATGTGCACTGTTATGGCCCTGGTATCCACTCCTTCTATTCCAATAACTTCATGTTTTTTTAAAAATTGATCCAAAGAGAGTTTTGACCTCCAATTGACGTGAATACCGCTGTTCTCTTTTACAACTAAGCCTCTGGCCCACGGTTTTTCAGATTCAAAGTCTTCCGAATTTATTCCATAGTTACCGATTAGCGGATAAGTCATTACCACCATCTGACCTTCATAAGAAGGGTCTGTAAGAATCTCCTGGTATCCCATCATGCTGGTATTAAAAACCAACTCACCCGCTACTTCTCCAGTAGCCCCAAAAGAGCGCCCTTCAAATATCCTTCCATCTGCAAATGCCAGTAAAGCTTTCATATGCAATTATTTCTTAATAAATTTTAATTGTTATGATGGTTATCTGAATTTATCCAAATGACGGTCTATTTCCTCAAGAACCTTCTCTATGCCTTCATCACTTTCATCACTTGCTTTTTTACTCTTATTAAGACTTTCGAAGAGGGAATCCAGTAACCCTTCCTCTCTTTCGTCCAAATCAGCAAAGCTTACTCCGCAACTGTTTTTTAGTTCATCCTTGAATGTGAGCGGATACTTCCAGATTATTTTTATTTTAATTTCAAAATGATTCGGGAATAATGCTTGATCCGCAACTTTTCTTAAATCAATTAAAGCATTAAGAATTTCTCCCTTTTCAAACTCAAAATTTGTTAATGTTTTAAATCCTCCTCTGGATATGTTGACGATCTCTCCCCAATACTTTTCTTCACCGGGAAAGCCGACCGAAGCATTTTTTAAACTGAACCGTTGATATTTCCTATCTTTTTTATTAATAACCAATACTATATTACCCTTTATTATTAATCTTTGCTATATGCTCGGAAACCACATCCCGGGGACAGAGCCTGACAAATATACTGAAGGAAAAAAATAAAATTGCCAAGTCGTCCGCGAATCCAAATACCGGAACAAGTAAATCCGGGATAAAATCAAGCGGTGAAATGAGGTAGACTAAAGCCGCTAATGGAATTAGCTTAATGCGAAAAGGAACCCTCCTGTCCTTAAAAAGCCTCCATACGAGTTTAATCCAGAAAGGAAGCGTCCTGAATGAACGAAAAATATTTAAAATAGTGTAAGGGGATATTCGCGACATAAAAGGGAAATCTTTACTGAAATTCTCATCCTATTATATTGAACAATGACGCTACTTGCAAATGGCAGCATTTCTTAAAAAGAAGCGTACAGCCTGTAATTTAGACTTTTAAAGTACCAATTAAATCATTAATATTGCTTATATCGTTCTTTTCACAATAATCGTTAATGCCGTCAAGAATTTTAATTGATATTGAAGGATCAATAAAATTGCCGGTGCCGACTTGAACGACACTTGCGCCGGCAATGATGAATTCCAACGCGTCCTGAGCATTCATTATACCGCCTATACCTATTATCGGTATATTTACTGTTTTAGCCACCTGCCATACCATTCGCAAGGCAACAGGTTTAATGGCAGGACCGGAAAGTCCTCCGGTAATATTTGCCAGCATAGGACGGCGTGAATGAACATCTATAGCCATACCAAGTAAAGTATTGATAATAGATAAAGCATCAGCTCCTCCATTCGCGGCAGCCTTTGCCATAACAACAATATCCGTGACATTAGGAGATAGCTTAACAATCAGTGGTAAAGAGGTAATTTTTTTTACTTTCCTAACAAGCTCCTCAGTTATCTCAGGGTTAGTGCCAAATGCAAGACCGCCTTTTTCTACATTCGGACAAGAAATGTTCATTTCCAGGGCGGCAACTTCTGTAACGTCATTAAATCTTTCCGCTGCAAGCACATATTCATCTTGAGTATCACCAAAAAAATTCACAATAATTTTAGTATTAAACTTTTTAAGAAGAGGAAGTTTTTCATTTATAAATGCCTCAACTCCAATATTTTGCAAACCAATGGCATTCAACATGCCGGAGGCGGTTTCGACTATACGGGGAGGGGAATTTCCATGCGAGGGTTTTATAGAAAGCCCCTTAACAATTATCCCTCCTAATCGGTTCAAATCAATAAAATCGGCATATTCCAGGCCATAGCCAAAAGTTCCGGAAGCAGTTAAAATAGGATTTTGAAACTGAACCCCTGCTATTTCAACTGATAGATTTGTTTCTTCCTTTTGAGGTGTTTCAGACATTTTTATTAAACTTTTCTTTATCAATGAGTAACGAAGTTTTTACTTTGTGTCTTCCCGGTGAATCATTTTTTTCACCAACAAACTTCTTTGGCATCAAAAACAGGTCCGTCAGTGCAAACATTTTTATATGTCCCGTTCTTCCCCTGAGTTACTTTAATAACACATCCCAAACAAGCCCCAAAGCCACAGGCCATTCTTCGGTCAAGGGAAACCTGGCAGGTAATATTCTTTTTGGCAGTTAGTTCCGCTACTGCCTTCAGCATCTGAAAGGGACCGCATGCAAAGAACGATGCTTGGTGGTTAGCTTTTTGATCAATAAATTTCCTTACAGGGTTTGTCACAATCCCATGGTTTCCCAAAGAGCCGTTTTCAGTAGTAATACAGATTTCAGTATTTAGTTTCTTAAAATCATCAAGGCATAAAACATCATTTTTGCTTTTACCACCTATAAATAGATATGTCTTTATGTCCGTTACTTCCTTTACCATCTTTTCTGCCAACATAGCGAGCGGGGCAATCCCAATACCGCCTGCCACAAAAACCGCTATTTTAATATTTTGCGGAATTGTAAAACCATTACCAAGCGGACCTAACATATCCACCTGCTGTCCTTTTTTCATTTTCTGCATTATTGCGGTGCCCTTACCTACTACTTGGTAAATGAGTTCAACGCAAGGATTTTTATTTTTGTTTGAGACTTTATAAATCCCCATAGGACGGCGGAGTAAGGGATCGTAATTATCAGCAACCTTCATCATGATAAATTGCCCGGGGTTGGTATTCTCGGCTAACTCGGGAGAATGAATAACAAGACGGAAGTAACCGGCAGAGATTTCAATATTTTCAACAATAGTTACAAACATTTAGTCCAGATTATTGCAGAAATTCCATTCTGTAGCAAGAGGAGTACAATGTCCATTTTGTGTTCCAAACTGTAAATTAAAATTGACTTGATATATTGACAGATATTTTATAATATCAGGTTAAGCAATTATTGAATAGGTAAGAGGTATAATATATGGCTCAAGCAACTGCAGAAAGAAAAACTTCTTTCAAAAAAAGTATCAGCAAAAGTGCGGTAAAGTACGAAAAGCTTGGAGAGATGCTAAGGAAAGAGGGACAGATTACAAAAGATCAGCTGGATGAAGCTATTGCGATACGAAAAAAAATTGACACCAAGATGGGGAACGTCCTTGTTCAACTCGGATATATCGATGAAGATACACTTTTGTCATTTATTAGCCGACAGCTTAATTATCCTATAGTCAACATATCTGAATTAATGATTAACCCGGCTACAATGAAAATTTTAACCTATGAACAGGCTAAACAATACTTGGTGTTTCCTATTCGAGTAGCTAACGATGTGCTGACTCTTGCCATGGCTGATCCAACCGATAATGAAGCTATTGAAGAGACTCAGCTTTTAACCAAGCTTTCTATTAAAGCAGTAGTTGCAAAAGAAAAAGAGATAGTTGTTGCGTACAAAAAATATTACAAGATCAGTGAGGAGGAGTACAAAAGCTTTTTTAAGGATATTTCGACCGGGGGAGAAGAACCGGCAATAGAAATTAAGGAAGTTGATGATATCGGTTCCCTTGTTTCCGAGGCTGCTGATGAGGTAACGGTAGAGGAAGAAGAGGAAATAAAAGATGAGCTGTCCGCGGAGGCAGCGCCGATTATTAAACTAGTAAATGGCATATTAACAAAGGCTGTTAAACTAGGAGCCAGCGATATTCATATCGAACCCTATGAAAAGACGTTTCGTGTTAGATATAGACAGGATGGAACCCTTTATGTCTCTCTTAACCTCCCTGTCCAAATCAAAAATGCTTTAGTTTCCCGTTTTAAGATACTATCCAATTTAAATATTGCGGAAAGACGGATTCCGCAGGATGGCAGAATAAAAATGCGGCTCGGAAAGAACAAGTCTGTTGATTTCCGTGTTTCTGTTCTACCGACATTATTTGGAGAATCCATTGTTCTTCGTATACTGGACAAGGGAAATTTAAATGTTGATCTCACAAAGCTTGGTTTTACAAAAGATGGATTTGCAATTTTTCAAGAAACTATCAAAAAGCCATTTGGGCTCGTACTTGTTACCGGCCCGACCGGTAGCGGTAAAACTACCACACTTTATTCTGCGATAAACTCACTTAACAGTGTGGATACTAAAATATTAACTGCTGAAGATCCTGTTGAGTTTAACTTTCCCGGCATTAACCAGGTTTTGGTTAGAAATGAAGTAGGGATGACCTTTGCCGCTGCCTTGAAGTCATTTTTAAGGCAAGACCCGGAAATTATTCTGGTAGGAGAAATCAGAGACGCGGAAACAGCTGAAATCGCCATCAAAGCAGCGATGACAGGCCACCTTGTTTTTAGCACTTTGCATACTAATGACTGTCCTTCGACAGTAGGAAGAATTATTGATATTGGTATTCCAGGGTATATGGTGGCATCTGCTCTATCCATGGTAGTTGCTCAGAGATTAATGCGCCGCATTTGTACAGACTGCGCGGAAGAAGACCTGAATGCCAAAAAAGATAAACAGTCTCTAATAGGAATGGGGTTTGAGGAAAAAGAATTAGACGACATTAAAATTATGCGGGGTAAAGGGTGCCCTAAATGCAGTGGAAAAGGATACAAGGGGCGTGTCGCGGTTTATGAAATTATGACGGTTACAGAAGAGGTCAAAAAAGCTATCACCGCCCAGGTTCCGGAAGACCAGTTGAGAAAAACCGCTATCAAGGAAGGGATGCTAACCTTAAGAATGGAAGCTCTCCAAAAGGTAAGAGAAGGAACAACTACAGTGGATGAGGTATTAAAAAATACTGTACTGGTCAAAGAAGCTCTTCCAGCCTACCTTTTAAATCCAGATGAATTAGTTTTTGAGAACGGTGATTTAATTATTAACGAAGGAAATGCGGATACCAATTTTTACCAGTTAATGCAAGGACGACTGGAAATTTTAAAGGACGGTGTCAAAATTTCAGAAATTTCACAGCCGGGAGAATATTTTGGCGAGATGAGCGCTCTACTGGGGACCCCAAGAAACGCCACTATTCTTTCAAAGGGAAAGAGCATCGTTAAGGTGTTTCCCGGTGATAAAATAAAAGAGACATTGAACAATTATCCGGATATTTCACTTAAAATTATTAATTCTCTGCTATCGAGATTAAATGAGGCTACTAAAAAGCTTGCAGTGATCGGGGAAGAACACGTCCTGTGATGATAGAAATTCGACGCCTCTTTTCAGTTTAAGAACCGTATTTTGCTTTTATTTGTATCCTCACTACTTAACGCTTGCTTAAAATTTTTCTCTCAAAATAACAATTTCGATCCTTTGATTTTTCACCCGATTTTCCGGTGTAGCCGGGAAACGGGGATTAAATCCAGCATATCCGGAAGGAACAAGACGTGAGGGAGAAATGTTCCCTGTGTTGATAAGATATCTGACAATTGCGCCTGCCCTGTTTGCGGAAAGTTCCCAATTGGAAGAAAATTCTTTTGATTCAAGCGGCAGATCATTAGTATGACTTTCTATTACTATCTTATATGATGTTTTCTTAAGGATCTTCGATAAATTTTTCAGAAATATTTCCGTTGGTTCTAAGAGTTCGGTTTTTCCTGGTTCAAAAGCAATATTACTGCTGGCATAAATCACAATTCCTCGAGGATCTTGAGTGAGGAAAATATCGTCAGCCAGGTTCTCGCTCTCAATATAAGCTTCAATCTTTTCCATGATGCTTTCGAGAGTTTCTTCTACTATTGCTTCAAAAGCTCCTACCCCACCCCCAAGGGCATCTCCAACACGCCGCATCATTTCCTGGTATTTTTTCGGATCCGGACTAGAGATAGACAGCAAAAAAATAAGAAAAGTCATCAGCAGGGTCATCATATCAGAATAAGTAACTAACCATGCGCTGTCTTCATCTCCGGCCGCTGAACTGAAAAAACCATAGTTCTTCTTTTTTCTTTTTGCTATCTGTCCTTGTTTTTCTTCTGGCATAATTTATTTAAATGTTTTTAGAAATCATCCTCTGCAGCGGCGGTAGCTCCGGTTGCTGCTGGGGCAAATGATTCATTACTTAAAGGTTTTGCTCTTCCCTTTGCTCTACCCTTGACTGCGCGATCAAAATGCTTTGCTCTTAGATGGGGTGGCAGAAACGAATTTAATTTTCTTTCTATCATCCTGGGATTTATCCCGGCCTGTATCATAAGGATTCCTTCTATAACGATCCTGGTGGTCAGTGACTCATCTTCTGATCGGGATCGAAGCTTTTCCGCTATCGGAAAAAAAAACAGGTTAGCCATCATCGCTCCATAAAAAGTAGTCAGCAGGGCCACTGCCATGCCCATTCCCAGTTGTTTTGCAGCGTTCTCATCCCCTCCTCCCAAACCTCGCATCATGGCGACAAGCCCGATCAGGGTGCCTATAAGCCCAAACGCCGGAGAATATTTTCCTGACGTCTGGAAAATATGAGCCCCGCTCCTATGCCTTATCTGGACAAAGTCCGATTCTGTTTCAAGAACATCTCTTATGACTTCCCCTGGATGACCGTCAATAATCATTTCCAACCCCATCCTTAAAAAACGGTTTCTAATTGTTTTCATGTCTTTTTCCAGGCTCATCAAAGATTTTTGTCTCGCCTTGACGGCCAACCGGACAATCATAGCAATAGCCCAGAGCGGTTTTTCAATATCCTTCCTGAAAATTTGCAGTGATGCCTGCGCTACTTTCAATACTCTCGGTAAAGGAAAACTTATAAAAATAGCCGCAAGGGTTCCTCCCATGACAATCATTAAAGCTGGTGGGTTTACAAAAACAGCGAAACCGCCTTGCTGGATTATTGCATAAAATAAAAGAGCTGAACCGCTTACTATTCCTAAAAAAGTCGACATGCCATTGAAGATACTAAACTTTTGAGCAATTTACAACTAATTTTTGATCAATAATTATCAAAAATTTAATAAGGCAATTTCACATAAAAAGTTTTTTAACCATAATAATATTGATTATGGCATATAAATATTATATTGATTATTTTAGCAATTTATAATATAAATGTATATCAAGTCATGGTTTCTTTTATTATTTAAAAGTGGGTTGATGAGTCCATATAAAAACAATAACGGCTTTACTTTAATCGAGCTTTTTGCTGTTTTCGCTATTATGATAGTTTTATTAATGTTTAGTCATTCAACATTAATAACCCCAAAAGAAAAAATTGCCTGCAAGAATATTTTCTCCGCCATGCAATTGGCAAAAATGAGAGCTATTAGCACCGGAAGTAACTCATATATTGATTTTGATATGGATGGTGGAGATGTTTCCGATAAGTATTACACAGTCTATCTGGATACGGATAACGATAATGATTTTGGAGAAAAAAACAACGCCAATGGCGAAAACGAGTTTACCGCATCTCATTTTGGAATGCAGGATAGCTGGCAGAATTCAGGTGGTGAATCATTTACCGCCGTTGCTCTTCCTGCTGGGGTTGAATTTGGACTTCCCGCTACAAACCCCCCGTCTTCAACCCCAACTAATGGTTCCTTTTCCTCTGGAGTTTTAGCTGATGGAGTTGGTTTTGCTAGCGGATCAAAAAGAATTAAATTTTTACCAAAAGGCATACCTTCCGGTTTTGGAGGAAGTGTTTATGTCTACAATAGTAATGGTTCTATCGGGAGAAGCTGTGCTGTCATAGTGGCTTCCAGTGGTATTATCAGAATGTGGACATGGGACGGAACCAAATGGAATCAATAAACAAATTCATTTTGAGACCGGTACTTTGCGGATAACTCGGAAAACTCAAGAACCATTTTCAAGATTGGATCAAGTTGATCGAGAAGAACCATGTTGGGACCATCACTCAAGGCATGATCCGGGTCCGGATGAACCTCCATAAACAGCAGGTCTATCCCAACCGCAGCGGCACCCCGCATAAGGGATGGAACAAACTCCTTCTCGCCTGTTGACTTATCGCCAGCACCGCCGGGCAATTGAACGCTATGAGTCGCGTCAAATACAACGGGATATCCCAGACTTCTCATGATGGGAAGCGAGCGCATGTCTACTACTAAATTGTTATACCCGAAGGATACTCCTCGCTCAGTAAGCAGTATATTTTTATTGCCGCATTGTTCTATCTTTACAACAACGTTTTTCATCTCCCGGGGAGACATGAATTGCCCTTTTTTTACGTTTACTGGTTTTCCTGTCTTTGCGGCCGCAAGCAACAGATCCGTCTGTCTGCAGAGAAAAGCTGGGATCTGGATAATATCCAACACCTCAGCCGCGGCATTAGCCTGTTGTGGCTCATGGATATCCGATAGAACAGGGACGCTCATGAGATTCTTCACTTTTTGCAATATTTCAAGCCCCTTTTCCAATCCAACGCCTCTATATGAATTAACAGAGCTCCTGTTCGCTTTATCAAAGGAAGATTTGAATATAAGGGGAATATCAACTCGTTGCGTGATTTCTTTTAATTTTTCCGCAGTCTTCAAAACGAGTTCTTCCGACTCAATAACACATGGTCCTGCTATCAGCGCAAGTTTGGAACCCCCGCCAACATAAAAAGTATCTGTAATCTTTATCTTTTTGACCATAAATATAGTGTGGAAAAATTCGTCTCAAGTAAAAAAGTAAATATTCTACATTTGACTCCCAGTAGCTTCAATTTATCGAAAAAACATCATATCATATACATTATTTATCCGGCAAATAGTGATTTTACATATTGCCTTTTGTAAACTTTTCGACTTTATGGTCAGCTTTCATGAAAGTTTAACTTATGCTCCAATTAAATCCACTCTGGAGACGAGTGGCTTAGAAGGAGACGGAATGTGTTTCTCTATAAGTGAGTCTAGTATAGTTTCTCTCCCCAATTTGTCAACTGAGCATGCCGAAAGGTCTCTATAACAGCGAACAGGAGTTTCTTCGCTTGCCTCAGAATGACAATCTAATACCTAACTCGTGTCATTCTGAGGGAGTACATTAACTTCGTTCAGTATAAACTCCGCAACCAAAGAATCTCGTTTTATGCAACATTAAGCTAACCCTATAATCGATTATACAGAAGAAACCCTCTTTGATTTTTTTTCAATATGTGTTATTATCTGATTTCTTAATTATATAACTTTTACCAAAGGAGGGTTTTCGTTTGGCAACTCACAAATCTGCAGAAAAACGAGCACGGCAAAACAAGGTAAGAAGTATCAGGAATGCAAGCCGGAAAACAAGGATTAAGTCCACTCTGAAAAAGATGGATGAAGCTCTAAAAGGCAATAATAAACCTGTGGCAGAAGAGACTCTGAAGAAGGTATCTTCTCTGATTTCTAAAGGGGCGTCAAAAGGCGTTTTGCGTAAAAGAACCGCTTCAAGAAAAATTTCCCGCCTTTCCAAAAAAGTCAGGGCGTTAGCTTCATAGTTAAAGACCTCACTATTGGATCATAATATATTTGCCATATTTATTTTGAGGAGAGCGAAGGGGCTTTTTCAACATTTCCTTCATTGTTTACTCCTCAAGATAAGCAAAGGTCTATGACCAGCGATTCCATAATAAGAATGGGAGATCGGGACGAGGATTTTAATTCTACATCTGCCTGCAATAGTCTCTCAAACGCGTAGATAAGGTTTTCCCTGCTAAATTTTCCTGCCTGCGAAATGATCTTGCCCACAAAATAAGGATGAACTCCTATCTTGCTCGATATTTCAGTAGGGGAGGCCTTTTTTTTGGTTAAAGCCTTGGCTTGCCAGATTAACCGGAATTGCCGTGTAATCATCCCGAGAGTCTGAAGAGGCAGAGCGCCGTGAGACAACAGGGTTTCCATTTTACCTAGAGAATTGTCAATACTCTTTTCTCCAATTGATTCGGTAAGATCAAAAATAGAATCGACTTTAGGATTTCCTGCTACCAGCTGAACTGTATCCAAATCAATGGATTTTTTTTCTTCACTATAAAGAAATATTTTTTCCAATTCCGTATTTATTCGTTTTAAATTATTATTAAAAGCGTCCGCGAGGTATTCCGAGGCCGAGGAATCAATTCGATAGCCGTTTGCTTTGGTTTTTTCAATAATCCACTTTGTAGTCTGATGCGTTTTTAATTTTTTGAAGTGAACGGCTTTTCCTGTTTTGGAAATACTTTTAAAGAATTTTTTACGCTGGTCTATATCACTGGCTGTAAATATTATGCACGTTTCCTTATACGGGGATTCCAAATAATTGAGGAGCTCCCTATTTTGCATAAAGGTCTGCTTGGCCGCGTCAACCCTTTTTACAATTATTACACGGTGCTTTGTCATAAATGGAAGTGTACGGGCTGTGTCGAGAATTTCCGATGGCGAACTCCCTTCTGCGTGGTAAATATTGAAGTTAAAATCTTTTGAGGATGGATCAACGAGGATTTCGATGGCTTGATTTAATGTGTCTTCAATAAGATATTCTTCAGAACCGAAAAAAAGATATAAAGGAGAGATTTTACCTGATTGAATCTCTTTCAATACGGCATGTTCAGTCATTCCATTATATTATCGCAGATCAAGCAAAATTCGCAAAGATTATAATTTATCAGAAACCTTCAACAACAATGCTGATCATTTTTTCAGCAAAATCGCTGGAGGCTTCATCAATTGCTTCAATCCGAGCCCTCTCAGAGGACAGCATCTCGGATGAAACGTTATAAGTCCACTTGCTTCTAAATGTCTGGTCTAGTAAAAATTTATCCTTAGAAGTGTCTTTCACTTTCACATCTATATTCATAATAACCCAGTATTCCGTAACATTGTCATTTGTATCAAACGAGACGGCTCTTAATTCATAGTGATTGATATTGCCTGTAAATATCAGGTCTGCCTTTTTTTCGCGCACTACCCGAAGCTTGCCATTCTGAATAAATGCTTCTCTAACTTTGGCAGTAACATTTCTTTCAAGACTTGGTTCGGGAGTGTTGTTTTTAAAGACAGGGACAGCAATATTTTTCGCGCTTCCTGCAGC
>DASCNB010000036.1:0-5452 GCA_036011265.1 Nitrospinota bacterium | reverse complement strand
ATTCACAATTTAAGGATCAAAGAAGTGCCTGTCAGTTATAGAAAAAGAATTGGTGAATCTAAAATTACAGGGACTTTTTCCGGCACTGTCCGAGCAGGTATTAAAATAATATATACTATACTTAAGTTAGCTTTAATTTTGCAAAAAACGAGATTTTTCGGTCGCGGAGTTTATGCTAAACAAAGTGAATGTACTCCCTCAAAATGACACGCGGGAAGGTTTAGATTGTTATTCTGAGCACCAGCGAAGAATCTCCCGGTCGTTATTTTATTCGTTATTCAACTTCACCAATAGTGTAGCTGCAGAGAAACACAGGTTATTAAATAAAAATCGAGGTACTATCAGACACTCCTATACAGCATGAGTCAAAAAAATCCAGGAAAATAATAATTGAATTGTTTTCCGGGCTTTGTATAATAGCGTTGGAATTCCAGACACAAACGGTAATAATGTAAAAGAGCAAGTAATCAAAATATAAGTTTCCGTTATTTTGTAACTATGACGTTTATAAATAAAATTCCTGTATTTGATTGGTTTTACGAACAGGGGGATGTATATCTTACACTCCTTATCAGCGGTTCAGATCAGATAGAGATACCTTCAAGTCTACACGAAAAGAAAATGGAGACATTTGTTGTAGGCAATTCTCCTACTCCAAACCTGACCTATGATAAAAAAGGAATAAGTGCCCCTATGAAGTTTGGGAATAACTATTTCAACTGTTTTTTTCCCTGGGAATGCATTATCATGATGAGCGGCACTAATGCGATAATTCAATTTGTCACAGAGAAAAAAACAATCCAGCCGCCTAAAAAATCAAGTAAAAAGAAATATCCCTTATCAAAAAAGAAGAAATCGGTCAAAAAGAGAAATCACTTGAGGGTGGTTAAATAATGTCTCAAAAAATCTGCCAGGCACTTTAAAAGTACCTGGCAGATAGTCCTCGAATAAGAACAAAAATTTCTTATCTAAACTACTTCCCTGGTGAGTTGAAGTTTTTTTATTTTTTCCACGAGAGTGGTTCTATTTAATCCGAGAAGACCTGCCGCCTTATTTTTGACCCAATCTGTTCTGTCCAGAGCTTCAACAATAAGCTCCTTTTCAAAATCTTCTACCATCTTTTTAAGATCAATCCCCTCATCTGTTATTCCAACAAAAAATTTCGGTTTGAAGGCGTCTCTGAGGGCTAAAGACTCAGCGGCAACATGATCATCGTCAAAGAGTTCTTTCTGATCAAGATTAATTTCTTCAACTGGTTTCCCTAAAATTCTTTCAGGAAGATTATCCGGATAGATAGCCCCCTTACCGTTTAGTATCACTAACCTTTCCATCAGGTTTTCGAGTTCTCTAATATTTCCCGGCCAACTATAATCCATAAGATACTTAAGTGTCTCATCCGGAACTTCCGTTATTTGTTTCTGCATAGTTTCATTGAAATATGAAACAAAATGACTTACAAGAACAGGGATATCTGTTTTTCTCTCTCTCAGAGCCGGCAAATGTATTGGAATTACGTTTAAACGATAATAAAGATCCTCACGGAATTTGCCCTCTTCAATAGCATGTTCCAGGTTTTTATTTGTCGCAGCAACAATCCGGACATCCGCATTAATTGTTTCTGTCCCCCCTACCCTTTCAAAGGTTTTGTTTTGCAGAACTCTTAAAATTTTTACCTGGAGAACTGAACTCATATCACCTATTTCATCAAGGAAAATAGTTCCTTCGTTCGCCTGCTCAAAACGTCCGATTCGTGTACGGATAGCACCGGTGAAAGAACCTTTTTCATGCCCGAAAAGTTCACTTTCCAAAAGCTCTTCAGGGATGGCCCCGCAGTTCACAGTGATAAAAGGTTTTTTTAACTTTTTGCCGTTGAAGTGCAATGCGCGGGCAATCAATTCCTTGCCTGTGCCGCTTTCTCCATAAATAATCACAGTACTGTCAGTGGGAGCAACTTTATCGACCAACTGGAAGATCTCATTCATTTTCGGGTGGGAGCTAATTATTTGGTAATGATCTATCTGACACTTCATAAAAAAAATTATAGATGTTTTTTTAGAAATGTCAAAAAAATCTTAAAATATTTTTATATGCTTATAATTCAATGATCTTGAGCGTCAATATTTGATGTGTCCTGTAGGGAGCTATCAGCTTATAGTGTTATTTGCCACAAACTTACTAAGACACACAGGAAAGAAAAGGGAAAAGGGGTCGAAAAGGGTCGAGTCCACTCTTGGCTGCATTAATAATTTCTTATTAAAGTTAAATCTTTTTCACATTATTTCTTTTACAGCCAAGAGTGGACTCGACCCTTTTTCGATGATTTTCTTAAAGAAGAAGGTATCTTTCCTGAAGCAGAAGCGGCAGAAGTTAAAAGAGTCATTGCTTTTCAAATTAAGCAAATGACGGTGACAAATTATCACGATGATAAAATTTGACGGGTTCTAATGGAAAACCGCCCGAAGGGTTGATGCCAGGGACTGCCAAGATCAAAATATTTTGCCGGGATTCATAATGTTATTCGGATCGAATATTTTTTTTATCTCTTTCATTTTCTGTAATGCTACCGGCTCTACTTCCATTCTAATATACGGACTTTTGGTCAAACCCACTCCATGTTCTCCAGAAATAGTGCCTTCCAAATCCAGTACCGCTGAAAAAATTTCTTTTACAGCCTTTTCTGCTCGTTCATATTCATCTTTGTCATGTTTATCTGTCATGATATTTACATGAATGTTCCCATCACCGGCATGCCCAAAATTTATAATAGTGAGATTAAAATCTGCGGCAATTTTTCTTATTCGTTTTATGATGGAAGGGATTTTATTTCTTGGAACGACAATATCTTCATTGATTTTAGTCGGCTTTAAACGTCCAAGAGCTGGTGATATTGCCCTGCGAGCTACCCAGAGCTTTTCCTGCTCCTTATCATCCGCGGCAATAACTATCTGACCAGCGTTATATTTATTGCACAAAAGATCAATTTGTTTAATCTCTTTTTCCACAACATCATCATCTCCATCCACTTCTATCAACAGCATCGCTCCTGCATTCTTCGGGAGGCCCATTTCAATATAACTCTCAACACACTGCAATGCGGTACTATCCATAAACTCAAGCGTGGCAGGTATAATCTTTGAGCGAATTATTTCAGTCACCGCCCTCGCAGCATCGTCTACTTCCGGGAATATGGCTAATGCTGTTCTAACTTTTCTTGGTTTAGGTAATAGTTTTAAGAGTATTTTTGTAATAACGCCAAGGGTACCTTCAGAACCGATCAGCAGCCGTGTCAGGTCATATCCTACTACTCCTTTTACTGTTTTTACACCTGTATGGATAATCTCTCCGGTGGGAAGCACGGCTTCTAATCCGAGTATATAATCTTTTGTCACACCATATTTGATTGCCCTTGGCCCGCCGGAATTTACAGCCACATTTCCACCTATAGTAGAAAATTTTAATGACGCCGGGTCAGGCGGATAAAACAACCCTGCTTTTTCCACTTCCTGCTGCAATTTTTTAGTTATAACACCGGGCTCTACTTCCGCTGTTAAATTATCCTCATCGACAAAAATAATTTTGGACATTCGGGTCAAAACTAGCACTATTCCACCAGAAACAGGAGTAGAACCGCCGACAAATCCCGAGCCTGAACCACGTGGAATAACCGGTATAAAATATTCATTAGCAAGCATTATAATTTTTGAAATTTCTTCTGCAGTACCCGGTCGAACCACAATATCCGGAAGTGATTTTCCCCCGGCCGCATCATAGGAATAACAAAACTTGTCTTCCTCTGCGTCAGAAACAAATTCTGATCTGACAATAGTTTCTATTTTTTTATAAATTTCTTTATTAATTTTCATCCGCTTAACTTTTTGATTCCTGATTTTTTTAACGGGATTAACAAAACTGTCAGGAAGACAAAAACCTTATGCATCTTATCCTGTTTAGAGTGAGCTTTATCCTGTCAGATTAGCTGGAAATAACTATGCTATCACAAAAGTCCAAGAGGTTGTATCATACGTAAACGTTTCTTTTTGCTGGATAGCTTTGAGGAAGATTTTGGGATGGTATTGTAACTTAAAAGAGGTTTTTTAAAAAATTCCTTATGGGTGTCAGGTGAATTTAGCCACTTCTCCCTTGCAATCTTAAATTCATCTTTATTTTTTGTTAAATAAAGCCTTACCAGTCTAATCTTATCATTGACGTTTGATTTAAGCCTCTGATCAAAAGCAGCAACATAAAAACTATCTCGTTTAAACACTCGAAAATCACGTATTTGAATATCAATAAATTTATATTCCTCATATTCTTTTTCTGTCATTTTTTTCCATTCCTTTAGGCTTAGTCCATTGGTCTTGAAGTTTTTTGAATAAAAAGAAAAGTGTCTACGCCGGTTTTTAGTTTCACGAGCTTTTTCCCATCTCAAAATAAACTTTGAAATTTTTATCTTATCTTCAGAGTTTATCGGTTTTGAATTTGTTTTTGCATTTTCTTTTCTCTTTACTCTTGTTTTATGACGTATTTTCCCGTTCGAGCCGGGATTATCACTGCGCAAACTTCTGTTCTTTTTTTTAGTACTTAAAGATGAATATCTTTTTTTATTAGATTCTTTTTCCAGATAAACTTCTATAAAAGCATTCTTTTTAAGTTCGCCCATCCATTTATCATATATGTCTTCATATTTATTTTTGAAAAGAACATTTTTTATTTCATCTCTTGCTTCATCCAGTGTCCCGTTTTTTGCTTTCCTTCTATCTACCACTTTTATTATATGATAACCATAATCGGTTTTAACCAACCCGCTGATTTCACCTTTTCTTAAAGAAAATGCCGCATCTTCGAATGAAGAGATCATGGCGCCTTTTTTTACCCATCCCAGGTCGCCACCGGAATTTTTTGAAGGCCCTTCAGAGTGGGTCCTTGCGAGCTCTATAAAATCATCGCCTTTCCTTGCAAGTTTTAGCACGCGCAAGGCCTTTTTCTTCTGCTTCATAGTTTTAGCTTTAGTATCTTTATCACTAACAACAAAAATAATGTGGTATGCTTTGATTTCTAAAGGTTTTAGAAATTTCTTTTTATTTTTTAAATAATAGCTCTTCACCTCTTTTTCATTTATCTTTATTCTGCTCCTTACCTCTGCATTCAATACTCTAGATAAAGTAATTTGTTGTTTCAGTGAATCACGGTAGATTTTAAAAGTCAGACCTTCACGTTCCAGAGTAGTTTTAAACAGTTCATCAGAAAAATTATTTTTCGTTTTAATATCTTCTATCGCGTTATCAATATCGTTTTTGCTAGCCTCTAACCTGTTTAGTTTCGCGTAGTGTAACTGGAGTTTTTGCTCTATAATTTTATTCAATACATTTTTTTTCGCTTTGTTAAAAATTCTTCTCTTTTCACTTTCATCACCAGTGTTCACTTTCTCCATTGAGAAAACCACTTTTTCAAG
>DASCNB010000035.1:0-14501 GCA_036011265.1 Nitrospinota bacterium | reverse complement strand
CCCATATTGAGCATTTCGTCAGCTTCATCCAAAACCAGAAAAGATATCTTACCGAGCTTCAAAGTGCGTCGCCGCAAATGGTCCAATATCCTGCCCGGAGTTCCCACAACGATATCGACCCCTTTTTTCAAACTTCTTAGTTGCAGATCAAAAGATTGTCCGCCGTAAACAGGAACGATACTCAATCTTTTTTTACCTTTCAGAGAATTAATTTCCTCCGCCACCTGGATGGCCAGTTCTCTTGTGGGAGTGAGGATAAGGG
This sequence comes from Nitrospinota bacterium, assembly GCA_036011265.1. Classification (GTDB taxonomy): domain Bacteria; phylum Nitrospinota; class Nitrospinia; order CAJXCL01; family CAJXCL01; genus CAJXCL01. The sequence continues at coordinate 14,239 of DASCNB010000035.1, read as the reverse complement.
CCTGCACCACTCCAGGTCTTTCCTGAAGAAGTTCAATAATAGGCAGGCCAAAAGCCGCGGTCTTGCCTGTCCCTGTCTGTGCCTGTCCGACGACATCTTTGTCCCCCTTAAGGATCGCCGGTATTGTTTTTTCCTGGATAGGGGTCGGTTCTTCAAAGCCCTTTTGTTTTAGGACTTTCAAGGTGTTTTCAGATAAACCTAAATTTTTAAATGAATCGATCAATTAATTTTACTCCTTTGATGGTTAACAGCATTCTTTAAGCGCTTCTTTGTTTTTGAACAAGGGCATATATCATTATAATGACAAAGATAGATAAAACAGGCAGGAGAATGTAATCCAGATAACCGGTTAAAGCTCCTAGTCCGGCCACTCCAAGTAAAACGACCAGTAAAGGCGTGAAGCAGCAAAGTGCTGAAATGACAGTACCGATAATACCAACTTTTAGCAAATTTTTATTTAATGATCGGCTCATCATTGCTTTCTCAGGAATAGCTCATTTAGTGAAAAAGATATCAGGCAAGGTTATTAGATAAAGAGATTAAGGCTTGATTAATGACCATTATACTTCAGTTTGTCCTTTTAATCCTGACTAATAATTATAATTCCTTCACAATCTTGTATTCCTAAAATAAATATAAGGTCTATATCATGAATTAAGTTGAAAAGATTTATCTCTAAATTTACTATTTATACTATTACTAAATGAAAGTTTTTTATTAACAAGTTTTATTGTTTGCTCACCAGAGCTAGCATTCTGGAGTACATACAGAAAAAACTTCCTAAAAAAAGATTTAATCGTGTAATAATGTCTTTCCTTCTATAAAGAATTATCTAATTTAAGATAGATATTTTATGCTTTTTTAAAAAAGGTATTGAGAGCATAAAGCAAATAACCGGCAGTAATCCTAATAAAGTAACAATAGTTGCCCCTGTCGGCAGGTCATACAACAGTGACACAATGCCTCCTGCCGTAGTGGTTATAACTCCAAGCAGCCACCCTAAAATAAATTGATTGCGAAATGTCTTAACAATTATAGAAGCAGCGAAAGCCGGCAATATAAGATAGGCAAAAACCATAAGAACCCCTACAACTTGAACCGCTGTGGAAATTATCAAGGCAAATAAAATGAAAAATGCAAATTCCCATAAAAACGGATGGGGTAGTTTGAGTGGTGATTCAAAAGAAAGGCTATAAAATTTCCTACGAAATTTATATAGAATAAATAACGTTATTATCGAAATTAAGCTGGTCCTAATAATTTGCTGTTGGGTAATCCACAGTATATTGCCGTTAAGCAATGCCTTCAGCTCTTCTCCCCCATGAGGAGATTTGCTTAAGATTACTACGCCCAGGGCCATTGAAAATACATATAAGCAGCCTATGGATACTTCCCTTGTGGTCTTGCTGTCAATCCTGCGCAGGAAAGTTAAAAATAAAGCGGCAACAAAAGTAAAAGTCAAGCCAAGAGGAAAAGAATAATGCTCTGCTTCTTCGCCCCAGATCATAAGTGCTACAATTCCGCCCAGGGCTGAAACCTGAGCTAAAGCCAGGTCTACAAAAATAATACCTCTCGCTAACACATGCAGTCCGAAAAAAGTATGTGTACTGACAAGCAGAAAACTAATTAAAAAAGGCCATAAAAGAATGGAAAGCCAATCTGTTATCATTTTTATTGCTCCTTATTTAGCATGAGAGATGGACTTAACTAAATAGTCAAAAAGATCAAAATATGAGTGAATGCCTTTTACGCCACCAACAGCAGCGGGGAGTCGAAGCACTGAAATATCTGTTTTTTCTGATAATAATCGCGCGTATTTCTTGTCCTGGTATGTTGTCATTAGTAAAAGTTTAACCTTTTGCCCTTGTATAATGTCTATTACCGCTTTTAATCGGGATAGAGAAGGGGGCATACCGGGTTTGTCTTCCACCTGCCCGGTAATTGAAAAACCAAATGCTTTGGCTAAGTAATCCCAGGACCTATGGTATTGCATTATGGTGGTTTGCTTAGTTCCGGTCATTGTGTTTTGCCATTGATCAAACTTTTTTAATAGTTTTTCTTTGAATAATCCAAAATTGTTTGTATAAACTTCCGATCCTGAAGGATCTATTTCTGATAAACGTTTACTGATGGACTTTGCCACTTTTATCCCATTTATTGGATTAAGCAAGTAATGAGGATTTCCTTGTGGATGGACATCTCCCATCGAACGATCAATTATTCCCTCTGGCTTTCCAATCAAGTCCACTGCTATGGACGCATTAAGATAACCTCTGCTTCCTCTGCTGATCTTTCTGTTTCGTGCCGATTTAATTAAAACCGGTAACCATCCAGTTTCTAAATCGGCTCCCACTAAAACAAGCATATCCGCCCTTTTTGCAGCAAGGATCATACTTGGCTTGGGTTCGATAAAATGCACGTTCTGGCTGCCATGTGTCAGACTTTTTACTTTTACCCTGCTTTTACCTATTTCCATAGTGAGAGCTGCCAGGTCTTGTGTTGTTGTGATTACATTTAGTCTGGCATTAGCTCTTAATGGCCAAATACATAAAAAAGTCATCGCAAAATAGAATGTAAGAATCTTTTTCATATTTTTTTCCTTTCTAAAACTTATGAGCCGCATGAGCTCCAAACATAAATTCAAATTGCAGCCAGGCGGTATGGGCTTTTTTATCCAAATGTTGCGCGTCGTCCAGGTTATATTGAAGTCTCAATTTACTGAATTCAGATGGATACCACGTAAGATTTGTTGAATAGCGATCTCTGCGATCCCGGTTAAGAGAATTCCCGGAACCATTTCCATTTACGTGATCCAGTCTTATGGCCCATGACCATCCTGGTAGGAAACCCCATACTATCTGGTTGTATAATCCCCAATCTTTGAGTGTTTCTTCGGAAATTGAAGTCGAAGCTCCCGCCTCATAATTGCGCTTCATCCATTCGAACTGCCATTTTACAAAAGGCCACCCTCTCACAGTTGATAAAGGCTGCCATTTCAGATAAAGGTCAACTCCGTATATATTTGTCCTTGTATTTTCACCAGTAGCGTTTGGTCCGAATAAAGCTGAAGCACCAAGATTAATAGTTGTAGTAGACGTTAAATCTACAGAGTTTAGCCATCTTGCGGAATATAGTAAATCATCTATAGCGCTTACTTTATCTTTTACAGTAAGGTGGCCTTCAAAGTCTGTCTCCTCTGCTGATCCAAGAAAACTGGCTGCTGTTTCCCCATTAGAGTTTTGTATTCCAAAAAATAATTCTGAATACAGAGACAAAGGGGTTAGCCATGAAAGGCGTATTCCTGGGTTCCTTAAGCCATCTCCTCCAAGTAAACGGGAATTAATAATCGGCTGGTCAACAAAACTCCACGAATGAGGATGCTTGTTATTTAATCTTCCAAACTCCGTAAAATAGTGACCCCCTTTAAGTTGTATACCAGCAGGTAAAGATTGTGTTGTAAAAAAGACTTCTTCTAATTCCAGCCTGGATTCTCCTTCAGCATCAAGCTGATAAATTATATGTGCTTCACCATTTAAATAGGGATCAACAGCCGCTGTCATGGAAAGCTCAACATTTTGAACGGTAAATCCATTCTTCTGAGGGTCATGGGCGCCTCCCTGTAGAATTTGAATTTGTTTGTCATCAACGTTGGAGCCGCCGGCAGTAAAAAGTCCATTTAGAGATATCTGAGGATTCAGCAATGTTCCCGATCTTGCTTGTGCATAGGTTTCAGTTGCTGACAGAAAAACAGCATAAATCAGCAATAAAACAATAGTACGGTATTGCATACAGTGCCTCCTGTTTGTAAAGTTTTATTCTTTTTGCAAGGTATTGATTTTCGTTAAGGGAATAGTTGTATATTTAAACAGGACAGGAGATTGGAGGTGAATTCTTGGGAGCAAGGCTCAAAATAACTTGAGGGAGAAAAGAAATGTTTCTTTTAGAAAAATAAAAAAAGTTATGTTGGGAGAACAGAAATGGCAAAATAAAAATAAGAATTGCAATGGACTTAGAAAATACTTGCCAGGTGAAACAGTTTTTTTCTGGGTCTTCAGTATTGGGTTTGCTTCCTTGATCAGATATGGGGTAAGGATTTACTTTAGCAGGTTCTGCATGAATAAGATGATCATGAGTAGAACAATATTGATGTTTGATGAATATGGCATGATGCAGAGCGCTGGCGTAAGATAGGAGATATAAAAAAATTAGTAATTTGCTGAAACGGTGATATTGATTCATAAAAAGATCTCAGTCTTTACTGTATATTATTATACACTGCTGTTCCAACATTTTATAATGAGAATGAGAAAACAAATAAATAAACAATAAATTGCAAAGAAATAAGTACTGCATTGTCTTGAAATAGACACCATAATTTTTGCCTACTTTTTTATAAAAAGAAAAGCAAATGTTTGCAGGTTCTATGAGAGCTACCGCGCCACGAACTTAAAAAAAAATCCTCAAAAAAAAGTTTTTACTGAGTAATAACATAAAAATTCATCTTTTTGTGGAGATGTCTTAATGGTTTTGGTTATAATAGATTTTTCTAAAATTAAGTTGAAAAGATTTATCTCTAAAATGACAATTTATACTATTACTAAATGAAAGCTTTTTTATTAACAAGTTTTATTGTTTGCTCACTAGAGCGGAAGCTTATTTGATTTCGGCAAAGCTGAGCTTAGCTCTGCCATCTCTGGTCTCAACCCTGTGGGCGGTTTTCCTTCGGAAACCGTCCAATTCGGTTTTCCATACCGAATTGTGGTTGCGGAGCTTCTCCGCTTTCTGAGCTATTTAACTAAGGAGGTCTGATGAAAGTTTTGGTTAGTGACAACCTGTCCGAACAGGGAGTTGATGTGCTTAAAAATGCTGATGGGATTCAAGTCGACGTAAAAACCGGGTTGTCCAATGAAGAATTGATTGGAATAATCGGCCAATACGATGGTCTTGCTATTAGGAGCGGTACCGAAGTAACTGCCGATGTTTTAAAGGCCGCTTCCAACTTGAAAGTAGTGGGAAGGGCAGGTATAGGCATAGACAATGTTGACCTGGGAGCAGCCAGCAAGAGAGGCGTCGTTGTTATGAACACGCCGGGAGGAAATACCATCACTACCGCGGAGCATACAATTTCAATGATGTTGTCCCTGTCCCGAAAAATCCCTCAGGCAACCAAATCATTAAAATCAAGCAAATGGGAAAAGAAAAAATTTATGGGTGTAGAAATCTATAATAAAGTCCTGGGCATTATCGGGTTTGGCAAAATCGGACAAATTGTTTCCAGCCTTGCCAGGGGGCTTCAAATGAACGTGATAGTTTATGACCCTTTTATTTCAAAAGATGTGGTCCAGAAAACAGGCGTCGAAGTGGTAGATCTGGATGCTCTTTTTAAGCGGTCAGATTACATCACTCTCCATGTTCCAAGTACGAAAAAAACAAAAAACCTCATTTGCGAAGAAACCATAAAAAAAATGAAACCGACCGTCCGTATTATAAATTGCGCGCGAGGTGGCATAATTAACGAAGCCGATTTACTAAAAGCCATTAAAACAAAAAAAATTGCCGGCGCGGCTTTAGATGTTTTTGAAAAAGAACCTCCCGGTGAGAACCCGCTCTTGCTTTTAGATGAAGTGATCTGTACACCTCATCTTGGCGCGTCTACAGATGAAGCGCAGGAGAATGTTGCAGTAGCTGTGGCTGAACAAATTGTCGATTACTTAATAAACGGTCAGATAAGAAACGCTATAAATGTCCCTTCGGTAGACGCGGAAACCTTAAAAAAAATCCAACCTTATTTATACCTTGGGGAAAAACTTGGCTCTCTTCAGGCGCAGCTTTCCAAAGGAAGGATTCAGCAAATTAATATCATATATAGTGGTGAGGTCGCTAAAATGGAAACCAGCCCTATCACTCTGGCAGTGCTTAAAGGACTGTTAAGTGTATTTATAGAAACAGACCTGAATATGGTAAATGCGCCTGTTATTGCAAAGGAAAGAGGAATCGAGGTTTTGGAATCCAGGTCAAGTGAATCTCATGACTTTACTTCACTTATATCTGTAATAGTTACCACGGATGAAGAATCTAAAACAGTGGAAGGAACTCTCTTCGGGAAGGAAGATACCAGAATTGTTCGGATTGATGAATATCACATTGAAGCTTCCCCTGAAGGCAACATGCTGGTTTTTTCAAATTTAGACGCACCGGGGGTTATTGGAAAAATCGGAACGATTCTTGGAAATAATAAGATCAATATTGCCGGATTTAATTTATGCCGAAAAATGGTCAAAGGGAAAGCAATGGCTATTGTAAATCTCGATTCGCCTCTAACCGACAAAGCTCAGGATGAAATAAAGAAAATATCTAATATTTTATTTGCGAAAAAAATATCATTGTAATAATTAAACTGATGGCTGATTGCTACCACACCATTAAACAAATAATAAGACAAGAATTTTGTAAATAATTATTGACAATATAGCGGTAAGAGGAAGTGTGACAATCCACGATAAAACAATATTTTTAACAACTTGAAAATTGAGAGTGGCTATTCCTCGCGCAAATCCGACTCCTATGATAGACCCGACAAGGGTATGGGTCGTGGACACAGGCAGTCCCAATAGAGAGCAGGTCAGGACCGTGGTCGCGGTCCCGAATTCCGCGGAAAAGCCGCGGGAGGGAGTCAGCTCAGTAATTTTTTTTCCGGTTGTCTCTATAACCTTGTAACCCCATGTACATATTCCAACAGCTATTCCGACACCTCCTAACGCTAATATCCATATAGGCACGCCGACTTTCATTGCTACGGTTTTAGTTTGAATAACAGATACGATTCCCGCTAATGGTCCGATGGCATTGGCCACATCATTTGCCCCAAAAGCCAATGCCACGTACAAAGCGGTTAAAACCTGCAAATGGCCAAATATCTTTTCCATGCTTTGAAACTCTTTTTCAAAACCGCTTTTCTGATCGTTTTTGATCTTTTTAATTAACAAAATGCAGATAAGAAAAGATAATATGCCTGCTCCTGTGGAAATAAGTAGCGCTTGCTCAAAAGGGATATTCAAGTGAAGGTTTTTCATTCCTTTATAAATTAATGAGAGGGTCAAAATAATAAAGACTATAAATACCAGGTAGGGTGCGTGAGTTTTAACATTTTGTAATGGCGTCCGGGTATCAATGATCTTTTTTTTGATAAATGTAAAAACAATAAAAGCTATCAATCCACCGCTCACCGGGGATACGACCCAACTGGCAAATATCTGCATTATTTTTTTTATATTTAACGCGTCGAAACCACCGACAATAATTCCTATTCCAATTATGGCCCCAACAATGGAATGAGTGGTGGAAACAGGCAGAGCGTAGTATGTAGCCAATTGAAGCCATAATCCGGTCGCAATAAGAGCTGCCAGCATCCCATAAACCAAAGAAAAGGGTGCATGATCAAAAATACCCGGATCAATCATTCCTTTGCGGATAGTATTAGTAACATCTCCTCCCAGCAGAACTGCGCCGATAAAGCTAAAGACGGAAGCGGCAATGACAGCCTGCTTTAAAGTGAGGGCCCCGGACCCGACAGAAGTTCCCATGGAGTTCGCGGCGTCATTGGCCCCGATATTCCATGCCATGTAAAAACCAAAAGATACCGCGACTACAAGAATGATCGTTTCCATAGACAATGCTTTTTATTATCAGTTTTCCAGTTAGCTTTTTTTGCCACGAAGACTCAAAGACACAAAAAAAGAGTTAAAATCTTTTCTGCCTTAAATTTTTCTATTTTTTCTACTTGGACAGAAACAGGCGTAATAGTTTGGTTACCTTTTCAGATGCGTCAGCGATTTCGGACACTGTTTGAAAAATTTTCATCCACATAAATATAGATACAGGGTCTAACTCTTTTTCCATTTTGAATAGCATCTGGGCCAGCTTATATTGAATCTTGTCAGCTTCCCATTCCAAGGTACTGACGTCTCCGACCATTTTGATAACTTTTTCCGCTTCCGGACCGCTAAAAGACGCTTCCAGTAAATTGTTTAATTCAAGAATGACTTCTACCGATAAATTCCCAACCTGGACCACTTTCTCAACGAGATCATTTAAAAGAGGTTTTAATTTTTCAGGGACGGTCATTTCCCTTAGATTTAATACTACTGCCAGGTCTTCAACTGCGTCACATACCGAATCCTGGGCAGAGAGCAGGTTCATCAGGTCTCGTCGGTCCACTGCGAGAAAAAGATTTTTGGGCAAATGGTCTCGAATTTTATCTTTGATTTTATCTGCCTGGTGTTCCAGCTTCATTATTTTCTTTGATATTACTTTGAATTCTTTTGAATCCTGCTTATAAAGAGAATCAAAGAGTGGTTGGATTTGCTCCAGACATTCTTTAACTTTTTCAAGATGTTCCTGGAGCGGTTTAAAAGGAGACTTGCCGAACAGGTTTAAAATTGTACTTCGCATTTTTTACCTCCATTAAAAAGGTGATTTTAAAATAAATTTCATTAAAGTAAGTTCCTCCACAGGAAAAACGCGGGGAATGTTCTCACTAAACATTTTCACTTCAAACAGTACATTCCTTACTTTTAACAGTCTCTTTTGCTTTATTCAAATCTCTTTTTAGTGTGGGAACAGTATTAAAACAGCTTTTCACGCAACTCAACATGCTTTCTTGAATTTTATTACGAGGCTTTTTCAGCGAGTAAAAGACCCATAATCCATTTTTACGAACCTTGACAAAGCCGCATTTTCTTAAATAAGCAAGATGCCTTGATACTTTTGATTGCGGCAGATTAAGAATTGACATAATATCACAAACGCATAACTCTCCGGCGGTAAGGATATGCAGCATTCTCATCCTCGTTTCATCCGCGAAGGCTTTAAATGTCAGGTTGGTTTCACTAATATTCATTGCTGCAAAACTATATCTGGAAAAACAGATATTGTAAAGCAAAAAAATATAAGAGTACTTCTAAAAGTTCATTTTTTTTCTCGTGTTATTTTGGGCCCTCTGCTTGTCATTCTGAGCGCTTTTCTTGTCAATATTAGTCCTTTACGTGTCATTCTGAGTACATTCGCTTCGCTCAGTATAAACTCCACGAAGAATCACTTTCTTCCACGCTCAGGATAAACTCCGCGAAGAATCTCCGCTATTGGCTCTCAGAATAAACACCGTGAAGAATCTCACTATAAACGAAGAAAGTTTTTTCGTCATAATACTCCTCGAAAAGACATTTAATAGGTTTTTAGAACTGTTTTTAGGTTGCAACTATAGAGTTAAAGAAACGGAGTATTCTATTGTCGTGGAAAGCAAACCTGGCGGGGGAAGCGTCTTTACTCTTTCGCTGAATGCGTAAATCTTTTTACTAATTGGCAATACCTTTTTTTAACGCAAAGACGCGGAGGATAGGGAAAGAAGCTGAGAAGATAAAAGCAAAGGACGATTGAATAGATTGCAAATTCATGATTATTGCAATACAACACACCCCGTTACTGCGTGCCACCCCTCCTTCGATATACTCAGGACATGTCTTTTTAGAAGGGAATTTAAAACCTTTTAGTGAATTGGCATCAAATCTGTATCGAGAGGAACGAGGCAGAGCCTCTGGATACTCATTCCCTGGCAGGAGCCTGGGAATGAGTAATAATAAAAACTCTTCGTGCCTTTCATGTGCTTCGCCCCGCTAAGCGTGGCTTCGTGGTTAAGCTTATTTTATTTACGCCCTGTTATGTGATAAAAAAAACGCCAAACCTGCCGATAAAGGTTTAAGACTATAGTATCTCCTCCTCCCGAAAAGTCTTGACTATTTGGGAATTTATAGCATAATAGTCGACATGAAAAGAAGTTTAGAAAGCCCTATTAAAGAGGATTTAAATAATAAAATTGTTTTTCTTACCGGGCCAAGGCAGACAGGGAAAACCACGCTTTCTAAAATGCTTTTTAAAAGTTATGAATACTATAACCACGATCTGGCAGAACACCGTGTAGCATTGGCGGAAAAAAGCTGGGACAGGAAAAAAGACTTAATTATATTCGATGAGCTTCATAAAAAAAAGAACTGGAAAACCTGGATAAAAGGAATTTATGATACAGAAGGCGCAAGGCCCAGGCTTCTCGTTACCGGGAGCGCCAAACTGGACGTCTCCAAAAAAATGGGAGATTCCCTGGCCGGTCGTTTTTTCCAATTCAGACTCCATCCATTCGATCTAAAAGAACTCAAAGGAACTCAGAAAGCAGAAGAAATTTTTAACAGGTTAATTAATGTAAGCGGTTTCCCCGAGCCTTTTTTAAAAGGGAAAGAAACCTTTTATAGACGCTGGAAGAAAAGTCACCTGGACATCATACTCAGGCAGGACCTTTTAGACCTGGAAAACGTAAGAAATATTCAATCAATAGAAACATTAATTGAAATACTGAGATATAGAGTAGGCTCTCCGGTTTCTTACAATTCTTTGTCAAACGACCTGGAAAAGAGCCCTAAAACCATAAAACGATGGCTGACGATATTAGAAAATTTGTATATTGTTTTCAAGGTTACCCCGTACCACAAAAATATAGCCCGGTCCCTTCTTAAAGAGCCCAAATATTTTTTCTACGATACCGGGCATGTTTTGGGAGACAAAGGAGCAAAACTGGAAAACCTGGTGGCAGCTTCCTTGCTGAAAGAGCTCGATTTTTTAGAGGACACATTGGGACAAGATGCTTCTTTGCATTATCTAAGAAACAAAGACGGGCGGGAAATAGACTTTTTGATTCTCATTAATAATAAACCCTCCCATCTAATCGAAGTTAAATGGGCTGACAATCAACCTTCCCCCCATTTCAAACATTTTTCCAAATTTTTTAAGCGTGTTAAAATGGACCAATTGGTAAAAGAACTCAAAAAAGAAAAAACCTATCCTAACGGTTTGGAAATAAGAAAAGTTGTCCCCTGGTTAGAAACGTTAAATTTAGCTAACGAGTAGGAAATTGTCCTTACAAAAACACACCCACCCTTCTCCTTCGGAACCACTTCTCTCAAGAGCTAAAACTTTCATTTTGTTGAATAGGGTTTAAATTCCTCAGTTTTATGTCTAACGATTTCCTCTTATAAGACTGTACGTTAGGTTTTCGGTAGAAGGAATTATATGCTCTATCCTATTTTTGTTACTTCACAATCCTTTTTTCAATCATGTTAACTGCCACGATGATGAGTATGATTGTTAAAGCGAGAAGAAGGGGAAACCCTGAAAGAGCTATATATGAAAAGTTTTCCGAAACAAGAGAGCGGGAGATTTTGACCGCGTAAGTCAACGGGAGACAATAAGAAAGCCCCTTTACTATGAGGGGAAATTTGTCCAAAGGGAAAAAGACCCCGGAAAAGAAAAACATCGGGGTAAGTGTTAGAGTAAAATAGTAGGAGAAAAATTCGTAACTGGGGGATAAAGCTGTCGCGATCATTGCCATGGAAGCGAACATAAGTCCTACTAAAAAAATAAGCATGAGGATTGGGATTATAAAGATCAGGGGGCCTTTCATTAATCCCGCCATTATGATTATAGCGAGCATAATCCCGCCGCTTATCAGGCTTTTGGTAGCGCCCCAGAGAATGTCTCCCATGACAATATCTCCAACGCTGAGCGGCGTTGCGAGAATGCCATCATACGTCTTCTGCCCCATCATCCGGGTATATGACCCGAAGGTACATTCAAAGGTAGCGGAGTACATGGCGGTGACCATGATGATGCCGGACGCGATAAACTGGATGTAAGACACCCCTTCCATAGAGGCCAGGTATCCCCCGATGCCAAGTCCCATCCCGAAAAGAAACATCACCGGCTCTCCCAGACTCCCAATGAGGTTCGCCTTGTAATACCTTTTATATGAATCTCTGTTCCTCTGCCAGACGCGATAGGCGCGGAATGATACATCCGGTACTTTAAAAATTGATTTCATTCCCTTAATCCCCTGCCGGTTAATTTCAAGAAAAGGTCTTCAAGCGTCGCGGGTCTATGAAGGACAAGAGGATAATCATTTGACACAAGATATTGCAGAAGCTCCCTGCCGTCCCTGGAAAACAAATAAAGCGTGTCCCCCACTCTTTCGTGCGTGAATTCAAAGCGGTTTAATTTTTCAAGCAACTCGTTTTCCTGCGCGTTATCCACGCGCATTTCAATGACCTCTTTCCCTATTTTTTCTTCCACAAGCGTCACAGGATTTCCTTCTATTAATATTTTCCCTTTGTCCATTATCGCGATCCGATCACATAACTGGCTTGCTTCTTCCATGTAATGGGTTGTCAGAAGCATGGTGATTCCATTTTTTTTCAGCAGCCTGAGTTTCTGCCAGATCATATGCCTCACCTGCGGGTCCAGCCCTGTTGTCGGTTCGTCTAATATCAATATTTCAGGGTTGTTTATAAGAGAGCGCGCAATCAGCAATCTCCTTTTCATGCCGCCTGAAAGCTCGTTGATGTGAGAATTAATTTTATCGGATAGATTTAAAAAATTAATTAGTTCTTCCGCTCTGCTTTCTGCTTCATTGGATGGAACTTCAAAGTACCGGGCGTAAACCAGGAGATTATTGAACACCGTGAGATCAGGGTCGAGATTTTCTTCCTGTGGAACAATCCCTATCAATGTCTTAATCTCACGAGGTTTTGTCTTCACATGTCTTTCGTTTACCAACACATTCCCTGAAGTAAGAGGAGACATACAGTTGATTATTTTTATTGTTGTAGTTTTTCCGGCGCCGTTCGGCCCTAAAAACCCGTAACACTCCCCCTTCTTAATCACAAAACTTATTCCGTCGACCGCTGTAGTTTCTTCATATTTTTTTACAAGATCTTTCGCAATAATCATTGCTTTTGCACTCATCAAAGAAGAATATCAAAGAGAGTGTGTAAAAACAATTAATATATAGAAACCACGAATTACACTAATTGCACAAATTATTATTTTAATTAGAGTAATTGCCATAATTCGTGTTTTCTATATCATTTTTATCCCTGTTTAATAATAAATATTGCAAATTATCGATATTGCATCGATACCAAAATGATGGTATGCTTCCTCCTGTTTAGACTTTTTAAATGCTGTATCTGGAACGGACCAAATGACAAAAGACGTCAAAAAACTTCAATCAATAGCTACTGAGGTTCGGGTAAACATCCTGAAAATGCTTGCGGAATCAGGCTCCGGACACCCGGGAGGCTCTTTATCAGCCGCTGAAATCCTGACCTCCCTCTATTTTTCTAAAATGCGGCATGATCCCAAAAATCCTGAATGGGAAGAACGTGATAAATTTGTCCTGTCCAAAGGCCATGGCGCTCCGGTTCTATATACTGTTTTAGGCCTTTCAGGATATTTTTCTACGGATCATTTTGGCACATTAAGGAAGATGGGAAGTATTTTAAAAGGACATCCTAATTCAACCACAACTCCCGGTGTGGAAGTTTGTACCGGTTCTTTAGGTCAGGGACTGTCACAGGCTAACGGTCTCGCAAAGGCCGCCAAACTGGATAAACGAAACACCCGCGTTTATGTTTTATTAGGTGATGGTGAACTTCAGGAAGGGCAGGTATGGGAAGCGGCCATGACCGCAAGACATTATAATCTGGATAATATATGCGCTATTATTGATAATAACGGTTTGCAGATTGATGGACCGGTTGTTGAAATTATGAATATTGATCCCATAAAGGAAAAATGGGGAGCCTTCGGCTGGCATACTATAGAAGTTGACGGCCATAATTTCGACGAAATTTTGTCAGCGTTGGACGAAGCAGATAACATTGGTGATAAACCGACTGCCATCATTGCGAGAACTGTGAAGGGCAAAGGGGTTTCTTTTATGGAAGGTAAGGTTGAATATCACGGAGTAGCTCCAACAGCGGAGGAGTTGGAAGTAGCGTTGAAGGAATTAGAAGCAGTAAGCACTAACTAAAAGAATTAAGCGAATTTAACAAGCTCATATAAAGGAGAACTGTTTTGGTAGAGAAATTAGGAACAAGGGATGTTTATGGTAAAACCCTTGCCGGATTAGGAGAGACAAATAAAGATATTGTTGCTTTAAGCGCCGATCTTGCCGGTTCTACCAAGGTTTCTGAATTTGGTAAAAAATTTCCGGATCGATTTTTAAATATGGGTGTAGCCGAGCAGGATATGATGGGCATGGCTGCCGGGTTGGCTGCGGCAGGGAAAATCCCTTTTGCAAGTACTTTTGCTGTTTTTGCTACCGGTAGAGCCTGGGAACAGATCAGGCAATCCATTT
>DASCNB010000034.1:0-9307 GCA_036011265.1 Nitrospinota bacterium | reverse complement strand
CTTTACAGGGTCAAATTGCATCAAAAAATATTAAGGAACAGGGCGCATTATTTTATTTTTTTATTCCAAAGACGTTTAAACAAAAGAAAACGGTGGAAGAAAAGTCTGATTTAGAACAATGGGAGTTTAATTAGTATGCAGGAAAGTGCTCTGACTCAAAAGAAAAAAATATCAGAAATTGTTAAAGGCATGAGAGTTCTTGTAGGAGATGATCTTCCTACTATGCGTAATATACTGGTTAACACGCTGCGCTCCATGGGGTTTACAAAGATTGACGCGGCAAGCAACGGCAAGGTCATGTTGACGAACCTTGAAACTAGAAAGTATGATTTGATTCTTTGTGACTGGAACATGCCACCCTTCATGGATGGTGTGGAAGTTCTTGAAACCCTCAAGGAAAATGGCAGGTTGGATGATTTAATTTTTATTATGGTTACCGCGGAACGGCTGGCGCATAATGTTATTCGAGCGGCTGAAGCTATCCTGGATGCCTATATTGTAAAACCGGTGCGTACGGAAACTGTAGAAAAAATTTTAACAAAAGTTTTGTTAAAAAAAGACATTTTAAGAAAGGGGAAAAAATTATTAGACACCGGGGGAGTGAACAAAGCTGTAGAGTATTATGAAAATGAGTTAAATCAAATGGAGAATAGTGGGAAGAGTTCCCCGCCTCCTTTATGGTTGCATAAGGCAATAGCTGAAACTTATGAACGGGCCGGAGAGCTTAAAAAAGCGTTTGCAAAACAGTTGGACATTTTAAAAATTAATCCTGAAAGTGCCTGGACCTATGAAGCAATGGGACAGATTTACAAAAAAAACAAAAATACGGAGAAAGCCATTGAAGCTTTTCAGAGGGCATTGAAGTGTAATCAACACTTTATGAAGGCTTCCGATAGCCTTGCGGCTATATATTTAGAAAACAACCGGACGGATGAAGCCCTGTCTATTATTGAAAAAGCATCTGAATATGGAACAGATAACGTAAAGAGGCAAATTTTATTAGAAGAAATATATGTAAAAAGAAAGGACTATGGAAGAGCATCAGAAGTCGCAAGGCATATTATAGAACTTCAGCCGCGAATAAATGTAACCGAAAATCATACGCGGCTGGCGAAAAATTTGCTGTTTGAGAATGACAATTTAGGGCTTGCTTATGATGCTTTAACGGCGGCAATTACAAAACGAGATCCAATTACTACAACTTCTAATGGACTTCGGAATGCGTACCTTATGAAGGGAGAAGTTTGCCTTCGCTTTGATAACAAGGAAAGACAGGATGAGGCTGAAAAGGGATTTAGATATATCCTGATTATTCAAAAGAAAGACACGGACGATAAAACCAAGCGGACAGAAATAGAATCAAAAATTTTGGAAATTTACAAAAGACTGGGAAAGGAAAGGGAAGGAACGGAGGTTCTCAGAAAAATAGATACCGAATATAAAAGAAGGAAGGCCCTCGGTTAGATCAGATTGTTATGAAACACGTTAAAATCCCCGGTACAGGCCCACCTTTCGTGCGTGTTGGAGAACTTCGTTGTATTCGTCCGGAGTAATCCTTCGGTTGATATCGGGATGTTTGAATGCCTGGAAGGTCGGATGATATTGTTCCATAATATTGATATATGTATGCTGAGAAACTTCTTCTGCGATAAATTCCAATACATTTTTTGATCCAGCACTGTCCTCCGGCATGACCAGGTGTCTTACCAATAATCCCTTTACTCCAATTCCATTTTCATCCAATTCAAGGTCCCCTACCTGCCGGTACATTTCCTTTAAAACCGGTTTAATGTTTTCAAAATAATTGTGAGCTGTAGTCAGATGTTTGGCGTTTTCAAGGTCGCCAAATTTTACATCTGGCATATAAATGTCAACAATGCCGTCCAAAAGCTTTATCACTTCCAGAGAGTCATATCCACTGCAATTCCAAATCAGTGGAACATTTAAACCCATTTCAACAGCTATCGAAAGAGCCTGGACAATTTGAGTGGCGTAGTGTGTAGGTGTAACAAAATTTATATTCAAACAGCCAATACCCTGTAGGTATAGCATTAGTTCGGCTAAACGCTCCAGTGTAACTTCATTTCCGTTGTTTCGATGGCTGATATCATGATTCTGGCAGAATTCACAGCGGAGATTGCAATTAGCAAAAAAGATGGTTCCCGATCCTCTCCTGCCAACAAGGGGAGGTTCCTCGCCAAAATGAGGAAATGAGCTGGAAACAGTCACCTTCTCACCGGCCTGACAAATTCCTTTTTCTCCATTCAGGCGATTTGTATGGCATTCATGGGGACAGAGGGTGCAGCTATTCAGGATACTAAGAAGTTTGTCTATTCTTTCTTCTACCAGACCGCTTTGATAATTGTCTACATAAGAAGGGATGCATGTTTGCATAGGGTCACTTAACAAATTTTTCACTGTTTTTTGTCAACTTAGCACATATACTAATAATTGGCAATGGCCATTATATTCCTTATAATCGGGCTCAAAAGATGAAAAAGGTATTTATTTCACTATTATCGTTATCTGCTTTTTTCGTATTAGGTTATATTGTAATCGCTAAGGAAAGAAATACACGTGAAGATCTGAGCATCGGTGAGCGATTCCATAAAGAGACCTCTATTTCATGGTTGGGAGTTTTAGGAGACATGTTCCGCTCCAAACCCAAAGAGCCGCCACAATATAAAACCTACGCTGATGCAAAAGTAATCAAATTGCCAAAACCGGAATACAAGGGGATGCTTTTAGAAGAAGCTATAAAAAAAAGACGTTCTCAAAGGAACTATTCCAATAAAGCCATCACTCTTAACCAGTTGTCCCAACTTGTCTTTGCCGCTCAGGGTGCAACAGGAAAGAGTTTTGGCACACTTCTTCGTACCGCGCCGTCTGCCGGGGCCCTCTATCCATTTGAAGTGTACCTTATAGTAAACACGGTTGATGAGCTGCCAGCAGGGTTGTACCATTATTCAGTTCAGAAACATGTGTTGGAACTGCTCAAAAACGGTGATTTCAGTAGCAGCATAACAAAAGCAGGATTGGATCAGGATATGTTAGGTGATTCCAGTGTGGTATTTGTTTTTACTTCTGTATTTGACCGCCTGCGTCATAAGTATGGGGAAAGAGGTTACCGTTACGCGTATATGGAGTCCGGGCACATCAGTCAGAATATATATCTTCAGGCAACATCATTAGGATTAGGATCTGTTGCTGTCGGGGCATTTTTAGATAAAGAGATCAACAAGCTTATCGGAATTGATGGCCATAATGAAGCGGCAATTTATATTCATGCCGTGGGCGCCCTATGAAACGGGAAGATTTAAACCATACCATAAGCCTTTTTTTAATACTATCAATCATAGTCACAGGGGCACTTGGCTATATTCAGTCCGAACTGGAACTCCGAAAGTTTTATCCCCACCGGTACTTTGCTTACGCAACCCTGTGTCTTGCTGCCGTGCATCTATATTTTAACTTTAGAAAGGTATGGCAATTTCTTCGTAAAAAAATAAAAAGAAAATAATGACAATGTTCTTAAATTCTCACCGGCTTACGGTTAAATTTTTGCTTTAATTTCCCTTGCGATTTTTTCCGTAATATAGGGTACTTCTTTAATTTCATTTACTGATGCCTCCTTTATTTTTGTAACGCCACCAAAATGTTTTATTAACTGTTTTTTCCTTTTCCCGCCAATTCCCGCAATATCGTCCAGAATTGAGATGAGTCCGCCCTTTTTTCTCAGCTTTCTATGATAGGTAACAGCAAAGCGGTGCGCTTCGTCTCTTATTCTCTGAATTAAAAATTTCACAGGTGAATCAACTGGGAGAGCAACAGGTTCTTTATGTCTTAAGGTATAGATTTCATCCGTTTCAAGTTTATTTCGTTTTCTTCCTTTGGAGATTGCTATAACATCTATTTTTTTAAGCAGGTTCAAATCCTTGAGTACTTTAGCGGCCGCGTTTAGATGACCTTTTCCACCGTCAATAATCACCAGGTGCGGAAGTTCTTTTTTCTCATCCAGTAAACGGGCATAATGACGGAGAACAATTTGAGATATCATAGCGTAATCATCAACGCCCATAATTTCACGAATTTTAAACCGACGATATCCTTTTTTAAACGGCTCTCCATTAAGAAACAGCACCGATGCCCCAACAGCCATTGAACCTGAAATATTGGATATATCAAAGGCTTCAATCCGTTCCGGAATAGTATGAAGTTCCAATAATTTTTTTAGTTCTTCCAGTATTGCCCGTCCATGTTCTTCCTTCCTGAATGCAAAACGAGCATTTTCTTCAGCCATTTCCACAAGGTTTTTTTTTCTTCCTTTCTCAGGGACCTGAATAAGGACTTTGTTCTTTTTTTTTGCGGAAAGCCATTGGGAAATAATCTCCCTTTCCTCAATATCCATAGACAAAAGAATTTGCTGAGGCAGCAAAGGTTCATCAGCATAGTATTGCTTTATAAAAGAAGAGATGAGCTCATCATTTTCTATCCCGTCTAATTTGGCCAATTTATAACTTTTATCTCCTGACATTTTTCCGTTTCTAATCATAAGGATTTGTACGCTGGCATTATTTCCCTCGCGGTAAAAAACTATTACATCCTGGTTTTCCATATTAGTTGAGATGATTTTTTGTTTTTTGATGACACTTTCAACCGATTCAATCTGGTTTCTTAGTTTGGCCGCGTCTTCAAACCGAAGTTCATCAGAAGCTTTCAACATCCGTTCATTTAGATATTTAACTAAAGCATTATTTTTCCCCTTGAGAAAAAGAATTACGCCCTGAACGATTTTGTTATAATATTCCTTCGTAATATTCCCGGCACAAGGTGCTATGCATCTACCCATTTGGAAGTTAAGACACGGTCTGCGCTTGAAGCTTCCATCCAGAACATCACGACTCTCTCTAAAGGGGAAGATTTTATGGATCAGTCTTATCGTTTCCCTGACTTCTTTTACCATGACATAAGGACCGAAATATGTAGCACCGTCTTTCTTAACCTTGCGCACGATAGATAAGTAGGGAAAGGCTGTCTCGGTGGCAAGACGTACATATGGGTAATGTTTGTCATCTTTCAATAGCACGTTATAACGGGGCTGGTGCTTTTTGATAAAGTTACTTTCCAGAATAAGGGCCTCAATCTCACTGGAAGTAGTAATGAAGTCAATATCCACCACCCTTTTCAGCATAATTCTGGTTCTTGGGAGGAGAGAGTCTGATTTTTGAAAATAGGATTTGACACGGTTTTTAAGGGTTTTAGCTTTTCCGATATAAAGGATTTGATTGTTCTTATCCTTCATCAGATATATCCCCGGAGTGACGGGTATTTTATTTAAAATTTTATCTTTCAGCAGCATAGGTTTTTTTACCGACAATTATTCAAATTATTGAAAATTTTAGCAGTGAAATATTATAATCGCAATCTATAAGCTGTGCATATAATGTGTTAGACAGATTACCTGAAAGTGTTTAGCTAGCGCATTCATTACAGCTCGCTGAGGAGGAGCTTAAATTAAAATGATTTGAGTTTATTTGGATATGAACTTGCGAATTGAAAAGAGGTAAATGTGGAGTGATTATGTACGTATATTGATTCTCCTACCGGTCTGAGTCTCAACGACTGCCTGATCCCGTACTTCTTGACTGTTTTCCTGGCGAGCAATTACACGGGCTTGTCTTTCAGCTTGTTCTATTGCTTGACGGTTAGTCAGCCGAGACGCAGAAAGATCTCTATTTGATGGCGTAGCATTAACACTATTGTCAGCCATTTTTTTTACCCTTGTCTATAACTCCTACTATATAGTATAGAATTATTTTAAAAAATTTCAAGGGCATATCGTTGAAACTTG
Organism: Nitrospinota bacterium; assembly: GCA_036011265.1. Lineage (GTDB taxonomy): Bacteria > Nitrospinota > Nitrospinia > CAJXCL01 > CAJXCL01 > CAJXCL01. The sequence continues at coordinate 3,456 of DASCNB010000034.1, read as the reverse complement.
GGTGTTGTGGCTTTCCTTCGGAAACCGTCCAATTCTAATTTTCTTATCGAACTGTGGTGGCATCCCTGATCGCTTTATGGATTTCATCTCTACTATCAGTTACGATCTTTCCCGTACTACCATTATCTTTAATCTTAACGAGTTCTATTCTTCCGTCTTTTCTCTCTGTATAAAAAGAATTTTCCTTATTTAATTTTGGAAAATATTTACCTGATATATCTTCATACAACTTTACTTTATATAGTAGCTTCCCTTGACCAGGCTCTTTGCCGTCAAAAATTCGAAGAAGACCGTCTTTTTCATAAACACTATATTCCCCATTTTCATTTTTGTAGCCGACAAAAAATCTACCGCCTTCTTTGTGATACAGATCCGCGTTCATAGAATAAAGTTTACTACCCACTTGTTCAAATAGCTCATTCTTTTTTATCCTGAAAGTCTTGCCTGCATCGGATAATGCCCATTCTGAAGTCATTCTATCAGGGGAATGGGTTAATAAAACTTTGTCCTTTTTCAGATGAGCATTTTCAAGCTTCTCATAGTCAGTGTGGACAATGCTATTTTTCACAGACAAATCGTGTACCACAATAGCATCATTAAAGGCGTTTAGTGCCTGCTTGTATCGCTCCTCACTCCAGCCTCGCTCTATGTAATCATTGATATCTCCATAAAGAACAGAAGCAGATTCAAACTCTTTTTTTGGCATATTCAATCGCTGTTTTCTTTTTTCTGTGCAGAGTTGTTTCCAAAGTTCATGATCGTTTGCGGTGTCTGAACTGAATATAAGGGTCTCTTTATTCGTTTTAATTTTAACCCCTATCCCGGGGATACCGTGCCATACAGGAGCCTTGATTGCTTCAATCTCAAAACCTTCTTTGTCACTAAGAATATTTTTATTTTCCTCATAAAAAGTATTAGAAGAGAAAGAATAGAAGCTTTCCGGTTCAATCCATTCTCCATAATCAGGATCTTTAAAAAGCATTCTCCTTTTTCCTGTATTTAGATTTATAACAATTTTTGCCATATGAGGCCCGGTCACATTACCCTCTCTGTCAGTAATAGAGAGCTGCGATTTTCCTCCTCCTTCGTCTAATGAAACTATTTGGTATTTTTCGCGGGGACCTAAGATTTGATGATCAACAAATTCATCATAAGAGATATCCACGATTTGTTTTCCACACTCTGATAGAGAACTGGAGAGGGAAGGGGCGGATGCTTTTTTAAGCTCTTCATTAACAACTTCTGTAGTGATTAGAAGTACTTTTCCGGTGAAATCGGGTGCATACCTGTGAAAGAGCGCGAGATCGCTGAACCACCTTTTATGGTCATCATGGCAGTGCGTAACAATCAATCCCGCTACTTTTTTAAGGCCATGTCCGCCAATCAAGTGAAATATGGGAGCCCCACAATCTATCAGATAACTGGATTGGCTTGTGTCTACCTGGTATCCAATACTCTTTCCGATCCTTGAAAAAGGGCCAAAATCGCCCAATATTTTAAGAGTAATATCCTCCATATATTACCTCCCCCAGTAATTAAGGCCTAATTCAAGCATAAATACAGGTTAAGGTCAATTTTAATTTAAAATCAGAGTTTTACACTACTTTTTATGCTATTACTTTGTAAAAACCTCTTTTGCAGACCTGATTTCTGCCATACCTGTCCTCATTATCTGTACAATATTAAAAAGTCTTTATAATGTATAATACTGCTTAATACAGATATATTTTTTTGACGCTTCACCTTTATACTATTACACTGTAAAACTTTCTTTTTTTAGTCGCTGTTTAGTTGCAGTTTGTTTTTTTTTACAGCGGTTTATGCAAATCAGGGAAGTTTTTTTAGCTCACAGGAGCGGTAGTTCCTTTTAGTTGCGGCACATCGCCGCTTTATGATTAATTATGGCGCTTGATAAGATAGTTATAAAAGGAGCAAGAGAACATAATTTAAAAAACCTGGACATTACTATTCCAAGGGACAAGCTTATTGTCATTACCGGTCTTAGCGGCTCCGGTAAGTCTTCCCTTGCTTTTGATATTCTATACGCAGAAGGTCAGAGGAGATATGTGGAATCACTCTCTACATATGCCCGTCAATTTCTGGAACAGATGGATAAGCCTGATGTTGACTATATAGAAGGCTTGTCTCCAGCCATTGCCATCGAACAAAAAACCACCAGTAAGAACCCACGTTCCACAGTCGGTACAGTGACGGAAATTTATGATTACCTGAGACTTCTTTTTTCCAGAACAGGGAAAATACATTGTTATAACTGTGGTAAAGAAATATCTTCCCAAACTGTTCAACAGATTGTAGACCAGGTAGCGGCTCTACCTTCAAGAACGAAAATTCAATTATTATCGCCAATCGTGCGTGGTCGGAAAGGGGAGTACCGGAAAGAATTTGCTGATCTAAAGAAGAAAGGTTTCGTCCGGGTGAGGGTTGATGGAGCCATTAAAGAATTGGATGAAAAGATTATTTTAGATAAGCATAAAAAACATAATATTGAGGTAGTTATTGACCGGCTTGTTATAAAAGACGGTCTTGAGCAAAGATTGGCAGATTCCATTGAATTAGCCTTAAAGCTGTCTGAGGGATTTATTTTCATTCAGGTAATGAACGGGGAGGAGATGATGTTCAGTGAACATTTTGCCTGTATTGATTGTGGAATCAGTTACCCCGATCTGTCACCGCGAATGTTTTCCTTTAACAACCCGTATGGAGCATGTAGTGAATGTGATGGCCTGGGAAATAAGAGAACTATTGATCTGGATCTTGTCGTTCCGAATAATAAATTATCTCTCAGGTCAGGCGCTATAAAACCCTGGGAGAAAAAAAATACTGTCTATTTTCATCAAATGCTTGAAACTATCGCGGAGCATTACAAATTTAAGCTGTCTACCCCTTTTAATAATTTGAAAGAAAATGAGCAGCATGTCCTGCTTTATGGTTCGGGAGAGGAGAGTATTAAGTTTTATTATGAGAAAGAAAATAGCCGCTATGATTATTCTCGCCCTTTCGAAGGCGTTATCCCTAGACTGGAAAGAAGATATAAAGAAACAGACTCTCAGTATGTCAGGGAAGAGATTGAACAATATATGAGTGTCCATACCTGTCCTGCTTGTAATGGAGCCCGCCTGAGAAAGGAAGGTTTGGCAATTACAATTGCTGGAAAACGAATCATTGATGTTACTAAATTATCCATTCGTGATGCGCTAAAATTTTTTAATTCATTAAAACTTTCTTCTAGGGATTTTGCTATAGCAAGACGAATCATAAAAGAGCTCAAAGAGCGGCTTGGTTTTCTGGTAGATGTGGGGCTTGATTATTTAACGTTGGATAGACCATCGGCAACTTTATCAGGGGGAGAGGGACAGAGGATTAGACTCGCGACACAGATTGGTTCCAGCCTCATGGGAGTTCTCTACATATTAGACGAACCGAGCATTGGTTTGC
>DASCNB010000033.1:0-2271 GCA_036011265.1 Nitrospinota bacterium | reverse complement strand
TTAAAGAAAACCTTCAGGATACGGAAAACTCTGCCGTTACGGAAGGAGAGGTGGATATATCCGATAGAACGAATGTTGTGAATCTAATTAGCTCAGAAAACAGAAAAGAAATAAAATTGGGAAAGGGCCGGTTTTCATACTCAATAAAAGATATTAATGGAAAACTTAATTTAAATATTATCCCGAGAGATACTATTATAAAAATACTTGAGCAGTCTGGAATTGAGGCAGGAAGTCTTAGAGATACTATCGCCGATTCAATATTGGACTGGCGTGATAAAGACGACCTGCATCGTTTTAATGGCGCTGAAGATGAATATTATCTTACTTTGTCTCCTCCCTATGAATCTAAAGATAATTTATTTGATTCTGTTGGAGAACTGGTCTGGGTAAAAGGCATGACTGAGGAAATTTTATATGGAACAGAGAATACGCAAAAAAACAAAAAATCGGACCAAAATTTTCTGGGAATTTTCGATATGCTGACAGTTCAGAATATTGAGTTTATAAACCCTAATACCATTGATGAAAAAATGCTGGAGATTTTCTTCTCCCCCGACGAAGCTGAAGCAATCCTTCTTGCAAGAAGACAATTCGGGAAATACGATAATTCTAAATCAAGTCATTTTATTGTTGAATCAACAGGTTTTTTAAATGATAGTCCTATAAAAAGAACGATAAAAGCCACATTTGAAAAAATTGGTCATGGACCCCAATCATTCATTCTTACAAAATATTGGAATGATAACAAAATAAAGTAATTCATGAAGTGGCAGGGGCACAACCACAATTCGACAGGAAAGCCGAATTCAAGTCTTCGCAGCTACTCTCCATAGGGCGAATCTGCGGAGCTAATTGGACGGTTTCCGAAGGAAGACCGCCAGAAGGGTTGAGGCCGGGGATGGCAGAGCTAAGCTCAGCTTTGCCGAAATCAAATAGGAGTTACTACTTCTGATAGCATAAAACGTTAAAAAAAACAACGTTTTGTCGATTAATTTTATGAAGCAATTATATCTTGAAAAATCAATTGGCATTGATTTCCAAAAAGAAATAACTTCTATAGCCTTATTAGGAAAAACTTTGCGAGGCATGGAACTGCTTGACTATCATATCTGGCAAAGCGGTTTAAACGGATCAGAAGATTCAGAACACCAATTCACAGCTAATTTAAATGATTTTATGAAAAGGAACGGTCTTAAAAACATCATGGGAGCTTTTTGTTTTCCAAGACATGACATTATTCTGAAATATATTGATATCCCAACTCCCAAAAAAGAAAACATTAAAGATATTTTAGAATATGAAATTGAAAGGCATGTGCCTTTAACCAAAAATGAGATTTATTACGACTTCCAGATTATAAAAAAAAGAGAAGAAAATTTATATAATGTCCTAATTGCTGTTTCCAAAAAATCTCAGGTTGACCACTTTATTGATCTTCTAAAAGAGGCCTCCATAATTCCTTCATTGGTTAGTTTGTCTACTGTATCAAATTTTAATCTGCTTTCTTTGATTGACTATGACCGGAAAATTCTTAACGCAGTTATTGAAATAAGTTTTAGGGGTGTTAACATCTCTTTTATTTTAGACGGCTCGGTTGTTTATACGAGAAGTATACCCTCATCGGGTAATGATGATTGGAAAAAATTCCTCTTGGAAAGAATTGTATCAAATGTCACGTTGGAGACTGCTGCCACTAATTTTACGGAGTTCTTAATTAGAGAAATTAATTTGTCCCTTGCCAGTTACCGGGAAGTTGCTACAGAACAAGATATAGATTGTTTTTATCTAAGTGGAGGGGGTTTGTTGACCATGCCTATAAAAAACCATTTGGACCCGAAAATAACGGGGAGAGTCCGAATATTGGATCCCCTGGTTAATCTTCAAAGCAGTAATTATGATATTTCCGAAAAGGACAGGAATTTCCTTACTAATGCAATTGGCGCGGGGATTCAGAATCATATAAAAAGTGACTTTCGTATAAACTTTCTGCCGGAAGCGCTTAAGAAATATGCGAGGGATCATAGCTTAAAAACAATGTTGATCCTTTCAGGCATATTTATATTCGTACTTTTTATAACTTTTGCCAGCGCTTTTTTTAAAGAATATTTAGCTTTAAATGAAATAGAATATGAAATTAAAAAAATTAAAAAAGAAGTTATAATAGCTGATAATTTTGAGCGGGAGTATGAACAAATAAGCCGTCAACAACTTTTTCTTAAAGAGATCCAAACTAGAAATCCAAGCCGGTTAATCATTTTAAAAGAATTG
>DASCNB010000032.1:0-12165 GCA_036011265.1 Nitrospinota bacterium | reverse complement strand
GGAACCTTTAATTAAAAACGAGGAGATTCCAATACAGTATTTCGTGAAATGGAATGACCTTGACGAAGCAAACGGCAAAAAAGGAAAACAAGAATATAAGCGAGTAACTTCTATTTTAAAAAAGATAAAACCACTTAATGCCAAGTTAACAAAAATTAATGCGAAACTTGGGAGATTGCCGACGGCTAAAGCCCAGGAAAAATTAGAAACCGAACGAAATAAAATCAGGAAAGAAATAGCAGAAAAGATTAATGAAATAAATTTATGCGGTGAACAAATAGATGCATTTACAGAGATAATCAAGAAACATGTTAAATATTTCAAGGAGCATCAACTCGTTATCGACGAAATTCAAAACGACCTGGGGCTACCAATATCTGAAATAAAAAAAATTACACATAACTGGAAAAAACAAAAGAATCTCTCTTTGAAAAATAATAAAAAATTAACAAAAAAAGGGTTTATTGCTTTAGAGAAACAAGAGAAAAGCGAAAAGCGAAAAATAAAAAAAATAGAACAAACTATTGGAATATCTCAGGAAGAATTAAAAAAAATAATCCGAGCTATTAATAGCGGTAAAATAAAAAGTAAATATTCCAAAAGGGAGTTAGCCGAAGCAAATTTAAGGTTAGTTGTCAGTATCGCAAAAAAGTACATAAACCGGGGACTCCAGTTTCTCGATTTAATTCAGGAAGGAAATATTGGTCTGATGAAAGCTGTAGATAAGTTTGAATACCAGAGAGGATATAAATTTAGTACATACGCAACATGGTGGATTCGTCAAGCGATAACAAGGGCCATTGCCGATCAAGCAAGAACAATTAGAATTCCTGTTCATATGATAGAAACAATTAATAAACTGATCAGGACTTCCAGGCAACTTGTTCAAGAGGTTGGCAGGGAACCCACAGCGGAAGAAATAGGAGCAAGAATGAGACTACCAATAGATAAAGTAAGAAAAGTATTAAAAATAGCAAAAGAACCTATTTCTCTTGAAACTCCAATAGGAGAGGAAGAAAATAGTCATCTTGGAGATTTTATTGAAGATAAAAAAGTCGTTTCTCCTTTGTCATCAGTAGTTAAAATAGGCCTTAAAGATCAAACAGCAAACATACTTACGACTTTAGCTGCAAGAGAAGAAAAAGTGCTTAGAAAGAGGTTTGGGATCGGCTTAGCTTCTGAACACACTCTGGAAGAGGTAGGTCAGGATTTCGATGTTACACGGGAAAGAATTCGGCAGATTGAAGCCAAAGCTTTGAGAAAGCTGCGGCATCCAAGTCGAAGCAAAAAATTACGCTGTTTTGTTGAAAGTTGATAGATTGTAAAATCTATTAGTACCAACGTAATCCGGCATTTTTTTGGGCCTATAGCTCAGATGGTAGAGCCACCGGCTCATAACCGGTAGGTCCCAGGTTCGATCCCTGGTGGGCCCATTATACCAGACACTAAACAAACTCCAGTAGCATCCCATTTTTTCTAAATCTTTTTCTCCTAAATTATTGAGTGTTATTTTGCGGCCACGTTGCACTATAATATCTTAATTAAGTTACTGTAAGGGTTTTACCAGACTTTCGCTAAAACATAAAAATTTGACATAATTGAAGTCTACCACGCAGCAAGCTGCGGGAAATCTTCAGTGTAGAGTATTATTTTATTTTAAGTTCGCTTGCTAACCCCGCTGCAAACAGGGGGGAATGCACTCGCTAAACACTTTCAGGGAATATTGAAAATTGGAATGCGTGAAAAAATCTCTTATTTTTTTTGCTATGATTTCAGTTATAGTTTTGCTTTCTCTTTCAGGTTGCCAGAGTTTAATGAAAAAAATGCCTGATACAATTTTATCCTCAAATCAAAATATAAATGTAAAAGGCTTAAGCTATAATTCTCTATTTTCAGTTAAAGAACCACTTTCTAATAACCCGGAATTAACACGTGGAAAAGTTGAAAAAGGCTGGCTTGGCGTTAGCTTGATAGAAAGGGACAACAGAATTAATACAAATAAGCAAACTGAAGAAAAACAACTTTTAATTCAGTATGTCATTGAAAACTCTCCAGCCGAAAAATTTGGACTAAAAAAAGATGATATAATCCTTAAACTAAATGAAAAAACTATTTTGCCTCACCCTGGCACCTCCCTCTCCGGAGAATTTGTAAAAAAAATTCAACATCATTCTCCCGGTTCAAGCGTAACCCTAACAATTCTAAGAAATAAAAATATAAAAAATGTTACGCTGGGTTTAGGGAAGATACCTAAAGCGCCCGTCTCAATGAAAGCATACAAAAACCTTGCAAATACTAATTCGACAAAGGAATCGTTACTCGAAAAAACTTTAAAACAACAACAAATGTTGTCCAGTTATCATGAAGTGACCGGTTTAATTAAAAAGAAAAGCGCTGATATTGTAAGTTATCGTTTCGATTCTAATAACTTTAATCCATTTCGATTAGAAGAAGTAAATTTCATCCTGAACCATCCCCTAGATACTCCAAAACTTACTCGTAATTTAACGGGTCAATTAAATAAATATTTTAGTCCGGTTAACCGAAACTTCTCAGAACTATTAAATTTCACGGCCAAAAAAATTGATGTGGATTATTCACCAAACAAGTTATTTAAATTTCCATCGGAGCTATCTTTGGATACTTTTCTTGGTAGCCTGCTGCAACTCGTTCTAAATGCCTCATCCATCAGACAGGAGGCATTCGCAAAGTTAACCAAAGAAGAAATAGATTTTCTTTTTTTATACTCAAAAATTTACTTGCCGTCCACTACAGTGGAAGCCGATGAGGAAACGGAGAAAGAAATGTCTGATGAAGAAGAAAAAGAATTACTACGATTTTTGAAATTAGCTTTAAAAGTGGATTACCAAAAATTATTTTATTCCAGCCAGATTATACTCCACGCTTTTAACGCAAATACTATTGAACGATTTAAAAAACTCAAAATATCAAAAGAAAAGCTTTTTGTTTCAGATATGAATCAAACCGACATCGTGTCAGGTGATGTAATCCTAAACAAAAAAACAGAAATTGGCCGGATTATTGTCGGCGGAGATGGACAAACTATTTATTGGAAAAATGCCGCAGTTATTATTGATTTTGGCGGAGACGACATTTACTACAATAATGCAGGCTCATCTACACAGAACAATCCTATCTCTATTCTTGTTGATCTTTCTGGTAATGACAAATACATATCCGCTCAACCTTTAACTCAGGGAACTGGAATCCTGGGAACTGGTGTTCTGATAGACCTGTCTGGAGATGATCTTTATGTTTCCCAAGATTTATCCCAGGGTATAGGTATTTTAGGAAGCGGATTTCTTATCGATCTTGGCGGGGATGATCAATATACCGGAAAATCTTCTGTTCAGGGTTTAGGTCTTTTTGGCATAGGTTTTATCTTAGAGGGTGGAGGCAGCGATCGATACCTGGCCGATCGTTACGCACAAGGCATTGGCTTTACAAAAGGAATAGGGGGAATCATTGAAGCCGATGGTTCGGATTATATGTTTGCAGGAGGAAAATATCCTGATTCCCGCGACCCTGAAAATGCGACAGAGAGTTTTGCTCAGGGGTTTGGTTATGGACTGCGACCTTTCTATACGTCTGTTGGATCATCCGGAGGAATAGGCCTGGTATACGACCAAAATGGAAATGATATTTATATAAACGACTATTTCGGACAGGGAGCAAGTTACTGGTATGCCTTTGGAGCGCTTGTTGATGAAGCAGGTGATGATCTCTACATCTCCGGCAGGTATTCTCAGGGGGCAGGCATACATGTTTCAATCGGTACTTTAATTGACGAAAAAGGGAATGACCACTATGTTTCTACATTTGGCGTAGGCCAAGGCTGCGGACACGATTTTGGGATTGGTGCCCTGATAGATAGTGATGGAAATGACTTTTATAAAGGAGGAGTTCTCGTTCAAGGATTCGGAAATGATACAGGAATGGGAATATTGTATGATCGCAAGGGAAACGACAAATATGTTTCTAATGGTCCGGGTTCAGGAAATTTTTCTTCTTTCCATGAAGCAGGAAGTATCGGACTACACGTAGACGCAGAAGGTGTGGACAGCTATTCCAGTGGAGAAAAAAACAGTCGGGTATTAAATAGAAAAAAATGGGGATTGTTTTGGGATATGTAGTTTTATACTATTATTATGTAAAAGCTTGTTTTTTGAATAAGTTTTGTTTGTTCACTCATCGGAGCGGAAGCTCCATCCGGTTGCGGAGGCTCTCCGTTTATGAAGTTTAATTCGACAACATTCCTTTTTTTATTTATAGCTATTTCTTTACACTCTTATCCTCTTATTGCCGAGGAATTCACAGAAGATATAACCATTTATGATGAAGCAGAAACTTCTGAAAACATCCGAATTCCGGAAGGGATAGAAATTCCGGATGGCATGGTATACGTACCTGATGGTTATTTTGTTATGGGGAATGACGACTCTTTGGCAGAAGAAGAAAAACCGTCACACCAGACATATGTTAAGGGTTTTTTTATAGACAAGTTTGAAGTAAGCAACTGGGACTATGAGATATTTCTCCAGGAAACAGGACACCCTATTCCAAAGTACTGGTACGACGAAAGGTTTAATGGTCCTGACCACCCGGTTGTCGGAGTAAGCTGGGAAGACGCAGCCGCTTATGCCAAGTGGGCTCATAAAAGGCTTCCTACAGAGGCAGAATGGGAAAAAGCAGCAAGAGGAATAGAAGGTTTTACCTGGCCTTGGGGAAACGAACGGGAAAATATTCATCAATCCATCTACTTAAATATCCATGGAACAACGGATAATTTTGAATACACTTCGCCGGTTGATCGTTTTTTTTTGGGGAGAAGCCCATATAAAGCATTCAACATGGCAGGAAACGTTTGGGAATGGTGCCAGGATTGGTTTGATCCTGAATACTATAAGAAGAGCCCGGAAATAAATCCACGTGGACCAAAATCAGGCACTTATAAGGTGCTGCGGGGAGGCTCATGGGTAAATAAAATCTACAATGTTTCAACTTCGAAAAGAATTAGAAACTACCCAGACGTAAAATTAAACATCTATGGGTTCCGCTGTGCTAAATCCCTTCCTTAAAACACTTAATTTAAGCTATACATCTTAAAATTTCGCAAATACCCAATCTAAAATAATATTGAGGTTTTGCTCTCCATCATGTAATAATAAAACTTTTCATAAAAATCACATAATGGCGGTGTAGCTCAGATGGTTAGAGCATACGGCTCATATCCGTAGTGTCCGGGGTTCAATTCCCTGCACCGCCACTTTTTTATTTTTTAAGTTTCAATTCGTTGTCTTTTAAAAACCCCAGAAAAGTGAGGCTCCAACGAGTCCCACATTAGGTTTTTCGCTATAAAATTAAAGCAATGTAATGTTCGGGGAATCAGATAAAGAAGTCCGGGAATGTATCATGGACAAGTGTCCTATATATCCATACTGTATGGGGAGAAGGCCTAAAGATAATCAGGATAAAATAATCCAAATTATCAGCGACGTACTGCACGCACTCCTTTGTATAGGCAGGTATCTCGAAAGCTCTCATCGATGCTACCATTGGTAAAGTAAACGTAGCGGGCACAACAGGCGCCGGCAGTCTCTGACGACCAATACGAATATGCACCACCAGAAGCAAAAATTAGATCTATATGAGTAATGTCCCCAGAATAATCTTTATTAATCTTCGACTTCTCATAAATCGTCTCTAATTCTCTTACCGTTGGTACTCGCCAATCTGTATAACCGCCTGTGCTTAACCAATTCACATAGCTCCATGAAGCGTTCCAATCAAGACATTTCCCAATATCGCTATAACTGTCTTCCTTTACCCACATCAGATTGGTCTGTGAATCAGTGATTGTCCCGTCTTCATGGTCAACATAACGTTTATCTGCAGAGTATTTACCCTTTAAGGCTTCACCGGAGAAACTTAAAGACAGAAACAAAACAGACATTAGAGGAACAGATAAACCATAAGAATATTTTTTTGTCATAGGAAGGTATCCTTACAAAGGATAACGCAGATTGAATCATAAGAATGATTGCACTTCAAGCTTATTATATGCAAATCAAGATTTAATATTATTCTTTGTAATTAAATTTAACTCTGCTATTTAGCCTTGTCGTACTGATTGAAGCTTAATAAATTGAAACACAAGGTATTTCCAAAGGATATTACGAACTTGAGAATTTAATGTCTAAGGAAAAATATAAAAAAGGTAAGATGATAAATTGATCCACGTCCTGAAAGTCTGCATCAGAAAAGCTACAGGAATGGGAAGACTATAGAGTTGTTGTGCACAAATGAGACTTTTTATGCAACCCTTGACTATTTTGCACAATTAAAGTAAAGAGCTATTAATGCTAATTATAAGAAAGACCAACACTAAGAGATGTCTCATTAACACATTGTTGCTCTTCATTTTTAAAAAACCTAATGAAAGCAGACCACTTCATAGGATAGACTTCATGTAATGCTAATGCGTAAATATGCTGCCCTTTAAGAGCTAAGCCCTCAAAGTCCTTTATAGGTGAATCACCCATTTTGCCCCCTCTGTAAACGAAATTACCCTTATTAGCTATATCGGAAATAAAATTAAAAACTTTAGTAAAAAATTATCGGAATTTTGGGTCTTAGAAACGGCAAGAACGATTGTTGGAAATAACCAGTGTGCTTCTAATCTGCTTATTTTGATTTTAACCTATTGTACAATATTAAAAATAAAGGCTTTAAAGGGTGATGTTTAGGTTTCAATTCCCTGCAGTACCACTAATTTTCTTTCTCTAAATTAATATATTATTGAGCTCTTCGTGGATAAAAATACGCATATTCTATGGATGCTTCAGCTAAAAACCATTGAAATATCCACGGCTGGAGCCGAATGCGTTATAGCTCCAACAGATATATAATCAATCCCTTCACTTGCAATGTTTTGGATGTTGCTCAACCCTATATTACCGGATATTTCAATTCTAGACCTTTTATTAATAATTTTAACCGCTTCCTTTACCTCTCCGGGAGACATATTATCCAACATTATAATGTCGCATTCCGCTCGGAGCGCTTCTTTCACTTCTTCTATATTTTTAACTTCAACCTCAATTTTTTGCGGATTTGGAATGTTTTTTCGCGCCTTTTCTACTGCTTTGGTAATTGAGCCGGCAGCCTTAATATGATTATCTTTGATTAATACCGCGTCATAGAGACCAAATCTATGATTTGAACCTCCTCCACAACGGACAGCGTATTTTTCCAAAGCCCTCATGCCTGGTGTTGTTTTCCTCGTATCAAGGACTCTTACGCTGGAAGGAACCTTTTCAACAAACTTCTTTGTTAGAGTAGCTATTCCGCTAAGCCTTTGCAAAATATTTAAAGCGACTCGTTCACCAGCTAAAAGAGAACGAGTATTGCCTGAAAAAGTGAGCAGGGTACTCCCATTTTGAACTTTTTCACCATCTGCATGCTTCGGATCAATCTTGATGTTTTTATCCAGGCAAAGAAAAACATATTCAAAAATATTCAGCCCGCAAAGAATTAAATCTTCTTTCGCTACAACTTTTCCAGCAGTTGCTTCTATATCGGAAATTACAGCATTTGTAGTAATATCTCCTGTGCCGATGTCTTCTTCTAAAGCTTCTTTAATAAATTTCTCAAGATGTTGAAAGTCAGTCGAATTCTTCATAATTATGAGGATTATATCAGTTTATTCTTAAATTGCAGGACTATAATTAAAAGCATTTCCAAATTAATGTTTAATAGGAGAAAACTCTGATAACGCCTCCCCGACAGTATAAAATGAACCGGTAATAAGAATAAGATCGTTTTTATCAGCAACTTCCTTTGCTTTAATTAACGCTTTCGAAATTTCTTTTTCAACAAACGTTTCCGTTTTAAAGGCTAACGCTTCTTTTTCAAGTAAGCGGGATGACAATGCTCTTTCAGATTTTGGTTCTGTCAATATGAAGATATCTGCATCAGATGAAAGAACTTTAATGACTTTTTTATAGTCTTTGTCATCTAATATTCCAAGCAAAACTATTAGTCGGTTATAAGTAAAAAATAGACGAGTATTTTCTACAAGGGACTGGATAGACTGAAAGTTATGGGCTGCATCCAGTATTATCTGGGGTGATTTCTGAATAAGTTCCATTCGACATGGTATTTTGGTGTTTTCTAAACCCTCTCTAATGTAAGGTTCATTGACTGCCGGATACTTATCACTTAAATAAAGAGCAACGGCAACTGCTGTGGAACTGTTTTTGATTTGATAAGTACCCGCTGTATTTATTTCCAACTTTTTAAACTCATGATCTCTAGACCTTAAAGAGAATGTTTGAGGTAAGAGTAATTTTTTCGCATTTAGCGGTATTTCTTCATTATGGTCATCTATTACAAAATCTTTTCCAAATTGATAACAGGTTGCTCTCTTTTCTTTTGCAATACCTTTTATTCTATCAACTGCATCTTTATTTTTAGCAGATGTAAAAACCGTGCCTCCCTCTTTAATAATTCCCCCTTTTTCCGCTGCTATTTCTTTAATAGAAGAACCAAGATAGTGCGTATGCTCTAAGTCAATTTCAGTAATGACGCTAACAAGAGGATTTAATACATTTGTGGCGTCTAATCTTCCCCCGAGACCAACTTCAATAATACCTATATCTACTTTTTCCTGAAAAAAATAAAGAAAGGCTAACGCAGTAATAAATTCAAAAAATGTAGCCGATAGTCTCTCCTTTTCTATTACACAAAAAATATATTCTGTTAATTCAGCAAATTTCTTCTCTGGTATCCAGTCTTTTCCAATAATGATCCTTTCTCTAATATCAATAAGATGAGGAGATAGATATAGACCTGTTTTATATCCTGCTGTATTAAAAATGGAGTTTAAAAAAAAAGCTGTGGAACCTTTTCCGTTCGTTCCTGCTATGTGAATGGTATTTAATCTTTTGTGAGGGTTATCAAGGTGTTTCAGAAGTGTCGAAATGTTCTCAAGCCTGAGTTTGATGTTGTATTTGTCCAATCCATATAAGCGTTTTATGATTGTCTTGTCCATTTATTAAACTAGAGTTCTTTGTGAAATCAAGAGATTCAGAATCAATCAGAAAAAAACTTTATCCTTTAGTCCGCTGTATGATTAATTTGACTTTTCTGATAGCTGCTTGATAAGTGCTTTGATGTTTTCCGCTTCTTCTTGCTCAGGCGCAAGGGCAATGCTTTTTCGAAAGTGCATTAAAGCTTTATTACTATTTTTAAAGGTATCAAAATACAAAATACCGAGATTCTTGTGAATGAATGAATTATTTTCATTTATCTTCAATGCAGACTCATATGCCTTTAATGCTTCTGAAGTTTTATTTGTCCTATGATAGAGCGTTGCCAGAAGGAATTGAATTTGAAAATTATCAGGATTAATCGATAAAGCTTTTATGGAAAACTCTTTTGCCTGTTCAATTTGTCCGCTTTTGTTAAAAGATACTGCGATAAGAGATAATACCATGTCTTTTTCTAAAGAAATCAATTGGTGATTTTTGTTGAGATCAAATTGGTTAATCGCACTTACGAAGCTCTGTCTTTTTTCAATTTCATCAATTGTTTTTTTCGGATTGCTTATGATCAGAATAATAGGTAATAAAACAAAAAATAATCCGCCGAAAAAAAAGACACTTTTAATAAAAGGATGTGTATGATTTGTTTCAAGATAGTTCCTCCTTTTAAGAACAATAAATAAACTCAGAGCTGCCAAGGTGACGATGCCTAGTAGAACAGGCAACAAAATCATAAAAAAAATATCCTGGTGATTGTTAAACTGTAGGTCTTTTGAAACGAGTAACTTGACCCAGGATGTGGACCTGAGCAAAAGCCATGGAGCCTCCGTTAAAATGAACGGAACGTTTTTCAATGCGGAGGTAATGAAAGTGGGATGATTATAGGGCAAAATAACCTTATGCTGAACTAACTGGAGATATTGCCAGGCAATTAAGAGGATCGCTACTATGTAAATAAAAGTTTTTTTCCACCGGAAATGGTTGATCCTTGTATATTCAAAAAAAGCCGCAAAGCCAAATGCCAAAAAAGGTAACTCCGGCGTGGTTCTCCTTATTCCATATTCAAGCCCTGTCGAGCTGTGAATGATATTAAGAGCAAAAGGAAAGCTTAGCCCGGCTAGGAGAACAAAACCCCAGAGCTTCTCTCTTTTCCAAAAAAAATACATCCCAATAAATGAAATTGCCCAGAAAGGAGAACTGAGAAACACTCCTTTAGCCGGAGAAAAAAAGAAACGCCAGAGGTTTTCTTTATTAGTCTGTTTCAAAATTTTTGTTAGTATTTCCAGTGGCGTCATGACATCTTTGCTTTCCGGGTGGTCTATATTCTTGATTCCGCCGATAGCAGAGGCGTTTCCCCAAATGATGTGAGAACAAATGAATGGAATAGAAAATATGAAAGAAAAAATTAATAGAAATGCCGCTATTCCTTTTAGCATTTTTTTAACAGCGATAGTCTCCTTTAATTGATACTTTTTAAAAAGGTTTATTGTAAAATCAACTACAAAAAATAAGAGAACAGGGAGGTCATTTATGCGAGTGACACAGTACAGTCCAGCTAAAAGACCAAAAAGGAAAAGATGCATAGGAGAGGTTAGTTTCTTTCGAATATGAAACCAGGCATAAAGAAGCAAAAGAGTCATAAAATATTCATTTGCATGGGCCATTCTGGATCTTATAAAAGCATAGAAGGGAAGATGGGTACCAAGCCAAACTACGTGAGAAGTAACCAAAGCAACATTCTCTGAAAAGAAGTTCTTCAATAAATCGTAGCAAAGAATGATCCCTAAAAATACATATATTGCAGAACCGATGCCGGTCATTACCAGATAAGGAAAGGAATATCCATCGGTTGTAACGGGATAACCCAGCAGAGAATAAAAATGAGCAATGAGATGGCCGACCAAGAAAAAGGGTAGCCAGAGAATAGCCGAACCGATTGAGTACATAAAATTAAAAATGTACCCGGTAGGTGTTAGGTCAAACCGGTTCCACAGACCTTTCTCATTAAAAAAATCAATGTCGTAATCAATGACCATTGAGCGCAGGTATGCGTGGATGCGGGTGTCATCTCCGGGGTCAATTCTGGTAATGGAATAATATCCGGTATGGTCATTAGGGCCAATCCAAGAGCTGAATTCTCCAAGTGGGGTTAAAAGAAGAAAAAAAAGGATAAATATTAGAGCGGAAATACCGAAGTGTGAATGTTCACGCGTCCATTTGTTATTGATCCATTTGAACATATTCTCCCTTAAATCTTATAGGCATTTTTATCCAGGCAAAACCCGGCAAGGCCCATGACTACATTGATAATGATTAATTACGAGAGGGAATTCGTTAGATATTCCCATCTGCCAGAAAAGATAAATTAAAGAAACATCTCTTACACCTATTCCCGCAACAGATATGTTTAAAAAGTAAGTTGTGCCTGTAGACCTCATCTATTTCTAAAACCAGTATAATTAAATTAGATAGAATTTGTTAAAAAAACACTGCTAAACTTTATCATAATAACAACCGCATTTGCAGAGAGAACCAATGAAATGGCAAAAAAATATGGCTGATCTAAATAATCGGGATAGTAATATTTATTTTTGTAATAACTAAAAATAGATATCTCTGTTTCTGTCAGTATTTGTAAAGATATTAACGTAATCTTTTTATAGGCTGCAGTATAGTAACTTATATTGAAATTTTTTGGATTCATCTTTTTGATTGCTTCATTTAACTATGAGAAAAATATATCCTAATGAAGGAGAAAAAGTGTTTTATGGAGCGGGAGTGACGTATTCTTCTTTTAAAATTAAATAAAATGTGTTTATCCGTGATTTTTTTGACCAGAAACATGCATTACAGGTATAATACATACAAAAATGAGCTGAAGATTATTCTAATTGGGAAATATCGGATAACTAATAATAATTTGAATATTTTTTTTGAGAGTAGTCCTGCAAAGAATCATAATGATAATTTTGAACGAAAGCTTTTGTGATTTTAGCGAGGCTAGTGAAGATTCAGATTTAACCCTAAACTTGGGTTGTTTTTGGGGCAAATTCACCTCTTTTGATCATCCAACCCAGTGAACTCCCGAAAGCAAGTTCCT
>DASCNB010000031.1:0-3984 GCA_036011265.1 Nitrospinota bacterium | reverse complement strand
TTTGCTACAATTACAAAAGTAACCATGTCAGATAATCTGCGACACGCGAAAGTCTTTGTGAGCATTATGGGTAATGAAAAAGAAAAAAAGAATTCTATTGAAGGTCTTCATAGCGCCACAGGATTTATCAGGAAAGAATTAGGCCATAGAGTGCAACTGCGATATGTTCCAGAGCTGGTTTTTAAGTTAGACGATTCAACGGAAAAAAGCGCTAAAATATTAAATATCCTTTTAGATCTAAAAGAAGCGGAGTGCCGTGAACGGAATAATTAATTTTAACAAGCCTGTCGGTATAACTTCCTGCAGAGCAATAAATCATGTAAAAAAAGCCTTCCATTCTAAAAAAGCGGGTCATACGGGAACTCTTGATCCAAATGCAAACGGTGTCCTCCCTATCTGCCTGGGCAAAGCCACTCAAATAGTTCAGTTTGCTATCCATCTTCCCAAAACTTATCGTGGCAAAATGCGGCTTGGTATCAGAACTGACACTCAGGATGCGGATGGAAAAATCATTTCAGAATCATCCAGTGATAATATCGATCTGGAGCTTTTAGAAAATATTTTCAAAAATTATACAGGTTCAATTGAACAAATACCACCCATGTTCTCTGCTGTCAGAGTTCATGGAAGAAGACTTTATACGCTGGCTAGAAAAGGAATTTCTATTGCCAGAAATCCCAAAAAGGTTTTTATCTATTATTTGAAATTGCTGGATTACGAGAAGGACCTGGTAACTTTTGAAGCAAAAACATCCGCAGGAACCTATATTCGGACATTGTGTGACGACATAGGGAATGAACTCGGCTGCGGAGCTTATCTCGCGGAATTGACCAGAACCAGAGTTGGAGGATTAAAAATAGAGGATTCGGTATCGATGGAAGATATTAACCGGTCAACCATTGAAAATGGTCTGAAGGATAAGATATATTCAATTGATAAAGCTCTTTCGTTTTTCCCTTCTGTTAAAATTAAAAAGGAAAGAGAAAAATCTGTTTTAATTGAGAGGGAAATCACTCGGGAAAGCATTGAAGATATTAATGGAGAATCCGATACCGGAGAATATTTCCGAATACACAATTTTTCAGGCAAATTATTGGGCATCGCGAATTCTTTGTGGAATACAGCATCTCTCTCTTCCTGTCATAAACAGGAGGTTTGTTTTAAATTTAAAAAGTTGTTTATATAACGTATAACTAAATAAGGAGTATTAAAATGCCTATTGCAAGTGAAAAGAAAAATGAAATTATTGGCAGTAATAAATTGCATGAAAAAGACACCGGTTCTTCTGAAGTTCAGGTCGCGCTTCTAAGCGAAAGAATTTCTTACCTGACAGTACACTTTAAAACTCATAAGAAGGACCACCATTCCAGGAGAGGGCTGATAAAGATGGTCAGCCAGAGGAGGAGTCTCTTGAAATACCTTAAAAGAAATGATGAAAAAAGATACAAAGCTATTATTAAGAAATTAGGAATTCGCGGATAACTAGAAAAATCAATACGCTATAACATATTACTTGAAAGGAGATTTAATGCACCAATCGGTTGAAATAGAACTAGGCGATAAAAAACTTACTATAGAAACAGGGGAACTTGCCAAACAAGCCAATGGAGCGGTTTTAATCAGCTACAATGAGACAGTTGTGCTGGTTACTGCTGTAGCGGGCAAAGAGCCTGTAAAGGGCAAGGATTTTTTTCCTTTGATGTGTGAGTACAGGGAAAAAACTTACGCGGCCGGCAAAATTCCAGGAGGCTTTTTTAAACGAGAAGGAAGGCCAAGTGAAAAAGAAGTTTTAACTTCCCGTTTAATGGACAGGCCGATAAGACCTTTGTTTGAAGATGGTTTTACAAACGAAACTCAAGTAATCTGCTACCCCCTTTCCCATGACAAGGAAAATGACCCTGATATATTAGGAATCATAGGAGCTTCAGCCGCGCTAATCATATCAGACATCCCATTTCTGAACCCCATCGGTGCAGTACGTGTTGGAAGGGTTGAAGAAAAATTTATCTGCAATCCAACTTATGACCAGCTTAATGAAAGTGACTTAAACCTGGTTCTTGCAGGAACTAAAGATGCTATTGTTATGGTTGAGGGAGAAGCTAAGGAACTATCTGAACAAGTAATGGTTGAAGCACTAATGTTTGGACATGAAGAAATAAAGAAGTTGGTTGATCTTCAAAATAAACTCAGAGAAATCGCGGGAAAACCAAAAAATGTTGTTGAAAACCCTGAAAAGAATAAAGACCTGATAGAAAAAGTAGCCCGGTCTGCTAAAGAAAAATTGACAGATGCTTTGTTTATTAAAGAAAAACTCGCAATGTATGATGCGGTTTCTGCAATTGTCAAAGATACAATATCCGAGATTGGAAGCGAAGAAGATGCCGATTTAAATAAAGAAATCAAAACAATCCTTTCTGATCTTGAAAAGGAGATTGTCAGGCATCACATCATTGAAAAAGAATCAAGATCTGACGGCAGAGGACTTAAAGACATTAGACCGATTAGCGGCAGGGTCAAAGCTCTGCCAAGAACACACGGGTCTTCGGTATTCACCAGGGGAGAAACCCAGGCATTGGTTGTTTTAACACTGGGAACAAGCAGCGATGAACAAATAATGGACAGGTTGGAAGGCAGAACAAAAAAATCTTTTATGCTCCATTATAATTTTCCCCCATTCTCTGTGGGTGAAACTAAGTTCATAGGAAGCCCGGGAAGAAGAGAAATCGGCCATGGCGCTCTCGCAGAAAGATCCATTTCTAAAGTACTGCCTTCTGATGAAGAGTTTCCATATACCATTAGAATTGTCTCAGATATATTAGAGTCCAACGGTTCTTCATCAATGGCGACTGTTTGCGGCGCTTCGTTGTCCTTAATGGATGCAGGTGTTCCAATCAAAACCCCGGTTGCAGGAATAGCCATGGGCTTAATTAAAGAAGGAGATAAAATTGCAATCCTTTCGGATATTTTAGGACAGGAAGACCATTTAGGCGACATGGATTTTAAAGTAGCAGGAACTGCAGAAGGAATAACCGGACTTCAAATGGATATCAAAATTACAGGCGTAACAAAAGATCTTTTGGAAACCGCGTTACAACAGGCAAGAGAAGGCAGGCTTATTATTTTGGATAAAATGAACGAAATAATCAACATCTCAAGAAAAGAACTCTCACCTTATGCCCCAAGAATTATTACTATGCAAATCAAAACTGAGAGAATAAAAGATGTTATTGGCCCAGGAGGAAAAACCATCCGGGGTATTATAGATAAAACCGGTGTAACAATAGATATTGACGACAGTGGCCTGGTATCTTTAGGCTCCCCCGATCAATCAAAGCTGGAAGAAGCGATTAAAATAATAGAAGGATTGACGCAAAATCCTGAAAAAGGTCGTATATATGACGGTAAGGTTAAAAAAATTATGGATTTCGGCGCCTTTGTTGAAATCTTACCCGGCATTGACGGCTTGGTGCATATTTCACAAATTGCGCCTCACAGAATAGACAAAGTGACCGACGTGTTAAAGGAAGGGGACGAAGTAAAGGTAAAAGTTCTGGAAATTGACCGCGACGGTAAAATTCGCCTGAGTCGCAAAGAAGCCATGTCAACGGAAGCGGACAAAAAATAACAGTCGGTCATTAGACATTAGTTATTTGTCTTTTAAATCATATATTCCTTCCTTCTTTACTATTGACCAATGACTAATGCAAAAAAATCAACAAAAGAAAAAAGATTTTTATAAAACTAAATTATCAAACGGCATCTCGATTGTCGCCGCAAATATTCCTTACCTTAGATCAATATCCATTGGAATTTGGGTTAAGGCAGGGTCACGCAACGAAATTCCAGAATTAAATGGAATTTTCCATTTCCTTGAACATCTTGCCTTTAAAGGAACCAAACGAAGATCTGCTCATCAAATTGCCATAGAGATGGATTCTATCGGTGGACATATCAATGCCTTCACAAGCCGGGAATATACTTGCT
>DASCNB010000030.1:0-14047 GCA_036011265.1 Nitrospinota bacterium | reverse complement strand
TGCTCGATCTTGACCCTAATGATAATGAAACATACGAAATGATATGGAAGTTGATCGATGGAGATATGGAAAAGCTAAGAATGTTGATCTTGTTAACCTTTGCTGATCGGCATGGAACTAAGATGAAAATGACGTCCGGGCAGATAACAAGATTAAAGCATATTTATCAAAAAGCACTTTATTATGAGAAAAAGGAGACCGTTGGTGAATCGTTAAAAGCAGAGTTCATCAATTTGATTGACCTTCCACCTGACCTTCAAACTCAATTAGATACATACAATGCTTATAAACAATCTGAAAATCATTTTGCAGTTGAACTTTATTATGTTGAGAATAAACCAACAGACTTAATCCTTTGCCTGCAAGATCAAGAGGAGATTCTTTATCGCATTGCCTGTATAATCGCGTTTAACAAAATTAGTGTTATTGACGCTCAGGTTAACACCTGGAATGGCGTTGCTTTGGATATTTTCAAAATGGTTGATGAAAACGGCAAACCCGTTGATTATACAAATTTTTACTATGTTCAGAGATGCGTTAAGAAAGAGATAGACAATGTTTTTGTTAAGGGGAATTCTGTAACCAATCTTTACAAAAACAGGATTCTTGTTGAGGCAAATACCAAGAAAATGTATAAAAAAATTACACCCAAAGTAAGAGTTATAGGCAGGGCTGTTAAAATTGTAACACCTGATATATTAGGGGTTTTTATGCAAACTACCAAAACATTTGCTTCATTGAATATGCCTATTTCTAGAGCCATTGTTCATTGCAGAAACAATTATGCCACCAATGTATTTTACCTGGAAAGGAAAGATATAAAAAAAATTAATTCCGACATGAAAAGCTTTATAAGGCGTCTTTCAGAAGAATTAAACAGGCTTATCGATCCGGGAGCTATTTTTTAGTGAAGAGGATATAAAAAAACGGTTCTGCTCATATGGAAGAATTTGTTTGCATTTAAAATAGACTAAACATAGAATAAAACATTATGCAAAGGTTAGTTAACGAGACCAATGAGGAAATAAATTTGATAAAAAAGAAAACAGAGATGGTGAATGAATCCTACAATAAAAGATAAACAACTGGAATTGTTAATTAGCCTTCAGAAAATTGATAAGGAAATAATAAAATTCAATCAACAAAAAGAAAAGATTCCCGAAGAAATCGAGCGGGAACGACAGATTTTTGAGAAAATCAATTTGGAAATTAATCAGCTTAACGAAAAAATCGAGCAAACCAAAAAAGAACGTCGCTCTAAAGAACTGGAAACCCAATCCACAACTGATCTGTTGAATAATACCAAAATAAAGCTTCCGAACGTGAAAACCAATAAAGAATATTCCGCCGTTCTTCAGGAAATTGAAAATTTAAAAAGCAAGATTGACTCTCTTGAAGAAGCAGAAATTAAGTTGATGGAGAATATTGAAGAATGCCAGAAGGAATATGACCAGAAATTAAAAGAAAAGGAAGAGGAAGAAAAAAAATATCTTGAGATTAAAAAAAGAAAAGAAGATGAATTGGAAGACCTCAACAAAGGTTTGGAAAAAGAATTAAACTATAAAAACGAACTGGCAGCAAAGATTGAAAGCAAATGGTTTAAATATTACAAAAAGGTCATGGATGCCAGAAATGGAAAGGCAGTTGTTACTATTCAAAATGATACATGCAGCGGCTGTCATCGTAGTCTCAGACCACAATTATCTATTGAGATAAGACAAAACGATTCAATTATTACGTGCCCTTATTGCAGTCGTTTTTTATTTTCAGAACAAATGACCGGAGTAGGTTAGGTAATCGCTGTTCTCCATTTGTGAGAATGGAGGAAAGTCCGGGCTCCAGAGGGCAGGGTGCTCCGTAACGCGGAGGAGGGGCGACCCTATGGAAAGTGCAACAGAAAATATACCGCCCGGTACCATGTGGCACAGGGTAAGGGTGAAAAAGCGAGGTAAGAGCTCACTGCTTTCTCTGGTAACAGGGAAGGTTGGTAAACCCCACCTGGAGCAAGGCCAAATAGGGAAGCGCTTGAGGATAGCCCGTCCAATGCTTTCGGGTTAGGCCGCTTGAGCCTGTCGGTAACGTCAGGCCCAGATAAATGATTACCATCTCGTTAGAGATACAGAACCCGGCTTATTATCTGCTCCGGTTTAATTATTGAGATTTCCAAGGGGGGTTTTGGGTCAGTTTGCAGCCTTTTTTACATCATTGTCAGTATTCTGATGATTCTGTTCACTGTTTTCTGAACTTTGAGCCTCGTATTCTTCCAAGTAACGTTCGTAGACCTTTTCTTTGATCAGCAAGTCCACAATCTCTCCGTCCAATTCTCCATCTTTTACCATAAATCCTAAGATTTTATAAGCCTGTGCTAATGGCATAGCTTTTTTGTAAGGACGGTCAGAGGCAGTTAGGGCTTCTGTTATGTCTAGCACAGCTAGCATCTTTGCTTCAAATGGAATCTCATCTCCTTTAAGGCCTTTTGGGTATCCTTTTCCATTGATAAACTCATGGTGTGCTCCTGCAAAAGGAGGAATATTTTTAAGTTTCTTTGTAAATGGTATCTGCTCAAGCATTTTCAAAGTAACTGCCGCATGATCCTGCATCTTCTTTCGTTCTGCTTCTGTAATGCTCCCCTTTCGAATGGAAAGATTTAAGAATTCGTCTTCGTTAATCAAAGGAAGCTGTTGTCCGTTTTCAGTGTAATTCATTTTAGCAATTTGCTTCAGCCTTTCTATTTTATCATTATCCATGAATTCTCCCGGTTCATTGCAGCTAATGACAAATTCCCTCGCATCCATTATTTCTTTCGTCTTTTTTTCTGTCTCATTTTCCAGTTGCCTGATTTCATCTTCAGAAGCGCCCTTTTCCAACAACTCTGCTTTCTTTTTAAAACCCTCGGCCTCTATGTCTTTCGCTAAATATAGAAATTTTAAGTTCAAGTAATGCACACGATCAAAAAGCGTTTCAAGTTTTTTCCCCTTTTCAACAATTTGAACAGGTGTTGTAACCTTCCCTATATCATGCATCCAGGCTGCTGTTTTAAGCTCATGCAATTGGTCCACATCAAAATGAATATCTGCGAAAGGACCATCCTTTTTGCCATTTAGTGTTTTAGCCATAACCATAGTCATGTCAGCAACTCGCTTTATATGACCGGCTGTAACAGGAGATTTTTCATCGATCGCGGTAGCCATAACTTTAACAAAAGAACTAAACAGGTGCTCCATATCGTGGATGAGCTTGACATTGGTAATGGCGACAGCGGCCTGGGACGCCAGCGAGTTAATAAGACTCTCAAAATCAGCGGAAAAAGGTATAACTTCACCTGTTTGTTTGTCCTGAGCATTAATAAGCTGGAGGACCCCGATAACATCATCTTCATGGTTTTTCATAGGAACAACGAGCATTGATTTGGTGCGGTATTTTGTGGCCTCGTCGAATTTTTTTGGCCCTGTAAAATCAAATAAATCGGAGTAATAAACATCAGGAATATTAACACTGACATCTTTTATGGCGACATAAGCGGAAACATTTGATTCCTTTAACTCAACAGGGGAAAAAGGTGGAGGATTTTGAAAAAGCCGTTTCCCAAAAGTGTAAAGTAAAATATACTGCCGCAGTAAGTTCCGGAAGCGCCGCTTTACACCTTGCCCTGCTTGCCCTTAAAATAGGGAAAAAGGACTCGGTTGCTATCCCCTCCTATTCATGCACGGCTTTATTGAATGCCTTACAGTATGTCGGTGCTACTCCTAAATTCATAGACATTGATCCTGAAACTTTGAATATCTCTTCAGAAGACCTGAAAAAAAAAATGACCCGGCGAGTAAAGGCTGTCATTGTTCCCCACATGTTTGGATTTCCGGCTGATATACTTGAAATAAAAAAATTAGGGCTGCCAATTATTGAAGACTGCGCACTCGCCCTTGGAGCCCGGTATCGCGGAAAACCGGTCGGGTACTGGGGAGACATTTCAGTGTTTTCATTTTACGCGACAAAAGTGATAGCTACTGGAGAAGGTGGGATGATAGCGACCCGTTCAAAATCACTGGCAAATTATATAAGGGATATTAGGGAATATGACAGATACGAAAACTATCGCGTTAGATATAATTACAAAATGACGGACCTAGCTGCAGCTTTAGGGTTGTCTCAGCTTGCTAAATTAAACGTTTTTTTAAAGAAAAGAAAACAGATAGCATTATATTATGATAATTTTTTTAGTGAGAAAAGAGTACAAAGTAGAGAACTTTATCCTGAAAGTAAATCTATTCACTACCGCTATATTCTTAAAACCGATAAAAGCGTTAAAGAACTAATAAAAAAATTGAAAAAAAACGGTGTAACAGCCGAACTCCCTGTTTTCCGTCCTTTGCATCATATTTACAAATCTTCTCATCTATGCCGTTTTACCGATAAAATATGGAAAAGCGTTTATTCCATTCCTATTTATCCTTCTCTAACAAGTTTAGAGCGACAGCAGATTGTTCGTGTTGTGAAAAATTATGATTCCTGATATAAAAACAATAAAGCTGGTAAGCGTTCAGCTTTATTTCTTTGACATGAAACAGGACAGATCAGGCTTAGACAGGTTTAGCCTGACGATTATCGTAATGGCGGTCTTGCTATCCTGTCGAAATTTACAGATTGGTGACTGTTTAAGAAGGAAACAATGAATTTTGTCAATTTGTTAACAATAGGAATTCTGATTTTTCTTTTAGCATACAAACGTGAGCCGATTGAAGAATTTGTCATGTTTAAGAATATCCATTGGCTTTACATTGTGGTCTCGTCTTTTTTGCTGTCTTATTTAATAGTGCCGGTCATGAAGGAAGTTGCTAAAAAATATAGTATTTATGATATTCCGGATAAAAGGAAATTGCATGGTAAACCAATACCCAAGCTTGGCGGAGTTGCCATTTATTTAGCCTTTTTCACTGTTATTCTTATAAATTTTCATTTTTCAATACAATTAAAAGGGATTCTTCTTGGAAGCGCGGTAATTGTGGCAGCAGGTCTCTTTGAAGATATTTATGGCTTGTCCGCGAAAAAAAGACTGTTATCGCAGATTTTGGCAGTAATAATCCTTATTATCTGTGATGTTCACTTGTCGTTCGGTCCGGATACCTGGTGGGCGTTTGCGATTGAGTCATTTATTACGATGTTCTGGGTAGTGGGTATCATTAATGCCTTTAATTTCCTTGATGGTATGGACGGGTTGGCTACCGGCCTGGCAGGCATATCTTTGTTTTTCATTGGAGTGGTGGCCTTGCAGTCAGACCAGTCTTATTTGGTATATCTATCATTTACCGTTGTTGGTTGCTGCCTTGGTTTTCTGCCTTTTAACTTTCATCCTCGGAAAAAGGCATCCATTTTTCTGGGCGACACAGGAAGCACCTTTCTTGGTTTTATTCTGGCATCCCTTCCCGTAATGACCGCCTGGGCTTTAGATGATCCAATAAAGGCCTATTCCATGCCTATTCTTATTCTGGGAGTCCTGATTTTTGATATGATTTATATAACAATAGAAAGAATTATGACAGGCAAAGTAAAAAACCTGACAGAGTGGATCGAGTACGTGGGACGAGATCATTTCCATCATCGCCTCGTTGCCACTGGTTTATCAAATTTTGATTCTGTTCTTTTTATTTTTCTCCTGTCGGCCACTCTTGGAATCAGTGCTCTGGTATTAAAACATGCAGAAACAGTAGATAGCTTTCTGCTCCTGGTGCAGGCGGGAAGCATCTATGCTATTCTTGTTATTCTGATGTTAAAATCAAAAAAAAATCTTAAATAACTTTGCTGAGAACCTAACCTGTGGACAAATGTTTAACTATTTGCTAATATCTTTGGGGAAAAAATGACACCAAAACCCTGCGAAAGATTATTATATGATTAAAATACTTTTTGTTTGTAGAGCAAATCAGTGCAGGAGCGCGATGGCGGAAGCCTTGATGCAGAAGATGCTTGATGAAAGAGCAATTTATGAAATAGAAATAAAATCAGCAGGAACTCATGCAAGAGATGGCATTAGACCTCTTCGTAAAGTCCTTGAAGTTTGTGAACAACGGGGGATTGACATATCGTCCCACTCTTCTCTTGCCCTTACGGAAGAACTCTTGAAAGATTCGGATATTGTCCTGGTCATGGAAAAAGAACAAGTCCAAAGTGTTATCGAAAAGTTTCCGGAGGCAAAGGAGAAAGTAAAGATGCTTTCTTCCTATAGCAAAGAATATAAAGATCAGGACATTATCGATCCTGTAGGAGGAAGCATGTTGGGTTTTAGAACGACTTTTGCAATTTTAGATGAATGCGTAATAGGACTTCTTGATGATGTTTTGATGACGAGATAAATTAGTTAAGGGCTTATTCTAAAATAAGAATATTAACAAAAATAGAAAAAGAGCCTTAGAAAAGAATCAAAATTTGTGTTTGCATTTCATGAAAAACCCTCCCCGTTTATATTTAATTGACGGTTCTTCCTATATCTTCAGGGCATTTTACGGAATAAAACAATTTCTCTCCAATTCAAAAGGACTTCCTACTAACGCAATATACGGGTTCGCTAGCATGCTACTGAAGATACTACGGGAGGAACAACCGGAATATATTGCTATAATCTTCGACCCCAAAGGTAAAACGTTCCGACATGAAATGTATAAAGAGTATAAAGCCAACCGAAAAGAAACACCTGATGATCTGAAACCCCAGATTCCCTATATCATTAATCTTGTTGAAGTTTTTA
Source organism: Nitrospinota bacterium (assembly GCA_036011265.1). Classification (GTDB taxonomy): domain Bacteria; phylum Nitrospinota; class Nitrospinia; order CAJXCL01; family CAJXCL01; genus CAJXCL01. The sequence continues at coordinate 7,308 of DASCNB010000030.1, read as the reverse complement.
ATATTGTGTCCATGCAACAGGAAGGTTTTGAAGCGGACGATCTTATCGGTACGATCTCCAAAAAAGCTGAAAAGAAAGGGTTTGATGTTACGATTGTTAGCGGGGACAAAGATATGATGCAGTTAATATCTCCCAAAATTAAAATGCTGGATACTATGAAAAATAAAACATTTGGCGAAAAGGAAGTAAAAGAAAAATTTGGCGTGGAACCCGGACGAGTCACAGAAGTCATGGGTTTAATGGGGGATAGTTCAGACAACATCCCCGGTGTGCCGGGAATAGGCCCTAAAACTGCCACCACATTAATTCAGAATTTTGGCGATATTGAAAACCTTCTGAAAAATCTGGAACAAATTAAAAAAAAGTCATTAAAAAATAAACTGCTGGAATACACAGAACAAGCACGGCTTAGCAAAAAACTTTGTACCATCGATACTAATCTAAACCTTCCAGTCGGTATTGAGGAGATGAAAGCAAAGAAATTAGATTCAAAACGAATTATCACTCTTTTTAAACAATTAGAATTTGCTGCTCTTTTGTCCAAAATAGAACTCGGGAACGAGAAATGGGTGGAATCCGGAAAATTGAGAGGATGGAAGTCGGATACGGATAAAAAAAAGTATAAATTAGTTTTTAGTGAAAAAGAGCTGGACAAAATTATTATTCAGGTGAAGAACAAAGGACTTCTTTCTATCGACCTGGAGACGACGAGCGTGTTTCCAATGGAGGCTGAAATTGTAGGGATTTCCATCTCCATTATTCCCCATGATGCTTATTATATACCGGTAGGGCATGATTACCCCGGTGCTCCAGCACAACTTAACAGAGATATGGTCCTGGGAAAGCTTAAACCGGTTCTTGAAGATAAAAAAATCAAAAAAATAGGACAGAACATCAAATACGAAATCATTGTCTTTCAAAATTCCGGCATTAAAATAAAAAATATTTACTTTGACACTATGATAGCTTCTTACCTGATTAACCCTTCAAAACACAACCATAACCTGGAAGACATTGCTCTTGAATATCTTGATTACCGTGTAATAACTTATAAAGAAGTTGTCGGTTCGGGTTCAAAGGAGGTGGGATTTAATAAAGTAGATTTAGAAACCGCAGCATCTTATTCGGGCGAGGATGCCGATATAACTTTGCAGTTAAGCAAAAAACTTTTACCGGCCTTAGAAACAGACGCCCTTGTTTCTCTTTTAAATAACGTGGAATTGCCTCTTGCTGAAGCGCTGGCAGAGATAGAAATAAACGGGGTAAAAATTAATAAAAACTTTTTAAAGAAAATGTCAAAAGACCTGGAAAAGGATATCTCCCTTTCTGCGCAAAAAATTTATGATATGGCTGGAGAGAAGTTTAATATTAATTCTCCAAAACAGTTATCAGAACTGTTATTTGAAAAATTAAAAATTCCTCCTCTTAAAAAAACTAAAACAGGCTATTCAACAGACATGAGCGTATTAGAGCAGCTTGCGACAGGTTATCCTCTTCCGGCGGAAATTATTTCGTACCGGCAACTCAGCAAATTGAAATCAACCTATGTTGATGCGTTACCCCTTCTCGTCAACTCAAAGACAGGCAGGATACACACATCATTTAACCAAACCGTTACAGCCACCGGCAGACTGAGTTCCAGCAACCCGAATTTACAAAATATTCCTATACGTACTGATTTGGGTCGTAAAATCAGGAAAGCATTTATAGCGGAAAAGAACCACCTTCTGCTTTCCGCTGATTATTCGCAGATAGAGCTTCGTATTCTTGCTCATCTTTCTGAGGATGAGGTACTTATAGAGGCATTTAAGAAAGGAGAAGATATTCATGTCCAGACAGGGGCAAGGATTTTTAACGTTTTTCCGAATATGGTTGATTCTAATATGAGGCGCATGGCTAAAGCAGTAAACTTCGGAATTATTTATGGGATCAGTCCATTCGGATTGTCAAAAAATATCAGAGTCAGCTTAAAAGAAGCAAAAGAATTTATCGATCACTATTTTGCTCTCTATAAAGGAGTAAAATCATATATAGAACAAACAATAACAGATGCCCGTAAAAATGGATATGTTACCACTATTTTAAACCGTCGCAGATATCTACCGGAATTGAACAGCAAAAACAGGCAAATGAAAGAATTTGCGGAGCGCACGGCTGTTAATACTCCTGTTCAGGGATCAGCAGCGGATTTAATCAAAATTGCGATGATTAATATTTCAAGAGCAATAAAAAGTAAAAACCTCAAATCTAAAATGATTCTGCAGGTCCACGATGAACTGGTTTTTGAAATACCTGAAGCGGAAAAGAAAATGATGGTTGATTTGGTGAATAAAGAAATGGAGGGAGTTATGGAACTAAAAATACCCTTGATTGTCGACACCTGGATAGGTAAGAATTGGGGAGAGGCCCATTGATTAGCCATTAGTCATTAACCAACGTTTTTTTAATTTTGGAATTCGGAACGTGGGTTTAATAATATGCAATCCAAAATCATAAATCACGACAAAATAAGGAACATTCAATGAATAATTACTCTATTCTATTGGTTGATGATGAAGAAAACATTCGTAAAACCGTTGGTGTTGATCTAAGCGAAAAGGGATATGATGTTACTTTAGCCGGAAGCGGTGAAGAAGCGATAAAAAAGTTGGGGAAAAGCAAATTTGATGTGGTTATTACCGACCTTAATATGGACGGACTAAGCGGAATACAAGTGCTGGAAAGGACCAAAAAGATGAGTCCTGAGACGATGGTGATGATCTTTACGAGCCATAGCGATTTATTACCGGCAATAGAAGCGCTCAGACTTGGTGTTGATGATTACATGTTAAAATCAGCTGATAAAGAAGAATTGTCTTTCAGGGTAAAATATTGTCTCGAAAAACTGGAATTGCGCAGACAGATAGAAAAGCGCTCTGATGACGTCCAAAAAGCAATTTTTAAGCTCGAAAGTGAGGTAGAAAAGCGAAGGTTTGCCGAAAAAGAACTGCTTGAAAACAAAAAAAAGTTAATAGAAAAAAACGAGGAATTAAAAGGATTATCCATCCGTGATGGATTAACGGAAGTATACAACCGTCGTTATTTTCATCAACATTTTGAAAGGGAGTGGAAACGCTCAATCCGGGACAAGAAACCGATTTCATTGATAATGATTGATATCGATTTTTTTAAACTTTTCAATGATACTTACGGCCATCTGGCTGGTGATGATTGTCTTAAACAGGTTGCGAAGGCATTAGATAATCTGATACAACGCCCTGCTGATTTATTTGCTCGCTATGGAGGTGAAGAATTTGTGGCTGTTCTGCCCGGAACAGACGTGGAGGGCTCTATTCAGTTGGCAGAAGAAATGCGCAAAGCCGTTGAAGCATTAAAAATTAAGCATACCTCCTCCGACATTAGCGCTCACATCACAATCAGTTTGGGAGTTGCAACTATTTTTCCTGACAGTAAATCTTCCTCAAATATGCTTATTGATCGCGCCGACAAAGTACTTTACAAGGTAAAACGGACAGGACGGAATCAGGTTAAAAGTGACAATGATTAAATTGGAGAAAAGTCTCGCAGATAACATGCCAAGGATTCACCCTATTTCTAATCAATCAAGCAGTGCGGCGGAGAGATTGAGGTAAAAAGTGAGATTGGCAAGGGAACTGCGATTAAACTATCCACCCTCCCCCTAAAACCGTATCATTATGGTATATCACAGCGGCTTGGCCCGGTGTTATGGCTTCCTGGGCCTCATCGAACTCGATCTCAGGTTCTTTGAGATTGTCAAGAAAAACTGTAGCTAAAACAGGTTTATGGCGATACCTGATTTGTACCAATTCATGAATTTTTTTCTTCTCGGGCAGTTTGAACCAGTTAACATTTTGAATCCTGAATTTTTTTGATTTAATTTCTTCTTTCCCTCCTACTATTAAACGGTTTCTCGCTGCGTCAATTTGTTTTACATAAAGGGGGGTCGGAGAACTGATTTTCAATCCTTTTCGCTGACCTATGGTATAAAATGGGATGCCATTGTGATCACCTAAAACCTTCCCTGCAGTATTAACTATCTTTCCTTTCTTCACAAATTGGGCTCCCTTTTCTTTCAAAATAAAAGCAGGGTAGTTGTTGTCCGGGATAAAGCAAATTTCCTGACTCTCCCTTTTTTCCGCGACACTCAATCCCATAGAGCGAGCATGGTTTCTTACCTCTTCTTTTAAATATCCTCCCAATGGGAAAAGAACTTTTTGCAACTGTTCCTCTGTCAGGTTAAACAAAAAATAACTCTGGTCTTTTTCAGCATCCTTTCCTCTTTTTAAAAGATATTTGCCATTTTGATGTCTCACCTTCTTGGCATAATGGCCTGTAGCAACATAATCAGCCCCCAACTCTTCCGCTCGTTTTACCAAAACATCAAACTTCAAAACTTTGTTACAGGGGATACATGGATTAGGGGTTTTACCAATAAGGTATTCATCGACAAAATAGTTAATGACCGAATTTCTAAACTCTTCTTCCAAATTTATAGCATAAAAGGGTATCGCTAGCTTGTCCGCGACTCGTCTTGCGTCGGACACATCATCCATGGAACAGCAGGTTCCCCCCTCTTGGATATTATAGTCTTCGTCATTCCAAAACTTCATGGAAATGCCAATAACCTCATACCCTTCCTTGATTAACAAAGCGGCGGCTGTGGAACTATCCACGCCCCCGCTCATTGCTATAACGACTCTTTTTTTCATTTTTTAACCAAGGGAATGCAAAATATTTTAGCCACAGAACTTCTTAGTCAGAGACACAATGAGTCTACTCTTCGTGATCATCGTGGTTAACGGCACTATGGTTTTAATCTATTTTAGAAACAGTGATTTTTTTCTGAGCCTGATACTTCCCCTTTTTGTCGGCATAGGAGGTCAGGCAGATATCATCACTTTCTAAAAAAATAATCTGCGCGATTCCTTCACGGGAATATATTTTTACAGGTCTTCTTGATGTATTGCATATGGCCATGGTAATATATCCTTCCCATTCAGGTTCAAGCGGAGTGATGTTTACAACTACTCCACAGCGGGCATAGGTTGATTTTCCAAAACAAAGGGTAAGTATATTTCGGGGAAGCCTGAAATACTCAACACTCTTTCCCAGAACATAAGAGTGGGCCGGTATTACGCAGTGGTTAGCCTTAATACTGCTAAATGACGATACATCGAAATTTTTCGGGTCAAGTAAAGAAGAATCCGTTGCATCAGGGATTTTATATTCATTATCAATACGAATATCATAACCATAGGAAGAAGGACCGAAAGAGATAATACCTTTTCTAACCTGATTTTCCTCAAATGGTTCAATGATCTTTTTATTAACCGCCATTTCTTTAATCCAGCGGTCTGATTTTATTGACATAGCAAGCCACAACCAAAATGAATTTACTAAGCTCAGCTTTGCCGCAGAGGGCGCAGAGATCACAGGGAAAATAATTTCTTCTCTGCAAACTAAGCGGTCTCTGCGATTAAAAAAGAATCCTTAATTTATCAAAACCAAATCCGAATATCAAACGATTGCATTCTTTTAAAACGTACTTTATTATACTATTTACACCAATTTGCTGCTTATTTAATTTTTCTATGTTTTAGAAAGGAAAAACGTAGATTATGTCTCTATTCGATTGGTCTGACAGGTTTAGTGTAAATGTTGAGGAAATGAATGAACACCATAAAAAGCTGATCGGCATTCTTAACCTTTTGCACGATGAAAAGCTTGCCGAAAGAGCTGAGGAAGTCCTGGGTAAAGTGTTGGATGAACTGGTAGATTACACGAAAATTCATTTTAAAAAAGAAGAAGAATTACTGGAACAATATGAGTTTCCCGAATTAGCTGTCCATAAAAAAGAACATGAGAATTTAATTCTAAAAGTGGATGCTATGCAGAAAAAATATTATGCAGGCAATAAAGATATGACTACTGATGTTGCAATTTTACTTAATGATTGGTTGGCAGAGCACATTGTTGTAAAAGATAAAAAATATGGTATTTACCTCAATAGCAAAGGTGTATCATAGACTGTGAGCAAATAACTATTAGCCGACAGCTTTCAGTTTTAGAGTAAAGGTCACAGAGATTAAAAAAACTTAACCCATTTTTAATACTTTGTTATTGCATTAAACCTGTTGTCTCTAATGGTTTTTCTGACAGCTGATAGCTGACAACTGAAAGCTTTCATTTTATGTTTGGCGCCCACATGTCTATTGCTGGTGGTTTAGAAAAAGCCCTTGAGCGAGGGAAAAAAATAAACTGCCGCACCATCCAGATATTTACCAAAAGCAGCAACCAGTGGAAAGCAAAGGAAATTACAGATGAAGACCTTCGCAGATTTCAAAGCTTTTACGCGCAATTTCATATTTCTCCGGTAGTTGCCCACGACAGCTATCTTATAAACCTGGCTTCGCCTGATCCTGTTTTACACCGAAAATCGATAGAATCGTTTTTTAATGAAATGGAGCGGTGTGAAAAATTAAAAATTCCTTACCTCGTCTTTCATCCGGGAGCGCATGTCGGCTCTGGTGAAAAAGCAGGACTAAAAAAAATCGCTCAATCAATAAACATCTTGTTAAAAAGAGGAAAAGGTTTTAAAGTATCGCTACTGCTCGAAACAACAGCGGGTCAGGGCACGAGTTTAGGTTACAAATTCGAACATCTTGCGAAGATAATTAAAATGGTAAGGCAAAAAAAATCGATTGGAGTATGTGTGGATACCTGCCACATATTTGCCGCAGGATACGATATTACTACTAAAAAAGGATACAAAAAAACTTTTGAAACTTTTAATAAACTTGTTGGTTTGGATAAGCTTAAGGTTTTTCACATTAACGATTCCAAAAAAGAACTGGGTTCACGGGTAGACCGACATGAACATATTGGAAAAGGTTTTTTGGGTCTGAAACCGTTTAAATTTCTCGTTAATGACAGGAGATTTGCTAACATACCGAAAATATTGGAAACACCAAAAGGTCCCGATTTAAAGGAAGATGTTAAAAATTTTAAGGTCTTGAAAAAATTGATTAAAAAGTAATGAACAACCCCGCCGCAACTGGACGGGGTAACAAAATGGAGAAATTATTTAAATGATAAAAAGTATACTTGTGCCAACAGACGGATCACCAAATAGCAAAATAGCGCTGGAATACGGACTCTACCTTGCTTCAAAGTTTGAGGCTGAAATTACAGGACTCAATATTGTAGATATAAGAGCGCTGGAAGGACCCTTTTTCAGTGATATTTCAGGGGCTCTTGGATTTACTCCTTACCAGAACTATGTTCAAA
>DASCNB010000029.1:0-16948 GCA_036011265.1 Nitrospinota bacterium | reverse complement strand
GTCACAGAAGAAATATTAATACTGTTAATTCATGGAATACTACATCTTTTAGGTTTCGACCATGCAAAATCAAAAAAAGACGCCTTGAAAATGCAATCCAAAGAAAAAGAACTTTTAGCTCTTGTCAGGTGTTAGATTTTAAGTAGCTGGGATTAGATAACTGAGAAAGTACACCCATTACCAATGACCAATAATCATTGACGAACATATGAAAAACGTCTGGGCTCCATGGAGAATAGAATATATCCTCGGTGAAAAACCGGATTATTGTATCTTTTGCCATGCTCTTGATCAAAAAAATGATGCAAAAACATACATCCTGTACCGTGGAAAACATTCGTTTATTATTCTGAATGCCTTTCCATACAATAATGGCCATCTCATGGTTGCCCCTTACCAACATCAGTCATGCCCGACAAAGTTAGATCAAGAAACTGCGTTAGAAATCCACCGCCTGACCCAGGAAAGCATCCGTATTTTGCGATCTGTCTTAAAAGCGGAAGGGTTTAATATAGGTATGAATTTGGGTAAAGTGGCGGGAGCCGGTGTGGAAGACCATGTACACACTCACATTGTCCCACGCTGGAATGGGGACACCAATTTTATGCCTGTTTTAGGCGATACCAAAGTTTTTCCGGAATATCTTAAAGCCAGTTACGATAAACTTCTTCCCAAGTTTGAAGCAATTACAGACTTGGGGTCTTGACATATTATTTATCTGGAGTTACATTATAACAAAAGGAGAGGTTAAGAAAATGGTTACTCCTATTTCAAATAAAGCCCTGTCACAAAACGTTTTACGAAACATTGGCAATGCCAAATCAAAGTTGGCCAGTTCTGTCAGCAGGCTTACTTCGGGAAACCGTATTTTAAAAGCATCCGATGATGCTACCGGTTTGTCTATATCCTCTCGCCTGAATTCGGACATACGCGCTTTGCAAAAGGGTGTGGAGAATATTTCTCAGGGGATTAGTCTGACAAATGTTGCTGAAGGCGGACTGCAAAGTATTTCCAGCATCCTGTCGGAAGCTAAAGCGCTTGCAGTTCAAGCGTCCACAGGGACTTTGAGTGACAACCAGCGATCTGCCATCCAGAATCAATTCAATTCTCTAATGAGTGAGGTGGATAGAATAGTAGATGGAACTGAATTCAACGGAAATAAACTACTGGATGGGACCTTAAGCGAAGACGCGTCGGAATTGAACATTCAGGTCGGTACAGAAAATAACAGTTCTTCAAAAGTTAATCTTAACGTGATTCAAGATGTCGGAACTGAATCTCTTGGGATAAAAGATTTGGATATATCGAGTCAATCTTCCGCCCAGAATGCTATTGGGGGTATAGATAGCGCGATTCAGAATGTCGTTGATGTTCGTGGAAGTATTGGTTCTGTTCAAACGAGGCTCACCAGCGTTGCCGGCACACAAAAAAATGTGATAGAGCAACTTACAAGCGCGTCTTCTGAAATTACGGACGCTGATTTTGCAAAAGAAATCTCTCGCTTGAGGGAAAGCGAAGTTCAATTGAATGCCTCTTTACAGGCATTACAACAGTCCCAGTTTTCGTCAAAAAATATTGGTTCCCTTCTGAACATCAGGACTTAATCCTGGATTTTACACTTTCTGCAATATTTTTTAAAGGAATTTCGTCCTGCTGAGATGTTTTCATGTTTCTCAAAATCAATTTTTCATTTTTTAATTCATTCTCACCGATAATTAAAACAAAATCCGCTCCCGACCGGTCAGCTTTTCGCATTTGACTTTTCAAACTGCCCTGATTGCTGCTCCAATCAGATGGAACAGCAGCCATTCTTAACTCATTTAATAATTGAAATGCCGTCTCCTTTGCCGTGTTTCCCAGAGAGACAATGAACACCTTTGGCTTGAAAGCAAATTTTTCCTGGTCCTGCATCAAAGAAATAATTCTCTCAACTCCCATGGCAAATCCAACAGCAGGAGTTTGAGGTCCTCCGAATTCTTTCACAAGTCCGTCGTAGCGTCCGCCACCCGCGACCGCGTTTTGTGCTCCCAGACCTGAAGCCAAAACTTCAAAAGCTGTTCGGGAATAATAGTCAAGTCCCCTTACGAGTTTAGGATTTATCTTAAAACAAGTTCCAAGTTTGCTGAGAAGATCTTGCACTTGATCAAAATTAGTTTTACAAATATCACAGCGGGATTGGTCTATAGTTGGCGCCTCATTGACAATTTCAATGCATCCTTTGTTTTTACAATCTAAAATTCTTAATGGATTCTTAACATGTCGCTGATTACAATTTTGGCATAAAGCATCCAGCCTTGATTCAAAGAATTTTTGTAATTTATTTTTATAAACAGGTCTGCAATCCGGGCAGCCAATGTTGTTTAAGTTAAGCTCCAGGTTTGACAGGCCAATTCTGTTTAAAAGTTCTAATAAAATAAAAATAACTTCCGCGTCAATAGAGGGATCTTCAGATCCAAATGCCTCAACACCTATTTGATAAAACTGACGGAACCTGCCTGACTGGGGGCGCTCAAAACGAAACATCGGGCCTGAATAGAATAATTTAACCACAGAAGGGGGATTATACATCTGATGTTCCACAAAGGCCCTTACAATAGAAGCAGTTCCTTCAGGGCGGAGAGTTATACTTTCATCACCTTTATCTTTAAAAGTGTACATTTCCTTTTCTACAATATCAGTATCTTCCCCAATGCTGCGGGAAAAGACAGCAGTTTTTTCAAAAACAGGGACCCTGATTTCATAATAGCAAAATGTTTCAAATAGCTCTTTCGCTGTTTTTTCAAGAAAATGCCATTTCCCTATATCCTTAGGGAGGATATCTTTTACACCTTTAATCGCCTGATATTTCATAATTAAAGAATTTTAGACAGGATAACGGGATAAATAAGATGGCAAGCGAAGGGCCCGCCTTTTTACTCCAAAAAATAAATCCAGTCCATACTGTCAAAAAAGTTTCTAAATTGAGTTATTCAAAATACTTTTCCAATAATGGCAGAATCTCACCGGCTTTTCCAAGGTAAGAATCATCTACCATATCGGAAATAGGAGTTTCTTCCGCGTTTATTTCAATCACGAATGCACCGGTATTTTTAGCTATTCCCGGAAGCGATGCCGCGGGTTGTACTACGGCCGATGTTCCTACCACCATCATCAAATCACAGTTTTCTGCCGCTTGATATGACGATTGAATGGCTTCTACAGGAAGTGACTCGCCAAACCAGACTATATGCGGCCTCAGCATTGCCCCGCATTCACAGACCGGCGGGATCTTTTTTAAAGGACTTTCAAGGTTTTCTGTAACTTTCCCTTCTTCTGTACAACGTGTTTTCCAGATATTTCCATGAAGTTCCACATATTTCTTATTGCCCGCTTTTTGATGCAGCCCATCAACATTTTGGGTTATTAATTTAAAGGACGATTTTTTTTGTTCAACCGAGGCTATTACTTTATGGCCGGCGTTAGGATAAAGAGGTTTAATTAAATTTCTTCTCCAGTCATACCATTCCCATACAAGTTTTGGATCGCGCTGAAAAGCAAAAGGGGTAGCCAGTTCTTCAGCCCTGAAATTCCTCCACAACCCTTCCTCTCCTCGAAATGTAGGGACCCCGCTTTCCGCCGATATACCGGCTCCCGTTAGAACAACTACATTATCCGAACTTTCAATGGCTTTTATGGTTTCTTTTGAAATTTTCATTTTTATACGCAAATATATGTATCGTACTCTTATAGAATTGTCAATTGCAGTTTGATTAAAAGGTAAGGGAATAAAGAAAGCAAAGAGAAAGTGGCGAAAAATTAATAATTCGGGAAAGTAAATATCTTTCAGTGAAAAAAAGTAGAAATAGTCTTCTCAGTACTTTATTTCCTGAACGATGATAGCTGACAGCTGAAGTTTAAAGCTTTAACTCAGACAGGGTCTCTTTCACGGCGTCGGCTGAAGCTTTTAAGGCGCGGCTTTCTTCTTCCGAGAGCTTTATCTCAATAATTTCTTCAATTCCATTCGCGCCTAATTTGACAGGGACTCCTACAAAAAGCCCTTCAATGCCATATTCTCCTTCAAGGTAAGCAGCGCAGGGAAGGATTCTCTTTTTATCTTTTATAATCGATTCAGCCATTTGAACAGCTGAAGCTGCGGGAGCATAATAGGCGCTACCTGTTTTCAATAACGCGACAATCTCACCCCCTCCTTTTCTCGTGCGATCTACAATCTTGTCTAGCCGGTCCTTTGGAATCAATTCTTCAATACAAATCCCTGAAACAGTGGAGTAACGCGACAGGGGAACCATAGAATCTCCATGTCCGCCTAAAACCATAGCCTGTGTATCTTCCATGGAGACATTAAGCTCTTTCGCTATAAATGCCCTGAACCGGGTAGAGTCAAGAACTCCGGCCATGCCGATGACGCGGTTTTTTGGAAAACCGCTGACCTGTCTGGCCACGCAGGCCATTATATCTAATGGATTGCTGACTACTATTAAAATAGTGTCAGGGGAATGTTCGATTATCTGTTCAACAACCGACTTTACTATTTTTGCGTTTGTCCCGATCAGATCATCACGGCTCATCCCCGGTTTCCTCGGGATTCCGGCCGTAATTACGACAACATTTGAATTAGCGGTATCTTCATATTTGTTGGTTCCTAAAATTTTTCCGCTGAATTGTTCTACAGGTCCCGATTCTAAAAGATCGAGTCCTTTTCCCTGAGGAATTCCTTCAACTATGTCAACGAGAACCACATCACCCAGTTCTTTATAGGCAGTCAATTGTGCGACTGTAGCCCCAACATGACCGGCCCCGACAACTGTGATTTTATTTTTCATTAGTAGGTACTCCTTTCTCTGATTTCTCAGTGACCTCCACGCAAAAAATAAAACTCACTTTATATCATTCATAAAACGAACAGAGTCATAAGTGAAAGTTATTTTCACTATGCCTGTTGTTTAGCATACCCGAGAGATCCACCAGCTTTTAAAATAGCAATATCCCTTGAGCTTAAAGAATGTGCTACCGGAATGTCAGTACCTTTTGTAATATTTCTTAGTAACAAATTACCATTCAATTGCGAAACATCCAGTTCTAATTCATCTCCCTGGTCCACTTTATCATAATCATTTTCATTCGCGAAGTTTAATGGCAGGATTCCAAAATTGATAAGGTTTGCCAGGTGAATTCTCGCGAAAGATTTTGTCAATACCGCATTTACTCCTAAATACATAGGAGCTAAGGCAGCGTGTTCTCTGCTTGATCCCTGTCCGTAATTGGCGCCTCCCACAACAAATCCGCCACCTGATTCTTTAGCGCGTTTTGGAAAATCAGCGTCAATTGGAGCAAAGACAAATTCAGAAATTGCGGGGACATTGGACCTGAGCGGCAGTATCTTTGCCCCGGCGGGCATGATATGGTCTGTTGTAATGTTATCTTCTACTTTTAGCAGGACTTTTCCGGATATTTTGTCCGATAGTTTATCTTTAATTGGTAAAGGTTGGATATTTGGACCGCGAACGATGTCCACTTTTTTACGGGTCGGAGGTATTATCATATTATCGTTGATATCGAATGTTTTAGGCATTGTAATATTTGGAGATCTATTTCCCAGGGTCCTCGGATCTGTGATTTTCCCTTTAAGTGCGCAGGCCGCTGCCACTTCCGGACTTGCTAAATAGCTCTGGGCACTTTTTGTGCCGCTCCGTCCGAGAAAGTTTCTGTTGAACGTTCTTACAGAAACGGCATTTGTCGACGGCGCCTGCCCCATCCCTATACAGGGGCCGCAGGTGGATTCCATGATTCTTGCTCCTGCCGTTACGAGATCAGAGATAGCGCCGTTTTTCGAAATCATATTGAAAACCTGCTTGGAACCGGGTGAAATAACAAGGCTGACATCGGGATGGACGGTTTTGCCTTTCAGGATTTTAGCAACGGTCATCAGGTCTTTATAAGACGAGTTGGTACAGCTTCCAATGGCAACCTGGTTTACTTTTACACTTTTTAATTCTTTTACTTTACAGACATTATCCGGCAAGTGAGGTTTAGCGATCAGGGGTTCTAAATTGCGAAGGTCTATTTCCACAACTCCATCGTATTCCGCGTTTGTGTCCGCTTCGAGAGCCGCCCAATGTTTTACGCGTTTTTCCGCTGCTAAAAACTGTTTGGTGATTTTGTCGCTGGGAAATACGGATGTAGTCGCTCCTAACTCAGCACCCATGTTTGTTATTGTGGCCCTTTCCGGTACAGACAGATGTTTTACTCCTTCTCCTCCATATTCAAACACTTTCCCAACTCCGCCTTTTACTGTCAGCCGTCTTAACAACTCAAGAATAATATCTTTCGCTGAAACCCAGGGCCTGAGTTTCCCATTTAATTTAACAAGGATGACTTCCGGCATGTTTAAAAAGAAAGGCTGTCCTCCCATGGCAAGAGCTACATCAAGACCGCCCGCGCCCATTGAAAGCATGCCAAGACCTCCCTGAGTGGGAGTATGGCTGTCTGAACCAAGCAATGTTTGTCCGGGTACACCGAATCTCTCAAGATGGACCTGATGGCATATCCCGTTTCCCGGACGGGAAAAATAAATCCCATGTTTTGCAGCGATAGTTTGTAAAAACAGATGATCGTCGGCGTTTTCAAATCCGGTTTGAAGGGTATTGTGGTCTATATAACTTACGGATAGTTTAGTTTTTACGCGCGGAATGCCGAGGGCTTCAAACTGAAGATAAGCCATTGTACCGGTTGCGTCCTGGGTGAGAGTTTGGTCTATCTTGATTGAAACTTTCTCGCCTGCTTTCATTTCTCCGGAGACTAAATGTTTTTTAATGATTTTTTGAGTAATATTTAAACCCATAGCTTGCTTGTCCTTTTCTAAATAGTAGATGAATTATATAATTTATTGATATAAAATGTTTTGGTAGGTTTTTCAAAACAGTAGAATAAAAAAAAATTTTTTTCAAATAATTGAAAGGATTTATTATCATTTGAATGGATATATTTTGTCAAGTACTTTAAAGACAGAAAACCACAAATCTTTCAATGTGGCTTTACCATAGCCAAAAAGAGATGCAAAATCCAAAATTACAAGTAACAAATCCCAAATAAATCTCAAATTACCACGACTACAATAACCAAACAATTTGATTTTGAGATTTATTTGTTATTGCATTTTGAAATTTATTTCTCTTAATTCTATGAAACATTATTTATCTACTATAGTGTTAACTCTATTCCTTGTCCTTCCTTTTGAAAGACCGATCTTAGCCCAGGAGACAAATGTAGAAAAAAATAATCTTAAAGATAAAATCTCCCACCTAACTTTTATCAAAAAAAATATTACCTGGCTCCAAAATGAAATTAAAAGAGTGCAGAAAGACCTGAAAAATGAAATCAGCGACGACCTCAAAAGGGACATACAAAATGATTTGATTAGTCTCAAGCAAAGGTATAGGAAAGCGAAATCAAATTTTTTGGAAACAGCTGCCGGAGTAAGTTTAGAGGCTGCCAGAGACATAGAATCGAAAAAGAGAAATTTAGGGAAAGAGGCCCAGGAACTCATTGCGCCCTTACTGGATACTTTTCACCGGATAAGCGCGCGCCCTCGAATGATTGAAAGTCTGAGATCTGATATAGCCGCATTCAAAGAAAAAATTTCTGTAGTTGAAAAGGCTTTAAAAAGTTTTGACTCCATTATGAAATTTGGAGATAGCCTGGAGATTCTGGATGATCTGAAAAAGATAAAGGAGGATACAGAAGGGAGATTACAGGGATTAAAGTTGAATCTTGAGGCTTCTCAAAGGCAGCTTAAACAGGAAACCGTATCAGATAAATCGTTTTTAGAAGCAGCAACAGCAGCAGCACAGGATTTTTTTCGAATTCGTGGCAAGAACCTGATCCTTTCCATAGTAAGTTTTTTTAGCATATGGTGGGTATTGTCAGCTTTGCGAACACGGATTTTTAAATCAGATATTTTCTCAGACCCTTTAGCCTGGGTAAAAAAACCTTTAAAGGCTCTTTATAATCTTATTGCCATATTATTGGCCATTATCGGCACGGTAGTGTGCCTTTATCTATTAAACGACTGGGTACTTCTGACGTTTGTAATATTGTTTTTGTCAGCGGTTGCCTGGACCTCAAGGCAGTGGATACCGAAATTCATGCAGGAGGGAAGAATAATCCTGAACCTGGGAACAGTGAGGGAAAGAGAGCGGATAATCTGGCAGGGTGTACCTTTTCTGGTTCGTGACCTTGGGTTCTACTCCACACTTATAAATGAACAGCTTCAAGGTGGACATATCAAAGTGGCAGCGGCGGAATTTATCGGAATGCACTCTCGTCCGGTAGTGGAAGACGAACCCTGGTTTCCGACAAACCAGGGAGATTGGGTGCTTTTGAGCGATGATACTTATGGAAAAATCCTGATTCAAACACCGGAACAGATAGTGGTTCACGCGGTGCAAACACTTGGTGGAACTCATAAATATTACCCGACTGTGGATTTTCTTGCGCAAAAGCCAAGTAATTTATCCAAAGGATTTTGTTTAGCTCTTGAATTTGGTCTGGATTACGGTGTCCGAACCCGCATTTGTAAAGAAATTCCGGATATATTCTTAAAGGGTATTCAATCACGATTGAGGCATAGAGTTTTAGGTGATGATCCGGATTTTAAAGACCTTAGTGTAGAGTTCCATAGCGCCGGTGAAAGCTCATTAAAGCTATGGGTAAAAGTGGATTGCCCTGGCAGAGTGGCGCATTTATATCTTGATCTCTATAGAGAAATGCAGACCACTCTTGTGGATATCTGCAATGAACATAGTTTCACTATTCCATTTAATCAACTTACAATACATATGCCGGAAAAAAATAAGGATGGGGGCTGAACGACCGGGGATCAGGATAAAGAGAATTTTATGACAACTCAATTCAAAAACTATATCAACGGAAGCTGGGTTGGTGCTTCAAGCGGCAAAACATTTAAAAATATCAACCCAGCGAATACTGACGATATTGTAGGCATTTTCCCTGACTCAAATAAGGAAGATGTAGAAACTGCTGTTAGAGCAGCGGTCTCAGCTTATGACAAATGGCGCTTAACGCCTGCTCCAAAGCGGGGTGAAATTATATCCCGTGCCGGTGAGTTATTGATAGAGCATAAAGATGAGATCGCGAAATTGATGACAAGAGAGATGGGAAAGGTTTTAAAGGAAACGAAAGGGGATATACAGGAAGGGATAGATACCGCAATCTATACGGCAGGGGAGGGGAGAAGGCTTTTTGGAGAAACAACTCCTTCCGAACTGCCCGATAAGTTTTGCATGTCCGTGCGTGTGCCTATCGGAGTGTGTGGCATCATAACACCATGGAATTTTCCAATTGCCATCCCAACCTGGAAGATATTCCCCGCGCTTTTATGCGGAAATACTGTTGTATTTAAACCTGCCCATGATACCCCGGCCTCAGCGGTAAAGTTTGTTGAAATTCTTGAACAGGCAGGGGTTCCAAAAGGAGTAGTAAACCTTGTTCACGGCAGCGGAAAAGATGTTGGGCATTCTATCGTAGAGCATCCGGATATAAATCTGATTTCTTTTACAGGTTCATCTGGTGTAGGAAAAGAAATCGCGTCCCTTGGAGGAGCAGACCTTAAAAGAGTATCTTTAGAGTTGGGCGGGAAAAACGCTCAAATTGTTATGGACGATGCTGATCTTGACCTTGCTGTTGAAGGCGCGCTATGGGGAGCTTTTGGCACAACCGGGCAGAGATGCACTGCCACCAGCAGGCTCATACTCCACAAAAAAATAACGGGGAAATTCATGGATAAATTTGTAAATAGCGCGAAAAGTATTAAAATTGGGAACGGACTTGATCCGGGAACAGAAATGGGTCCTCTTATAAACGCTTCCCAGAGAAAAAGAGTTCATGAATATATTGATATAGGAATAAAAGAAGGAGCGGAACTCATATTAGGAGGATCATTTTATGAAGATGGGGATTGCAAAAAAGGTTTTTTCTACAGTCCAACAATATTCACAAACGTGAAACCGGATATGCGAATTGCCCGGGAAGAAATATTTGGTCCTGTTCTTTCAATAATTGAAGTGGAAAGTTTTGAGGAATCGATTAAGGTTTTAAACAACACCCGGTATGGGTTGTCTTCATCCATCTATACGAATGACGTCAATCGGGCTTTCAAAGCTATAAGAGATATTGAAGCAGGCATAACTTATATTAATGGCCCTACTATTGGCGCCGAGGTTCATCTGCCCTTTGGAGGAATGAAAGACACAGGCAATGGTCACCGGGAAGCGGGAAAAACCGTCCTCGATATCTTCTCTGAATGGAAAGCAGTTTATATAGATTACAGCGGCAAACTGCAAAAAGCACAGATTGATACATAAATAAAAACTTTAGCTCACTTTTTATTATGAAAATTCCTGATATAAAAACAAAAAAACTTCCCGGTCCGAAATCAGCCCGCATCATCAAACAGGATGAACATTATACATCCCCATCCTATACGCGCGATTATCCCTTAGTTGCAAAGCGTGGCAGAGGATTTACTATTGAAGATTACGATGGGAACATTTTTCTTGATTTTACCGCTGGAATTGCTGTTTGCGCCACAGGGCACTGTCATCCGGAGATTGTTAAGGTCATTAAGGACCAGGCGTCCAAACTCATCCATATGTCCGGCACGGATTTTTATTACAAACCTCAGAGCGATTTAGCGAAAAAACTCGCGGAAATAGCGCCGGGCAAATCATCTAAAAAAGTATTTTATACAAATTCAGGCGCGGAATCGGTTGAGGCGGCTTTTAAACTCGCGCGGTACGCGACAGAGCGTCAGCGTATTATTTCTTTCTTAGGGGCCTTTCATGGCAGGACCTTTGGAGCGCTATCTCTTACAGCCAGCAAGGTCAGGCAGATCAAACATTTTGCGCCGCTTGTCCCGGAAGTGCATCATATCCCTTACGGGTACTGCTATCGTTGTCCATACAATCTAAAATATCCATCATGCAAAATATACTGTGTAACTTATATTGAAGAGGAACTTTTTAGGAAAGATATCCCGCCGGAAGAGGTCTGTGCTTTTATTGTGGAGCCGATTCAGGGAGAAGGGGGATATATCGTGCCCCCGCCGGAATATCATCCCATGCTGAAAAAATTGGCAAAAAAATATGGCATTCTTTATATCGCTGATGAAGTGCAGGCCGGTATGGGTAGAACAGGAAAAATGTTTGCCATTGAACACTGGGGTGTGGAGCCGGACATCATATGCCTTGCGAAAGGATTAGCATCGGGACTGCCCTTAGGGGCGATCATTGCAAGATCAAAACTGATGGTTTGGGAAAAAGGGGCCCATGCCAGCACGTTTGGAGGAAATCCAATTTCGTGCAGAGCGTCGATAAAAACAATTGAGCTGCTCCAGAAGAAATACATGAACAACGCCGCTAAAATAGGAACGTACATGATTAACAGGCTGAAAGGCATTCAAGCCAAATCACCGGTTATAGGTGATGTCCGCGGGAAAGGACTTATGGTAGCGGCTGAAATTGTTAAAAATAAAAAAACGAAAACAAAAGCGCCGGAGATAAGGGAAACCATAATTCAGAAGTGCTTTAAAAAAGGGTTGCTCCTTTTAGGTTGTGGCGATACAGCCGTTCGATTCAGCCCATCATTGATCATTACCAAACAAGCGGCAGATAAAGCGCTGGAAATATTCGAAGGGTCGTTGAAAACCATTAAGAAATGATTTTTAATAATTTATTTTCTTCGTGCGCTTCGTGTTCTTCGTGGTAAATTTTATTGTGGTTGCGGCGCCTCGCTGCTTAATAATGTCTAACTAACTTTCCTCAGAATCATGTGGTAAAACTACTTCTAACATTGGATAGCCTGTATTAGTAATTATCGCAGCTTTTTTCTGGGTTTGTATAGTGTGAGTTTCGGCTGCCGGGATTCTTTCGTCGATTTCTAGAGTATCTCCCTTGACGCTATAATATCCTTCTAAATTCGGATCCAGATTTGTGATCGTTGCGCTGTCGATTCCTTCCGGGATATCAAATGTCCCTTCCTCGCCAATTCTCAATTTTCTTATCCTTATAAGCACTTCTAACATAGGACTAGCCAGGTTAGTAACTTTCACAGAACCATGGTGGGTATGGATACGTTGGGTTTCACCCGCCGGGATTTTCCTGCTGGAATTTATTGCAATTCCCTTCATGGAATAAATTCCTTCTGATTCCGGATCCAGGTTTTTGATTGTTAAATCGTCGTGTCCCTGTGGAATGTCATAGAACTCTGTTTCGCCAAGCTTCATCTTTGCCTCCTTTGTTTTTAATATGTTAGAGAAAAATTATCTGATTTAAATCCTTAAAACGGGAATCAATTCTTTAATTCAATATGCCTCATATTGTTTTCCCCCTTTCCGGTAACGCGACAACAAGCTGTCAAACATTTTAAACAAACTGCGAAACCAAAACGGATTCTTCCTCGAATCTAAAAAAATAGTGTAGCACATAAAACTTTCGATTAAAAGCCCGCTGTTTTGATGTTGTTAAAGTTGGGCACGATCCGCTATAATTTAGCTAATTATATGCTGTCATTTGAACTTACAGAAGATCATAAGATAATCCGCGAAACAGTTCGTAAGTTTGCCGAACAAGTGATTGCGCCCGGTATACGCGAGCGAGACGCAAAAGAAGAATTCGATCCAACTCTCCTTCAAAAAATGGCTGATACCGAACTGTTAGGGATATGTTTGCCGCAAAAATATGGCGGCGCAGGTATGGACTATGTTTCTCTCGGCATTGCGTGCGAGGAACTGGAAAGAGTAGACACTGCTGCTCGCGTTATCATGTCCGTTCATGTGGGACTCAACAGTCTTGCCTTGCTGCAATGGGGTACGGAAGAACAGAAAGAAAAATATTTAGCGCGGCAGACAAAAGGAAAACAGGTTGCCGCGTTCGGATTAACAGAGCCGGGGGCAGGATCAGATGTTATCGCTATACAAACAACGGCAAAGAAAGACGGCAAGCATTATATCTTGAACGGTGAAAAGACATGGATTTCCCTTGCGGAGATCGCGGATAATCATTTGATTTTTGCCTATACGGACAAATCAAAAAAACACCATGGAATCAGTGCATTTATAGTTGAAAAAAATTTTGAAGGAGTCACACCCTCAACTTTACACGGCAAATTAGGGGTAAGGGCTGGCAATACTGGTAGTATCGCGTTAAATGATGTAAAAGTTCCTGAAGAAAATATGTTAGGGAAGGAAGGGGAGGGGTTTAAAATTGCAATGTCCGCTCTGGATAACGGAAGATTTACTGTAGCGTCCGGCTCCGTTGGTGTTATCCAGGCGTGTCTTAATGAATCGGTTAAATACGCCAATACAAGAAAAACTTTTGGTAAAAAAATTGGTGAGCATCAACTTGTACAGAGCATGATTGCAAAAATGTCCTCGTCTGCAGACATTGGAAGATTACTCTACTACAAAGCCGGGTGGATGAAGAACCAGGGAATGCGGAATACCCGTGAGACAGCCCTGGCAAAATGGATTAATACCGAAGCGGCCTGGCGCTCGGCAGACGATGCCGTTCAGATACACGGCGCGTATGGATACAGCAATGAATTTCCATTGGAAAGATATCTCAGGAACAGCCGCGGTTCTGTGATTTACGAAGGATCAAAAGAAATTCAGCAAATTATCCAGGCGGAATACGCTTTAGGATACCGTAAAGATAAAGACCTCCGCTGTACTCTCCCAAAATGGCCGTTTGAAGATGATTGAGAAACATGATTTTAATCATGATAACTGCAGTCTTTAAATAGCCATTTCCAAGTTTACACATCATAAACCAAAAGCATTTTTAGCGTGCATTCCAAATTTTTTCTGAACCATAAAACGCGTGATTCTTTTCTTTAAAGAAAATTTAGCATTTTCACTTTCATCTTCTGCGACTAAATAAATTTCATCTATATTCGTTTGCAACTCATGCAACTCTTTTTTCAAGTCTTCAACCCGGTTTTTAGTTTCTCTAATGGAATCAGAAAAATCTCCTAAAGTATTAATTTCGTCCCGGATATAATTTGTGGTATTAAAAAAATCATCCATTTCTATGGAAGATGAATCTACATTTATTTTGCTTACCATATTTTCAACAGCATCAAGAACATGAAGTATTTTCTGCTTTTTCTTCAAACATCGCTCTGTTGCTGTAATACATTTTTTACCGAAGTAATCCAGTTGAAATTCTGCTTTCTTAATTAGCTGTTCAATCTTCTTTTCGGGTGTTTTTGTTGAAAATAATTTATCTGAATGGATGTTTTTGGCACATCCTGAAAAGATAATTGAAATAATGAGCGTTATAATAAACCGGAATAGTGTATTTGTTTTTTCTGTCATCGCATATTCCATTTGAGTTAAAACTCCATCATTATCAAAAAATTAATTTCATGCTTTGGAAACTTTTAACCTTTAATAGAGCAATAATTTTGCCAAAACATTGTTTTTACTCAATAATTAAACCAGAGGCTGAATTTATTGAGATTCTTTAAAATAACCCTAAAAAACAAAAAGAATATCCTATCTACTTATCTTTACGGTCATTTTTTCCGGGATATTTAATGATTTTTATTGCCGAAATATCAGCGAGGTGTCTAATCTTTTTAACGGTGTCTACAATAGTTTTCAGTGGGGCAAGAGGGTGAATGTGAAAGATTAAGAAGGGAGGAAATAAGTTTTTTAGGGAGCTAAAAGTGTTTTTTTAGTTATTTTCTTGCTTCTTCAATCCGCTTTTTAGCGATTTTTTTCGCAACCAAATTAGCGGGTGAATTTTCTTTTTTTGATTTTTTTAATATGTCCAATATAGTGTTATGAATATTTTCCACTTTATCGTGAACATACTCTCTGTTGTAACCTATAACTTCTGAGTAGCAGTTGATCAGTCCGCCCGCGTTTATCACAAAATCCGGCGCGTAGATAATCCCTTTTTCCATTACCATTCTCCCGTGGACGTTTTCTTCAGCAAGCTGATTATTGGCTCCTCCCGCTATAATGGAGCATTTTAATCTGCTTAATGTGTTGTCGTTCACCGTTGCGCCAAGCGCGCATGGCGAATAGATATCCATTTCTGTATCATAAACTTCATCTAAACCTACTGACTTCACATTATATTTTTTAACCACTTCCTTTACTTTTTCTTCATCAATATCGCTTATGAAAACCTTTGCATTTTCTTTAACAAGCCATTCAACGAGGTGCATGCCGACGTATCCCACTCCCTGGACAACAATTACTTTGTTTTCAAGGCTATTTTTCCCGTAACATAGTTTTGCGCATGCCTTCATTCCCATGTAAACACCATGAGCGGTTTTAGAAGAAGGGTCCCCGCCACCCCCTGACGATTCCGGTAAACAGGTAACATGATTCGTTTCCATTTTTATATATTTCATGTCATTTGATGAAGTCCCTACATCTTTGGCAGTTATGTATTTCCCATTGAGACTTTCAATAAACTGCCCAAACCTGCGGAACAATTCCGGTGACTTGTTTTTTATTGAATTATCAATAATCACAGCTTTTCCACCGCCAAGGTTTAATCCTGCGATAGATGCTTTATAAGTCATTGCTTTGGATAACTTTAATGCGTCCCGGGTGCCTTCCAACCCATTTTTATAATGCCACATCCTGACGCCACCGAGGCTCGGACCAAGAACGGTATTGTGAACAGCGATAATTGCCTTTAAACCTGTTTGGTTGTCCTCGCAAAAAACGACCTCTTCATGCTCGTTTTCCGGCATTTTATTTATTATTGAATTCTCAAAAAAAGATCTGTTTTTTTCTTCTCGCATTTCATCCATCCTGAAAAAGTTAAGCTCTATTAATAATTATAATCCCTATTTTAATTTATAGATATGTATAACAAAATTAAAGATGTTACAATTATATTATTATTCTGTAAAAGCTTGTTTCTTTTTAGACACTGTTTAGTTGCAGTTTAGTCGTTTTTTGTTTTTTGCCTTTTACAACGACTTATGCAAGGCTTGGTTTTTCCTTTTACTGCAACTTATGCAAGGCTGAGTTCTTTCTTTTTTAGCCCTTTAGAAGGAGGATTATTATAAATGATTCGACATATTGTGTTTTTTAAATTCAAACCAGAGATAACTGAGGAGCAAAAAAATAAACTCGTGGAAGATCTTAAAACATTAAAGAAAAAAATACCTTTAATACAGCGGCTGGAGGTGGAATTTGATATTGGCAAAAAACCAAATTCATTTGATCTGGCGCTGAATACGGATTTTAAAAGATGGGAAGACGTGGAAAAATACAGTATTCACCCTGATCATGTTACTGTTGTAGAATTCATCAAACAGATTTGTGAGGATGTTTGCAAAGTTGATTATGAGGTTACTGATTAATGATTTCAAACACCTCGCCAGGAAATACCAATGGATGTGCCGAGGATAATCAGTATCAGCAGACGTGGTGATATCCCCGCATTTCATACCCCATGGTTGATAAATAGACTAGGAGATGGATATTGTCATTTTCAGACCCCTTACGGAGGAAAAATTCGAGAGGTTTCCTTAAAACCTGAAGATTGCGATGGCCTGGTATTTTGGACTCGAAATCCTTTTCCTCTGTTTAATTACATTAATGAACTGAAAGATCACGGGTATTGTTTTTATTTCCATTTTACAATTACCGGCTATCCAAATCCTATAGAATCACACACGCCTCCTCTCTTAAAGTCAATCGAACGATTTATAAACCTGTCGGAAAAAATAGGGCCTGAAGCTGTTCACTGGCGATATGATCCTGTTATCCTGAGCAGTCTAACTTCGGAAGCCTTTCACATCGAGAATTTTTCTTTTATAGCGGATAAACTCAAAAGAAGTACAGGGATATGCACTATTTCTTTTATCCAGTTTTATGAAAAATCGAGTGGTAATTTTAAAAAAA
>DASCNB010000028.1:0-3152 GCA_036011265.1 Nitrospinota bacterium | reverse complement strand
GGTCGCAACCTTTTATATATCACACGAAGAGCATCTTCCTGAGTTTGGGCTTTTTCTAAAGCTATAGTATCTCTCAATGAGAAATCAATGCTTTGTTCATCAATATGTAGAATAGAAAACTCTCTTATTTTATTATGAGAAACTGTAGACAGTGAACTTTCTTGAATGATAGAATTCACTTCCAAAAGAATCTCACCTGTTTTTTTATCGACCACATCTTCCGCAATAACTTTACCATCAAGGTCATCCGGATTAATTGCTATCCATTTAGATTTTCCAAATTTTTTAATCTTTTTGATAGCGCTTTTAGTAACCTTCTTAGATGCTTTAACTATAACCTCACCGCTTTTCTTATCAAGAATATCTTCCTTTACCTGAATCCCAATTAGCAAATTTTCTTGATCCATTAAATATTCATCTTTCCCGGGATCATAGCGAACTTTTTCGATTTCATAGAAGCTTTTTAATATTTCTTCAGTTGACAAACCGAGGGCTCTTAAAATGATTGTTGCGGGAAGTTTTCTTTTCCTGTCTATACGAACATACAAAATATCTTTAGCATCAAATTCAAGATCTATCCAGGAACCGCGGTATGGAATGATTCTTGCCGAATAGAGTATTTTCCCACTGGAGTGAGTTCTTCCTTTATCATGAGTAAAAAACGTACCCGGAGATCTATGCATTTGAGAAACGATTACTCTTTCTGTTCCATTAATGACAAATGTACCTTTTTCTGTCATCAACGGCATTTCACCTATATATACTTTCTGCTCTTTTATATCCTTTACAGTCTTAATCAAAACCTCTTCAATGTTGGAACTTTTCAGTGTAGACAAAACCTCCTTGGTGATTTTCGTTCCATGAAGAAAAATAGTGTAATGTTTCTTGGGGTGCTTTACTGTTTCAGCGAGTATTTTCCCTATAGGACTAGCAACGTCTTTAGAGCGAAAACTTATTCTTTCTTTATTGTAGCGTACTAACCTAACTTTCAATTTAAGCGGACTGGCAAAAGTCATGCTTTTCTGGCGGCATTCACTAATGTTTGATTTTTCTTTAAGTTTAACTACTTTCTTACACTTTTCGCACTCTATACCATGGCCGCCAAGTTCCTTATATTCACCGCAACCACACTCCCAGTGACCTACTTCATATCCCAAATATTCTAAACTTGCGGTTCCATTCAAGTTGGAAATCGGAAAAATTTCTCTAAAAACACCTTCCAGATCCTTTATTTTTCTGTTTTGGGGCTGCTCTGAAAGTTGCAAAAATTTTTCAAAAGACTTTTTTTGAATCAAAATTAAGTCTGGGATAGAAATAATTTCCGGTAGACTTGTAAAATCTTTTCTTTTTCTGTACTTGAGTCTTTCTGTTTTAAAAACAGATTGCATAGATAATTACCTCATTTATACTATTATTTGATTTCTATTGTTGCTCCAACTTTTTCAAGTTTATTTTTAATTTCTTCTGCTTCCTCTTTATTAATTCCTTCTTTAATTGCTTTTGGAGCTGCTTCCACCATGTCTTTTGCTTCTTTTAGACCTAATCCTGTAATTTCACGAACAACCTTAATTACCTGAATCTTTTTATCACCAAAAGAGACGAGGGTTACACTGAATTCCGTTTTTTCCTCTTCAGCAGGTTTTTCCGCTCCTGCTCCCGATGCCATGGCAACAGGCGCAGCAGCAGTTACACCGTACTTCTCTTCCAGTTCTTTCACAAGTTCCGACATTTCCAACACCGTCATATTATCAATAAACGATACTACATC
Organism: Nitrospinota bacterium; assembly: GCA_036011265.1. Taxonomy (GTDB): domain Bacteria; phylum Nitrospinota; class Nitrospinia; order CAJXCL01; family CAJXCL01; genus CAJXCL01. Next base: position 1,384 of record DASCNB010000028.1, on the reverse strand, counting down.
TTCTTTTGTCACTGCCATTTGATTCTCCTTTCTTTAAAATATTATACGTTTAGTTTTTAGTTAGTAGTTACTGGTTATTTGTCACTCAGCTTAGGTCATCATGGTCAAGTTTCTTAAAATTATTAAAAACTGCCGTCTTTGTAGCTTTTGCGGACTTTTGGATTTGCCCTGAACCACACTGGCACAGGGTTCACATCTACGAAGCAACAGAAGGAAACATTGAAATTCCTATAGACTATGTTAACCAATAACTATTAAGCAACATGCATGATTTATTTATCGGTTTCCTTTTTTTCATCATTTATCGCCCTCAATACGCCAACAAAATTTCCAATCACACCGTTGAGTGTTCCAATAAATCCTCTTACAGGCGATTGCATACTGGCCATTATTTTCCCTATTAAAACTTCTTTCGATGGGAGAGCAGCTATTTTTTTTATTTCATCAGGGGTTACTTCTTTTCCTTCTACAATTCCACCGGTAACTTTTAGCTTATTATTATTTTTTTTGTTAAATTCAGAAATAATTTTTGCTGGCGCGACAACATCATCATAACTAAAAGCTATTGAGACAGGTCCGGCAAACTTTTTAGAAATTACTTCTAATGAAGTTCCCTGAGCAGCCCTGACAGCAAAAGTATTTTTGACCACCTGGCAACCTATAGAAGATTTACGGAATTCAGCCCTTAAGGTTTCCATTTCCTTTACACTCATGCCTCTGTAATCAGCCAACACCGCTGCCTTGGTCTTTGAAAACCTTTCATTCAGTTGCGCTATCTTTTCCTTCTTTAATTCTTTAGTTAATGAAATTTATATCTCCCCCTTTTGAGTTAATGGTCATTAGTTATTTGCAATTAATAAGTGGCCAATAACCAGTGACCAATGACAAATGATTAATTTCAAGCAATCATTTTATCGACCTGGGAATTGTCTAAAGTTATACCTGCTCCCATAGTAGATGAAATTGATATTTTTTGAATATATTGCCCTTTACTTGACGCGGGCTTTAATCGTAACAATATCCCCAATAAAACTTTTATATTTTCCACAAGATCTTCAGAAGAAAATTTGATTTTTCCGACAGGGGCATGAATAATTCCTGCCTTGTCTACCCTGAATTCTATTTTTCCGGCTTTTATTTCCTTTATTACACGATCCAAATCCATGGTTACCGTCCCTGATTTAGGATTTGGCATGAGACCACGTGGGCCAAGAACTTTACCCAGCTTTCCCACCAGTCCCATCATGTCAGGTGTCGCAACTACCCTCTCAAATTCCATCCATCCACCAGTTATTTTTTTTATCAAGTCTTCCCCACCAACAAAATCAGCCCCTGCTTTTTTTGCTTCTTTTTCTTTTTCGCCCTTTGCAAAAACTAATACTTT
>DASCNB010000027.1:0-8023 GCA_036011265.1 Nitrospinota bacterium | reverse complement strand
TTTCACCCATTTCAGCTGGGTTTTTATTAACAGATTTTTCATTATAAAGTTCATTAAGCGAAATGCCTTTTTCTTTGCAGAGGGTTTCAAACAAACTCTTCATTTTTTCTTCCCGATCTTTATATTTTTTAATAGTTTTTTCCTTTTTTTCCAGTTGATCTTTGAACTGCTCGGCTTCCTTCTGAAAAGCTTCAAAATCATCCGCAACAAGCTGAAGGTATGTCATTACGTCGTTTTTATCAAGGCCGTTGAATTTAGTTTTGAATCTTTGATTTCGGATATCATCCACAGAAAATCTCATTTATATCAAACCTCTCTATTGCAAACGTATTGCAATATCTCTTAAACTCTCTACAAGAGCATACTGCAAAAAATAGATTATCAAAATAGCAATGATGGGAGAAAAATCAATTCCTGCTCCTGAAATGGGCAACGCTTTTCTGATATGATACAGCATTGGGTCAGTCACCCTGTATAAAAACTGGACAATAGGATTGTAGGGATCGGGATTAACCCATGTTATCAAGGCACGGATGATAATAATCCACATATATAAATAGAGTGCCATATTAAGAACTACTGCAATGCCCTCCAAAAAGTTTCCTATTAAAAACATTTTTTTTGCTCCTTTTTTATTAATTTAATGTATAGAAATTTCAATTCTATACATGATTACACGGATTTGATTAGGATTACGTAGATTCAAGTAAAAAATCCGTGTGATTTAAACATAATCAGCATGATCAATTAGCGTGAATGAAACAAACATTTAATTTGACTGCAAAGGTGCCAGTGTCGCAGTCGAACTAAAGATAATAATCATTTTAAACCAGCGTTCTTTTTTTGTATTGACCCCAGTTCTCTACCTCTTTGAGTAGCCGCTTCCACGGCATTCATCAAAACAGCCCTAAGGTTTCCCTCTTCAAGAGAATTAATTCCGGCAATGGTAGTGCCTCCGGGGGAGGTAACCATCTCTCTCAATTTTGCCGGATGGTCTCCACTTTTAGAAGCGAGTTTCGCCGCCCCCAAAACGGTTTGAACTGAAAGCGTCATGGAAATATCTTTTGGAAGTCCTACTTTTACCCCGGCATCTGCCAAGGCTTCAATAATTAGAAAAACATAAGCAGGTCCACTCCCGCTCAAACCGGTTACCGCATCCATCAAATCTTCATCAATCTCCACAGCTTTTCCAACTGCGCTAAATATTTCAAAGGCCGCTTTTAAGTCGTTATCAGATGCATCTGCTCCTTTTGTCAGGGCTGTCGCTCCTGTCTGAACCAGTGCCGGGGTGTTGGGCATCGCTCTAATTAAGCGAAAGGTTTTAGCGCCTTCTTTGCTCATAGCCTTTTGAATTATGTCAAGACTAATACCGGCAGCAATAGAAATAACCAATTTGGAGCTATCCACTGTTTCGGAAATTTGATCTAATACTTTAAGAATTATCTGTGGTTTTACGGATAAAATAATAATATCGGCTTTTTGTGCTACATCAAAATTATCCGGCGACGTATGAATATTATAGTTATTATGGATATATTCTAATCGCTTTTTACTGATGTCCGAGCATAATATGGCATCCGGATTGAAAACAGAAGAATCGATCAAGCTGCTGATTAAAGCTTCTGCCATATTACCAGAACCTATAAAAGCTATCTTTTTATCTTTTAACATTTTTATTTAAAAACTAAGTTTACAAATTAGTGTAATTAATGCTTTACGATCTGGTACCAAAAATCGCTGTGCCAACCCGGACAAGAGTAGCTCCTTCTTCTATAGCTACCTCATAATCATTTGACATCCCCATTGATAGTTCCGGAAGATTTAGGTTTTCTTTCTCAAGTTCTATTTTAACAGATTTTAGTTTTTTATAAAAAACTCTTGAATCTTCAGGATTATCTGAATATGGGGGTATAGTCATTAACCCCATCAAGTTCAGGTTTTTAAACTTACTTATCTCTTTAACAACAGAGGCCGCTTTATCAAAAGGCAATCCAAATTTAGTTTCTTCTCCAGATGTGCTGATCTGACTTAAAATATTAACAGTTTTCCCTACGCGTTCGGCTCTTTTTTGAATTTCGTCTGCTAACGGAAGACTATCAACGGAATGGATTAACTCGAACAGATCAAAGATGTATTTAACCTTGTTAGATTGTAGATGTCCAACCAGATGCCATTGAATGGATGAAGGCAGCTCGGCTTTTTTTTTTGAGCTTCCTGAATGCGATTTTCACCGAATATGGTTAAACCCTCGTCAATAGCTTCTTTAATTTTGCTTGTTTCAACAGTTTTTGATACAGTAATCAGTTTTATTTCATTCTGGTTTCTTCCTGCTTTTTCGGCCGCACGCCTTATGGCTTGTTTCACTCTTCTGATATTTGAGGCAATTTCACTCATTAGACTTGTTGGTAAATGATGATATTATTAGAAAACAATATTACGAATAGCATAGTCAATATGTTAAGTCAAGCTAAGGGGAGCGGGCATGTGTGGATTTTAACTAACTTAAAGTGCATATAGGTAGTCAGCTCTTGCCTCGCTGACGATATAAAGCTTGATCAATAACGCCTGTCATGTTTTTTGTATTGAGGGTATTTCCAAAAAACCGGTTAATTATTTCACTATGTTTAGCAGGATCTTTTACAATTTCATTGTAGTGGATGGTTAAAACATCCATGTTTGGTTGTTTGTTTAATCTCTCTTCTATTTTTTGTAAATGTTTTAAAAACATTTTTCCCATTTTTTCGTCGCCTATTTCATCGGTCCGCTCTCCTCTTCTAACGAGCATCTGTCTTTGGGAGTTTAGGATTTCTTCCATATTCCGATGCATAAAAATTATTTTGTAGGTATACTTTTCAGGCAAGTGTTCGAGAAGAGATGAAATAATTTTAACTGATTTTCCTTTAGCATTTTCTAACCATGAAACATCCTTTTTAAGCTCTTTTACTTTTTCAAATTCATAATATCCTGCAGGGTTGTCTTCATCGGCTTTTCTTATTTCGTCTTTCAGAATTTCCATACCCCCTGCCTCCAGCATTTTCATCATCATGGAAGTACCAGACCGGGGCAGGCCTGAAACAATTGTTATCATTTTTTTATTCATAATTTAACGTATAGGAATTTCAATATTTCAGATTCCAGCCTCCGTGGGAATGACATGAAACTCAGAGATAATACCTGATTTTAGATAAACTTTCTAAATTGGATTTGTTTTTTTATAATGAGATAGTGGAATTCATATAGTAGAGTGTTGTCTAATCTTTGTCTATTTTTTTTATTAAAGAATGGTACGCATCATGAGGGGAAAAAAGTTTTTCTATTTACTTTTTTTCATAACGCTGTTGTTGAGCTTTGCAGACAATGTTGAGGCGTATATTGGGCCGGGAGCTGGTTTTGCTTTTATTTCTTCCTTTTTTATTCTTTTTATCACATTTGTTTTAGCAGTATTTTACTTTATTACCTGGCCTTTTCGGTTTGCTTTCAAAGCATCAGTCAGAAAAATAAGACGAAATAAAATAAAAAGTGAAATCAAACAGGTGGTAGTTGTCGGCTTAGATGGCATGGACCCTAAACTGGCAAGAAAGTTTATGGAAAAGGGGAAACTTCCAACTTTCCAGAGATTAAAGGAAGAGGGAACATTTCTTCCCTTGTCCTCAAGTAATCCGCCAATTTCCCCGGTTGCCTGGTCTTCATTTATGACAGGGGTTGACCCTTCCTACCATAATATCTTTGATTTCTTCACGCGGAACCCGCGGACATACTTACCGATGCTTTCCTCTGCTGAGATTGGAAAAGCTTCGAAAGTCATTCCCATTGGTAAGTATAATCTTCCTGTTGGAAAACCAAAGTTGAAACTTTTAAGAAAAAGTAAACCCTTTTGGACAATCCTGGGTGAAAACGGTGTTTTCAGTTCTGTTATTCGTGTTCCGATTACCTTTCCACCAGAAAAGTTTGATGGCGTACTTTTATCGGGGATGTGTGTACCGGATTTGAAAGGATCTCAAGGCATGTTTTCTTTTTATACTACAAACGGAGCAGACGTGAAAAACGAAAAAGGAGGAGTACATTACCCGGTTACACTGAAAGAAAATAAGATTGATACGTATGTCTCTGGACCTAATAATTCTCTTCTTAAGGATGGAGATGAGCTGAAAGTTCCACTTTCCATAAAAATAAGTACAGATAAAAAAAAGGCTGAAATCAGCATTTGCCGCCAGACTTTTGAGTTAGAACCTGAAACCTATTCACCCTGGATCAAAATAACTTTCCGTCCTGGCCTGGGAATAAAAATCAGTGGAATTTGCCGTTTTTATATAAAGAGTTTAACACCGGATTTTGAGCTTTATGTTACACCCATTAACATTGATCCTGAAAAACCTGCCCTCCCGATATCACATCCATTTATTTACGCTACATACCTTTCTAAGCTGGCAGGAGATTATGGAACTCTTGGACTATCTGAAGACACATGGGCGCTGAATGAGGGTGTTATTGATGAAAACAGTTTTTTAAAACAAACCGATCTCCTTTATGAGGAGCGTGAAAAAATGTTTTTTAAAGTATTAGACAGGTCTCCAAAAGGATTTTGTGTCTGTGTGTTTGATACTTTAGACCGCGTTCAGCATATGTTCTTCCGCTGTCTTGATAAAAACCATCCTGCAAATAATGGAAAGGAAACAAAAAAATATGAAAATGTAATAGAGGATTATTATGTTCGGGCGGACAAGCTTGTTCAAAGGGTTTTAAAAAAGGCGGATGATAAAACAGTTGTTATGGTTATGTCCGACCATGGGTTTACTCAGTTCAAAAGAGGAGTTAACCTGAACACATGGTTTTTTCAAAACGGATATTTAGCCCTAAAAGATGGAAAAACCATAAGCGGAGATTGGTTTAAGGATGTCGACTGGAAAAAAACCAGGGCGTTCTCTCTTGCCTTGGCAGGAATTTTTATAAATAGAAAGGGAAGGGAACTGCACGGAATTGTTAACAATGGAGATGAACTGCAAAACTTAAAACAGGAGTTAATAAAAAAACTATCAGGATATATAGATGAAGATGTAGGAAAAACAGCTATCCGGGAAATTGTAGACACGGAAAGCATGTATTCCGGGCCTTATACCGCTGACGCACCCGATCTTTTAGTGGGTTATAACGCAGGTTATAGAACTTCATGGGAGTGCGCTACCGGACGGGTAACAGAATTGGTGTTTGAAGATAACACCAGGCGCTGGAGTGGTGATCACGCTGTAGACCCGAAAATTGTACCTGGTGTGCTTTTTGTAAATAAAAAAATCAATACACGGTTTCCAGATATAAAAAATATCGCGCCCACTATAATAAAGTTATTTGGTATACCTGTTCCCGCATATATGAAAGGAAAACCATTTATTTAGTAACCTCAAAGATTTGATACTTATGAAATTTAATAACGTTTTTAGTTTAAGCCATATTTTAACTGCGATATTCGCTTTTGCATTATTGTTGGGATACGGGTTAAGTGAAAGTTCTATTAAAAATACTGACACAAAAGTACTGGTAATCGGTTTTGACGGTATGGATCCTATACTTCTTGAGCGTTTGATAAAGGAGGGGAAAATGCCGAATTTCGAACGCCTGATGAAAACAGGCGGCTTCAAACCTCTTAAGACAAGCATACCACCGCAAAGTCCTGTAGCTTGGTCTAATTTTATAACAGGAATGAACCCGGGCGGGCACGGTATTTTTGACTTTATTCATAGAGAAACTAAGACTATGATTCCTTATCTTTCGACTTCAAAAACAGAGGACGCGAAAAAAAAGATTACTATAGGAGACTGGGCAATTCCTCTTTCAAGCGGAAAAGTCACGTTATTGCGACATGGAAAAGCTTTTTGGGAAGTTTTGGAAGATCATGGAGTTCCAACCACAATTTTTCGAGCTCCGGCAAATTTCCCCCCAATAGATGTTCCGGTAGTTCAACTTTCCGGCATGGGAACTCCTGACATACAGGGAACTTATGGAACATTTTCTTTTTATACTGATGGAAATACTAATGAATTTGAAGACGTTTCAGGCGGTAAGGTTTTTCCTGTCAGGGTAATGAATAATAAAGTTGAATCCAAAATATTTGGACCACAAAACGTATTCAAAAAAAGTAAACCGCAGACATTTATCGATTTTTCAGTTTTTATAGATCCAGAAAATCTTGTGGCCAAAATAACTGTTCAGGATCATCAAATATTACTCAAAGAAGGGGAATGGAGTGAATGGGTTGCATTGGACTTTGAACTTATTCCTTTTTTGGAAAGTGTGAGCGGAATTTGCCGTTTTTATTTAAAAGAGGTTCGCCCTGATTTTAAATTGTATGTCACTCCGGTTAATATTGATCCTTCTTCTCCGGCAATGCCTATTTCAACACCCGATAATTATTCAGAGGAGCTGTACGAAGAATTAGGGTTCTTCTATACCCAGGGAATTCCTGAAGACACCAAAGCGTTAACAGAAAAAGTCCTGGAAGATAGTGAATTTCTTGAACAGGCTAATATTGTTTTTAAAGAAGAACTCGATATGTTCGATTATGAGTTAAGCAAATTTAAATCCGGCCTCCTCTTTTTCTATTTCGGAAGAGTGGACCAACTGTCACACATGTTCTGGCGAACTATGGATTCAGATCATCCGGCTCATGAACCAGCGACTGAACATCGGATGTTGATTGAAAATATATATCAGGAAGCTGATGCTGTCCTTAAAAAAGCTCTTAATCAACTGGATAGTAATACTACTATCATTGTTATATCCGACCATGGTTTCGCGCCGTTTTACAGGAGCTTCAATCTCAACACATGGCTTAAGAATGAGGGATATGTTTCGCTCGTTGATGATTCTGAGGGAGGGTTTTTGCAAAATGTTGACTGGTCTCAAACCCGCGCATACGGCATGGGATTTAACGGGTTGTATTTGAACCTTGAAGGGCGGGAAATAAAAGGTGTAGTTCAACCCGGAGTTGAGAAAAATGCACTAATGGAGGAAATATCGAAAAAATTGCTTACCATTCGTGATTTGGAAACAGGGAAACAGGTAATTTCTAGGGTTTATAGTGCTGAAGAGATATATAAAGGGCAGTATGTAAAAGATGCCCCTGACCTTATAGTTGGCTACAATAAAGGGTTCCGCGCATCCACTGAAACAGTGTTAGGTAAATTTCCTAAAGGACTTTTAAAAGATAATCTGGACAAATGGAGCGGTGATCATTTAATAGAAGCTAAATTTGTGCCGGGGATTCTTCTTTCTAATAAGAAAATCCAATCTGCTAACCCGGCTTTATATGATATTGCACCGACAATTTTAGCGGAGTTTGGTATTCCTAAACAGGAGTGGATGGTTGGAAAGCGAGTATTTAACAATTAGCAATAAAAAAAATTAGAAATAAAGGTAAGTGAGGGGGAGGTTTAATAAATGTTTGGAAATAAAATCAAATTAGATAAAGATTTGCTGGAAAGATGTAAACTTATCTCTGAAAAAAGAGGGTACAGCTCGGTAGAAGAGTTCATTGCCCATACTCTGGAAAAAGAACTAAGCGCTAAAGAAACTACTTCTGATGAAGAGGAAGAGGAGATTTCAAAGCGACTCAAGGGGCTTGGTTATCTTTAAATGCATTATTTCAATTACATCTTAAATAAATTTATTTGTATCTTGTTTTTCCCTTTTCAATCTCTTGCTCCTTTTTGGCCTTTGTTCTTTATTTCTGTGCTGACAGGAATCCTTATGCTTTTGGCATTCAAGTATACATCGAATCAGCAAGGGATAAGAAAAGAAAAGGAAAAAATAAAAGCACACTTAATGGAAATGCGTATTTTTAAGGACGATCTGGCTATTCTGATGTCCGCGTTCATGAACGTACTGTTTTATAACGCGAAATATATGAAACATCTTATAAGGCCCATGCTTTGTTTAATCCTTCCAATGGTCTTCATGCTTATTCACCTGAATTTCTGGTTTGGCTACCGACCTCTGAAAATGGAAGAAGCCGCTGTTTTGTCCGTTAAAT
>DASCNB010000026.1:0-7617 GCA_036011265.1 Nitrospinota bacterium | reverse complement strand
CTTTATGGACAGATTTGATCGGATTTACGCACTTCATAAGATTCTTAGTAATTCAAGATACACTGTTCAGGGGTCAAATACCGAGCACTTTTAACTTCCAATAACCTTTTCTCAACGGCTCTACATATGCTATTATCATACATTAACCCTTGTATGTGTAGAAACCCATGACAGCATGTGGTAACCTAATTTCAGATTGGTACCATAATTACACGACAACAGAAAGGGTTAATGAATCTACATAATTTATTATCTATTTAAAAATTTTTAGACATGAGCATAATAAATTCATGGCTAACTCTAAAAAGTATGGTTTAAAGAACAATTTGAAATAGTAGAGAAATAACAAATGGAAAGAAAAGAAGTTATTTATTTAATTTACGGTGTTATTGACAAAGTAAATGAATTGTTGCCTGATGAACAAAAACTGACTAAATCGGAAAATACGAAACTTTACGGCACGGACGGGCAATTAGATTCATTAGGGATGGTAAATTTTATTGTTGCCTTGGAACAGAAGATTGAGGAAGATAATGGGATGACGGCGGAGTTAGTTAACGAAACAACCATGTCTCTGAACGAAAGCCCATTTCAAAACGTCAATATGCTCACCAACTATCTTCATCAATTGTTGAACGAGGGGAAATAGTGTCAAAGTGTCATTACAAGTGCTTACTGATTTCAAGTTTTACTATTGATAATTTTGCTTCCTACCTTACGAGCCACAAGTTAGAACCAAGTATCGATGTTATCAAGGCCTCATCCTATGACCAGGTTTCACGGATTTTACTGGATAAAAATAATAATTGCTGGCAGGAAAACCCGGATTTTGCAATTTTATGGACCCAACCCGAACGGATAATCGGTTCTTTTCAAAAACTTTTAGAGAGTGGAAAAGAATCGATGGAAAATATTTTGTCTGAAGTTGATGAATATGCGTCACAAGTACTAAATGTTAGAAACAATATAAAATATATATTTGTTCCATCATGGACATTAACAGGTGGAAATAAGGGCTCCGGGTTATTGGATATGAAACCCTGCACAGGAGTAGCTAATACTTTGATGAAAATGAATTTAAGACTGGTTGATAATTTTGCACAAGAATCAAACATTTTTATTTTAAACTCTCAGAGATGGATTGAAAAAGCCGGGAAAAATTCTTTCGTTCCAAAACTATGGTATATGGCGAAGATTCCCTTTGGCAACGATGTTTTTCAAGAGGCAGTTAAAGATATCAAAGCAATCATGCAAGCAGCAATGGGGTTGTCTAAAAAGTTAATTATACTTGACCTTGATGATACCTTATGGGGCGGTATCGTGGGAGATGAGGGTTGGCAGAATATCAGGCTCGGTGGTCATGATTATATCGGAGAGTCTTATGTAGATTTTCAAAGAGAGTTGAAGGCATTGTCTAAAAAAGGAATAATTTTAGGAATCGTAAGTAAAAATGATGAAAAAATAGCTTTTGAGGCCATTAACAAGCATCCGGAAATGGTTCTAAGACAAGACGATTTCGCTGGATGGAGAATCAATTGGAATGATAAAGCAAAAAACATTCTGGAGTTAGTAGAAGAGTTGAACCTCGGGCTTCAATCAGTTGTATTTATTGATAATAACCCGGCTGAAAGAGATCGGGTAAGAGAGGCTTTGCTTGAAGTACTCGTTTTGGATTGGCCTCAGGACAGCATGCTTTACAAACAAACATTAAGTAACTTGAGGTGTTTTGATTCTCCTTCGATCAGCATTGAAGATTTGAATAAAACCAAAATGTATATGGCTGAAAGAGAAAGAACAAAAGTTAAAAAAAATGTCCCCTCCTTGGATGAGTGGCTCAAAAGTTTGCACCTTACTATTAAAATTGAGTCTTTAAGCGAATCCAACATTAAACGAGCAGTCCAGCTATTAAACAAAACTAACCAGATGAACTTGAGTACCCGAAGACTGAGCGAAAGTGAATTATTAAAATGGGAACAATCCGAAGGAAACCATATGTGGGTTTTTTATATTTCTGATAAGTTCGGGGATTCAGGGTTAACCGGAATATCAAGCATGAACTGTGCTAATGCAGATGCAACGATAGTGGATTTTGTTCTTAGTTGCAGGGTTATGGGACGAAAAATAGAAGAAGCAATGCTTTCTTTTATATGTAGGTACTCAAAGGATCATAAAGTTAAAAAAGTCAAAGCCATTTATATCCCTACGGCTAAAAATAATCCTTGCTTAAATTTTTTTAATCATTCCGGTTTCAACCATAAACCCAGCGGTTTTGAATTTTCCTGGGACTTGAGTAATGATTATTCCCTTCCCTCTTTTATTAGTATTGAAGAACTTAAGGACTGTTTCGCGTAGTTTTTATTGAAACCCATAACTCCATGAAAAACAAAAAAAGCAGTTTCAAAATTACAGACATTAGGAAAGGGGGGTCATCTTTTTTCGATATTGTAATTTCAGAAGATATGCTCAAAGGTTTCGCGGAGCTTACCGGCGACTTCAGTTCGCTTCACGTTGACAAAGAATTTGGCAGAAAAACCATGTACCGCAAGAACACTGCTCATGGAATGCTTCCGGTTTCTTTTATTTCACTTTTTGATTTTTTTCGTGTAAATTCCCATTTATTCCTGCTTCAAAATATTTCCGCTAACTTTTTAAAACCAGTTTTTATTGGACAGGAATTAACATTAAAAGGAACCATTTTAAACTTCAACTTTGAAGATAATAATTTAAGTTGTAGTTTTACTGTTCACGATAAAAAATCAAATTCAATTTTGACATCTGGGATATTGTGTGGAAGATTTAAAAAGTGTGCCCCCCCCTCTCTCCCCCCTTTAAAAAATAAAAAAAGTTCTAAAAAAGGGATGCTAATATCATCGCTTATTGAAAAAAAACTTGAAATAAATCAAATTGACAAAAATGATAAAGCGAGTTTCAAGTTTTCTATTTCAAAGGATATCAGGCAAAAGCTTTATTCAATACTTTATGACGGAATTATTAATGGGAAAGGCTCTTTTGACCCTACTCGACTTGAAACCGTTCAAGTAAACCACCATCTGGCTAATTCCTTATTTTCTTCTTTTGTTGGAATGTGCTTACCTGGTAGATATGCTACTTTTACAAATTTTAGTTGCACTTTTTTGCAAAACATCGAAAACAATACGATTTATGAGCTGACTGGAAAGGTCGCATTCAAATCAATATCCACAGAAAGCTTACTTCTTAAAATAACAATTCAAGAGCTTCGGAAGAGCAAGAATATAAGCTTATGCGCTGAGGGAGAAATTAATGTGAAAGTTAATAGGCCGGCAATAAAAATGCCGTCACTTTTAAAACTTAAAAAAAATGAAGTTGACTGGGGATTAAAGGATAAAGTCATCTTAATAACAGGAGGCAGTCGTGGGCTCGGTGAAACTATGGCAAAAATGTTTTCCTTGCACGGCTCTAAAGTCGTTGTCAATTATTTCCAGGGGAAGAACGATGCAAAAAATATTATTAAGGAAATAAAAAAGAATGGTGGGGAAGGGTTTGCACATCAGGCCGACGTCTCTCAATTAGACCAAGTAAAGAAAATGGTAAAAAAGGTTTGCCTTGTGCACGATCGGATTGATGTTTTAGTTAATAACGCTGTGGGTAATGTAACTCCCATTGATTTTACTGAGTTGACATGGGATGAAATTCAGCAGGATATTGATATTATACTCAAAGGAGCTTTTAACTGCTGTAAAGAAATTATTCCTCTTATGATTAAAAATGGCAGTGGTAAAATTATCAATATGTCTACTATTTTTGTTGATCTTCCTTTTCCCAAACAAACAAAATACATACTTGCTAAAAGCGGATTGGTAGGTTTAACACGCAGTCTGGCCTATGAATTTGCGTCGAAAAACATTCAGGTAAACATGGTTCAACCCAGTATTACTCAAACTGATCTCACTGCCCATGTATCAAAAATGTCTATGAACGCAATCGCGAATGAATCTCCCCAGCAAAGAAACGCGTCTCCATCTGATGTCGCTAAAGCAGTAATTTATTTGGCTTCTTCTTATTCCTCTTATACTACTGGCCAGAAAATTATGGTAACTGGTGGGAGGCCCCCATTTTTATAATTACCTCATTAGACCACGACAACCCAGAACATATCGAAGCGGTGGTCAGGTTACATGGAGAGCTGCTTAGTGACAGCCCTATTGCTAAATTAGGAGAACCGTTTATGAAAAGATTCTATTACAGTTCTCTTGTAAAAGCCAGGTTGTTTTTTTGTGATCTTTTTTATTATCGACATACATGTGTTGGTTTTGTGTCTTATACAAACGATCCTCTAAATTTTTTATCTAAGGGGTTAAAATATAATTTCATGCGTTTATGTTTTATTATTCTGCAAACTATTATCAATAAACCGTCGTTAGTAAAAACGGTTTTGAGTGTTTTACAGGACATGTTAAAGAGAAAAACCATTTCATCTCACCAAAACGAAATTATTTGGGGGGAAATTTTGTCGTTCGGTATAACAAAAGAGGGAGTGAATATTATAGATAAAAAAACCGGAAAAAGAGCGCCTCACCTTTTATTTGAAAGAGCAATTGAGTATTTTAGAAAGGAGTGCATAAAAAAATACAGGGTTGCTGTTTTAAAGGACAATAAAGAGGCTTTATTGTTTTACCTCTCATACGGGGGTAGAATTATCGATAATCAATATGCTGGAGGTAAGTGTTATCAACTGGAGTTTTCGGTTTAGCAAACCCTCTGTTAATTAATAAGATCAAAATTTTTCAAAAAATGAAATTGCGAAAGGCTCAATAATATATTTTATAGGCAGTAATCTGGATACAGGGTGAGCTTTTCCTCTAAAAAATCACAAAGGGCCAGGACCACAACCAAATGGGCTACAGCCCAATCTGTTATAGAAATTGTGCTAAAAAAACACAATTTTGCAAGTTTGTAGTACAGGCGGTCTTTACATTTACCATTCTTGTTGTGCTATATCCAAAAGGTTTTCTGACAGATAGTCAGGCACGATCGGGAATTTATAGTGGTCATTTTCTTTCCCGATCACGGATTTCAGTTAAAACAACAGGTATTTAATCAAACCCTAAAAACAAATGCAAGTTAAATATATTTTATAAATTTATGATATTGTTACATTAGGTTGATGGGGTCTATGTCGTATTTAACTTTTACTTTGGCTTTTTTTAATAAACTTCCGGTAAATTTTGTTTTCATCTCTTGAACAATCTCCTTCAAGGGGTCAGATGCCGGACCTTTTAATATTATCTGCCACCTATAGACATTTTTTATTTTATACAGCAGAGATTTTGCAGGCCCTAAAAAATCAACCGCAGGATATTTGCTTTTTCCCTTGCTCTGTTTGGCGATGGTTTTTTTGAGAGATTTTCCAAATTGAGAAGCAATTTCTTTTACTGCTTCTTCATTTATACTTTCTAATTTAATACCAACCATTTTAGTACAAGGAGGATAACCTAACCTTTCTCTCCAATCGATTTCCCGCGCGGCAAAATTTTCATAATCGTAATTTTTACCGTGTTTAATAATATCATTATTTGGATTATACGTCTGGACAACGGCTTTTCCTAAAAGATTACCTCTGCCCGATCTTCCCGCTACCTGGGTGATCAACTGAAACGTCCTTTCCCCAGATCTGAAATCAGGAATATTGAGGGATAGATCAGCTGCGACAACACCTACAAGCGTGACAAATGGGAAATCATGCCCTTTGGCAATCATTTGAGTGCCTATCAGGATATCAACTTCACGTTTTTCGATTTTTTTAAAAATGTTGTGGTAAGCGTGTTTTGTCCTAGTTGAGTCTTTGTCCATCCTCAGTACTCTTGCATTTGGAAAAAGCCTGTAACAATCTTCTTCTATTTTTTGCGTTCCTATCCCAGAGAAATTTATTTTTATCCCTTTGCATTCAGGACACGTATTAGGAACTTTTACATAATAGTCGCAATAATGGCAACGGTTAAGCTTTTCAGCAAAATGAAAAGTAAGGCTGACACTGCAGTTTTGGCAATAAAAAGTATATCCACATTCTCTGCACTGCAGGAAAGAAGCGGTTCCGCGCCTGTTTAAAAACAGAAACACCTGTTCGTTCTTAACTAATCGATTTTCAATTTCTTCTCGCAAAATCCCGGAAATTGCCGTTCTTTTGGGAATATCAGTATTTTTAACACGCATGTCAACGATGTCGATTTCCGGCAGGCGCTGATTTCCAACCCTGTTCGGCAAGGTAAGATAAACGTACTTCCCTTTTTTAGCCTGATTATATGATTCCAGAGATGGAGTAGCTGAACCTAATATGACAATTGCCTCTGAAATTTCACCTAATTTAATTGCCACATCCCTGGCATGGTAACAAGGACTTTCATCCTGTTTATAAGAATACTCATGCTCTTCATCAACAACAATCATTCCCAGATTATCAAAGGGGGCAAAGATCGCGGATCTTGGCCCTACAGCTACTTTGGCTTTCCCACTCCGAATCCTGCGCCATTCATCGTATCGCTCTCCATCAGACAAAGTACTGTGCAGCAGGGCAATCTTATCTCCAAACCGTGATTTAAGCCGTTGT
Organism: Nitrospinota bacterium; assembly: GCA_036011265.1. Lineage (GTDB taxonomy): Bacteria > Nitrospinota > Nitrospinia > CAJXCL01 > CAJXCL01 > CAJXCL01. Next base: position 1,031 of record DASCNB010000026.1, on the reverse strand, counting down.
ATTAATTGTGGAGTAATCGCAATTTCTGGAACGAGGTAAATAACTTCTTTTCCTTGGGAAAGAGTCTCTGAGATGTTTTGCATATATATTTCTGTTTTCCCGCTACCTGTAACTCCGTGCAGAAGATAAACCTTATGCTTTTGCTCATTAATACCAGCGGAAATTTCTTTAAATGTCTTAAATTGCTCTGTATTCAGAGTTTTAGGAATTTTTTGGCTTTTCTCTTCTTCTACATTAGACAGAGGGTTGCGACCGACTTCTTTACGGATAATTCGTATGATCCCATTTTTATGTAGTGTATTGACTACACTGGAAAGACTTTTGATTTCCCGACCAAGTTCCTTGTATGAAGTTTCCCCAGTAAGCAAAATACGGATTACTTGCTGCTGTTTGTGTGACCTGCTGAACTTCTCTTTTATATCGTTTTCAGTAATATTCTTAGTCAAAGACAGATGTTTTTCATATTTAGGTTTTAGCCTCTCTATGCTCTTAGGCAGGGCGGCTTTAATCACCTCGCCCCACGGAGCAAGATAATAATCAGCAATCCAGCGAGTTAAATCCATCAGTCTAAGACTTATAACAGGAACTTTATCCAATACATTAATAATCTCCTTTAATTTATTTTCATATTCCGAATCTACTTCATTCGTTGTTTCAACAACATACCCGGCAATTCTCCTCGGGCCGAATGGGACTAAAACCCTCATTCCTTTTTGGATAAACGGGACTAACCTCTCTGGAATTTTGTAGAAAAAAACAGTTGTTAAGGGGAGACCGACTACTACGTGGGCAATTCCATCCTTCTCCATAACAGGATCATCCTAATCATGCTCAACGGCTTAATAATAAAATTACTCTTGTATAGGGTTGAGATTATAAATATATTAAAAAGATGTCAAGCTCGACTTTGTCGTCTGGCAAGACTTTTCCCCCTATCGCCTTATCCATCAAAAGCGGCACTTGGTCATAAAGAGCATGGTAAATGCTAAAAAAAGATTTACTCCTTGTAAACATGCTTGACTGCTGTATGA
>DASCNB010000025.1:0-4326 GCA_036011265.1 Nitrospinota bacterium | reverse complement strand
GGACAATCGACATGCGCGTAATGGCGTTTCTCGGATTTATACTCTACGTGCGCTATCGCTATCGTTATTCCTCTCTCTTTTTCTTCAGGCGCTTTGTCTATCTGGTCAAAGGGCACATAATCGGCAAAACCTTTTTTTGACAACACTTCGGTCATCGCTGCCGTTAATGTCGTCTTACCATGGTCCACATGACCTATCGTACCTACATTCATGTGAAGTTTGTCGCGTTTAAATGTCTCTTTTGCCATTAGATCTCCTTAAAAAATAAAACGGTTCACCTCCCAATCCTAATCGATTGGGTTTAAACAGCTACAGGCTCTTTTTCCATTCCTGCTTTAGCAATAATTTGTTCGCAAATAGCTTGAGGTAATTCGCTGTATTTTGAAAATTCCATAGTAAAACTACCTCTTCCCTGTGTCATGGAACGAATATCAGTAGCATAACCAAACATCTCACCTAAAGGCACTAAAGCTTTAATAACTTTTGCTCCTGCCCGGTCTGTCAATTCGTTAATTTTTGCTCTTCTTGAATTCAAGTGGGAAATGACATCTCCCATAAACTGTTCCGGCACCACTAATTCCACAGACATTACCGGCTCCAGCAAAATGGGCTCCGCTTTCTTGCATCCATTTTTAAGCGCCATGGATCCAGCAACCTTAAAAGCCATTTCTGATGAATCAACCTCGTGAAATGAACCATCAATAAGAGTCACTTTAATATTAATCAAAGGATAGCCGGCTAAAATGCCACTTTCCATGGCTTCAACCATACCTTTCTTTATAGCAGGAATATATTCCTTTGGAATGGAGCCCCCGACAATCTTATTAATAAACTCAAAACCTCCTTCTGGTTTATCACCTGGCTCCAGAATAATCTTTGCGTGTCCATACTGACCCCTACCTCCGGATTGTCGTACAAATTTTCCTTCGGCCTGCACTTGATTTTTAATAGTTTCTTTATAAGCAACTTGAGGCTTGGAAACATTAGCATTTATGGAGAACTCTCTTTTCAATCTTTCCACAAGCACTTCAAGATGCAATTCTCCCATTCCCAACATTATTGTCTGACCCGTTTCTTCATCTGATTGTATTTTAAAAGTAGGATCTTCCCGCATTAGCTTATTAAGCGATTCTCCCAGTTTATTCTGTTCTGCTTTAGTACCGGGTTCGATGGCAATTGAAATAACGGGTTCGGGGAACTTCATGGATTCCAATATAATGGGGCGGTTTGCATCACATAATGTATCGCCGGTCATAGTGTTTTTTAGTCCGATAACACCGCAAATATCACCGGCGTGTATTTCGTTAACATCTTCTCTTTTGTCCGCGTGCATTTTCATGATTCTGCCGATTCTTTCTTTAATATCTTTTGTAGAATTATAAACATAAGAACCGGACTTTAATGTTCCGGAATAAACGCGGAAAAACGCAAGCTGCCCCACAAACGGATCGGTCATTATTTTAAAAGCCAGGGCTGAAAAAGGCGCGCTATTATCAGTTTTTCTCTCTTCTTCTTTTCCGGATTGTGGGTTAATTCCTTGAATGGAAGGGATATCAAAGGGGGAGGGGAGGTAGTCGATAACGGCGTTCAGCAATTGCTGTACACCTTTGTTTTTAAAGGCTGCTCCACATAAAACAGGGAGTATTCCAAGAGTAAGAGTCGATTTCCTGATGGCTTCTTTAAGCTCTTTTATTGAAATTTCTTTACCATCCAGGTACTTTTCCATAATAGATTCGTTTTCATCGGAAATTGCTTCAAGAAGTACATCACGGCGTTTTTTTGCCTCTTCAATCATATCGTCAGGTATATCCGCGGTTTCAAATTTAACACCCAAACTACTATCTTCAAATAGCAGCGCTTTCATTTCTATAAGGTCAATTATGCCTTTAAATTTATCTTCCGCGCCAATCGGTATTTGAATGGGTACCGGGTTCGCGCCGAGCTTATCCTTCATTTGACTAACACAGCTAAAGAAATCCGCCCCTGTTCTATCCATTTTATTTACAAAAGCAATTCTCGGAACATGGTATTTCTCTGCCTGGCGCCAGACGGTTTCAGATTGAGGCTCTACTCCACCAACCGCACAAAAAACTCCTATGGCTCCATTCAATACTCTTAGCGATCTTTCTACTTCCGCGGTAAAATCAACATGACCAGGCGTATCTATTATATTAATGCGATGGTCGTTCCAGTAACAGGTAGTTGCGGCAGAAGTTATAGTAATTCCCCGTTCCTGCTCCTGGTCCATCCAGTCCATAATCGCGGTTCCTTCATGAACCTCGCCGATTTTGTGAGTTTTGCCTGTATAATAAAGAATTCGCTCTGTGGTGGTTGTTTTTCCCGCGTCTATGTGAGCGATAATCCCTATATTTCTTGTTTTATCTAAAGATTCTTTCTTTGCCACAAAAAAACTCCTTAATACTTACCACCTATAATGAGCAAAAGCTTTATTAGCTTCCGCCATTTTATGAGTATTTTCTTTCTTTTTAACTGCCAAACCGGTATTTTTATAAGCATCTAATAATTCGCTTGCTAACCGCTCTACCATTCCATATTCTTTTCTTTGCTTTGCGCCTTCAACTATCCACCGAAGAGCCAGAGAGATCCTTCTTTCATAGCGAACATCAACAGGCACCTGATATGTCGCGCCGCCCACGCGTCTGGATCTCACTTCAAGCATCGGCTTTACATTATCAACGGCTTTCTTTAAAACCTTTAAAGGATCTTCTTTGGTTTTCTCGGTAATTACGTCAAATGATTTATATATAATACTTTCCGCCACGCTTTTCTTCCCCTGCTTCATAATAAACTGGGTAAGCTGGCTAATGATGACTTCATTAAACTTTGGGTCCGGTTTAAGTTTTCTTTTTACTGCTGCTCTTCTTCTAGACATAATTATTCCGTGTTTTTTTATTCAAGAAATTATCGGTTTCTCAAGATCATTTCTTAGGCCGCTTTGTTCCATATTTAGAGCGACTTTTCTTTCTATCCTGAACGCCTAAGGTATCGAGAGAACCTCGAACAACGTGATATCTAACGCCCGGAAGGTCTTTTACCCGCCCCCCCCTGATTAAAATTATGGCGTGTTCTTGAAGATTGTGTCCAACTCCGGGGATATAAGTTGTTACTTCCATTCCATTTGTTAACCTGACTCTGGCCACTTTTCTTAAAGCAGAATTCGGTTTTTTTGGAGTTGATGTATAAACCCTGAGGCATACCCCTCTTTTTTGCGGGCATGATTTTAACGCCGGACTGTCCGTCTTTTGTTTAATTTTTTTTCTTCCAAGTCGCACCAGCTGGTTAACGGTTGGCAATGCTCTTCTCCTCACATAACACAATGAATAAAAACAAATAAGGCGGCTAACGCCGCCTTAAGGTCACTTAAAAATTAAAATAAAAAATTTATTAAATTTTTGTAACGTTTAACTAAAAGGACGATCGTGAAATATTAAATCTCCCCGAAGCAAGAAACGGGGAATGAACTCGCTAATTACTTTCAAAAAAACCACTATGTTAGCAAGATATTTTTACTTAGTCAACAAGAATCTAAAGAATTTTCGGAATAATTTTTTGGGGGTTTTTCAGACTTTTTGGTGAGAAAAAACCGCTGAATTAGAGTATCAGAACTGCAAAAGAAAATAAAGGCCTATTATTCTAACTCCTCACAATTACTCCTTTCTCTTTGAGATAATCTTTCGCCTGTTTAATTGAATATTCCCTGAAATGAAAAATAGAGGCCGCCAGTACAGCGTCTGCCTTTCCCGCGGTTAAGCCTTCATGAAGGTGCTCAAGAGTTCCAACACCACCGGATGCAATAACAGGAATAGTCACCGCTTCCGAAACTGCTTTTGTCAACTCAATATCATATCCTTTTTTTGTTCCGTCCCTATCCATACTGGTTAACAGGATTTCACCGGCGCCAAATTCTTCCATTTTTTTCGCCCAGTCAATTGCGTCAATCCCGGTAGGGTGCCGTCCTCCATGTGTATAAATCTCCCACGCGGAACGCAATTCCTCTTTTTTCACATTGCTCTCATTTTTTCTTTTCGCGTCAATTGCCACAACAACGCATTGACTTCCAAACCGTCTGGAGGCTTTTTTAACAAACTCCGGATCTTTAATAGCCGCGGTATTAATAGACACCTTATCTGTTCCGGCCTTTAACAATACCCGTATATCATCCATAGTCCGTATGCCACCGCCTACTGTTAGAGGCATAAAAACTTTCTCAGCCGTTTTTTTCACTACATCGATAATTATATTTCTTTGTTCATGAGAAGCTGTAATATCAAGAAAAGTCAATTCATCCGCGCCTTCACGGTCATA
>DASCNB010000024.1:0-12488 GCA_036011265.1 Nitrospinota bacterium | reverse complement strand
TCCAGAAAGGGAACATTCGTTGAAACATCATATTTCCCCTCACCATCAAGGTTTAAATCCATTTCAATTTCTGTCTCATTGGTTTTACGTTTTACAACAGCAGTTCTTTCCATAAAAATATCCTTAATATTTGCAAAATTAGAAAATAAAGATTAACACAAAGATAAGAACTTATAAAGCAGGAAGATATTTTGGTGTGTCCTAGATTATTTCTTTGAAGCGCAAAGGTAAACAACAGGCACGCGGCTTACTACTCTGGCCCAATGCTCCGTATTAGCAGGCAGGTCCAAACGATCTCCGGGATTCAATACAACTTCTTTATCGTCTCTCAGGCCCATTTTGATTGATCCTGAAATAACCCACCTGACCTCCGGATCAGGGTGTGTATGCCACGGGTACGTAACCCCCGGGTTATCACTCCAACGATAAAAATTGAATCCTTCGTTCCTTAGAGCGTTCTCCAGTTCCTTGGATGAAGGAGGAGTATCTTTTTCCCATTTTTGTAATTTCATAAAACCAGTTTCCGGAATTCTTCTAATTCCTTTTCATCAGCATGTCCACTTTCTTTAACAACCTGATAGACTTTCTCAGGATGAGTGGTAATTTCCCTGGCCAATTCCTGGGTTTCGTTAATAAATTTATAAATCTTTTTATCCATCAAAGGCATAATGATAGGCTTCAGAATTTTCAGGAATATTTCCACAACAATATTATCGATCTTCGTATACACATTGGCGTTAACATAAGTTCTGCGAGGGTTACCTCCGACCCCTCGATATTCGAATAATAGCGTTCCCTTCCCAAGTAATTTAAAAATCACGCCATGATATCCACCGAATCCGTAATAATATTTTTTCCTTGGTACGGAGTAAATCGGTTCGAATTTCCCGATAATTCCTTTCCGATCATCAAATACGTACATCCCATCTGCGCCGTGTTTAACTAAATAGTTTCTTATTTTCATAGCCTTTAAAGTTACCGATAAAAAAACAGGACGATCCAGCATAAATTTTAATATAGCTTTATCCACCTTATATTCTAAATCTTTAAAAAATCGGAAAATGGTATGTTTAGCTACAATTTTTCTTACTTCTTCCCTCCGATCGCCAGCAAGTAATTCATAAGGTATTTTAAATTTGATCTCTTTGCTTGATTCTTCTGCATGGGAAGCCCCTGTGAATATAAAAACAATACTTAAAATAAGCAGCAATCCTAAAACCAGGGATCGGGGACGTGAAGTTGGAGAAGGAAATGAGTTGTGAGCCATAAGCTCAAAGTTCTTTGAGTTTAGAAAAAATATTTTACTCAATTTACCCAATGTTTTACTTTAATCGGGAAAGTTTCCGTTTTGCTGCGAGAGTAGGGGTGAGACGGTGGTTTAACATATCAAAAATTTTGCCTGCTAAATTGGTTTTGGACATCAAAGGAAGTTCTTCTTCTTTTCCATTTTTAGATAAAATTACAGCTTCATTTAAATCGCTTTGAAAACCGCTCTCTGAAATTCCAATTTTATTTGCAACGATTATGTCCAGGTTCTTCTTTTTGAGCTTCTCCCTTGCATTTTCTATTAACTGCTCTGTTTCGGCAGCAAAACCAATTAGAATTTTATTCCCTTTTTTTCTGCCAATCTCAGCTAAAATATCAATGGTTTTTTTGAATTCGAGTACTAACAATTCCTTATCTTTTTTTATTTTTTGTTTTGAATATCTAACAGGTTGATAGTCTCCAACTGCCGCGGCCATAATAACAATATCTATTTGGGTCAGACATTTAAAAACCTCTTCTTTCATTTCATGAGCTGTAACAACCGGGATGAACTTAATACCGGGTAAAGGTTCCTGCCTGGTGGGCCCGCTAATCAAAGTGACCTCGGCACCCCTCTTTAAAGCTTCGGCTGCCAGAGCAAAACCCATCTTGCCGGAGGACGGGTTTGAAATAAACCTGACCGGGTCCATTGCTTCCCTGGTAGGCCCGGCAGTCACGAGAATTCTTTTTCCTTTAAGCGTTTCACTTGTTTTTAACGCGGTTTTAACGGCATCAACAATGCTTTCAACCTCGGCCAAACGCCCGGGGCCTTCATCGCCACAAGCAAGTTCTCCTTTTTCAGGCCCGATTATTTTAACACCCCGTTTTCTTAAACAAGCAATATTCTCCTGAACAACAGAACTCAGGTATATATTGGTATTCATTGCCGGGGCAATGATAATCGGTTTGGTTACTGTCATCAAAAGACAGGAAAGAAGATCATCGGCAATACCATGAGCCGCTTTACCGATTATGTTTGCCGTAGCAGGAGCAATTAACAGCAAATCCGATTTCTTGCTCAATTCTATATGCTCCATTGCCGAAGGGGACTGTGGATCAAAAAGGCCTGAATAAACATGCCTGCCTGTAAGCGATTCAAAGGTTAAAGGGGTAATAAATTGTTTGGCGTTTTCTGTCATCACTACAGTAACAGCGCAGTCATTTTTTTGTAGTAACCTAACAATTTCAGCCGCCTTATACGCAGCGATTCCGCCAGTTACGCCCAGCAAAACTTCTTTTTGTTTTTTTATACTTCTCATTTAGCTGATTTGCCGGAATTCATTATAAGGTTATCCCTCCGGCACCTTGCCGCGAAAATAATTGAAGAAACTTGCTTCGCTGTTTCATCAATATCATTATTTATAATAACATAGTCATATTCAGTATAATGTTGGATTTCTTTTTCCGCGATTTTTATTCTCATATCAATGGCCTCTTTGGATTCGGCCCCCCGGTAGACAAGCCGTTCTCTTAAGGTATTTATTGAGGGAGGAAGAATAAAAATGTAAATACCATTATTATGCCTTTTTTTAATGTTGCCAGCCCCATTTACTTCAATAACAAAGAGAAGGTCTTTATTTAGCTTCTCAGCTTTTTCAATATTCTCAAATGAAGACCCATAGTAATTACCGTTATATTCATTCCATTCCACAAACTCCTTCGCTCCAATTTTTCTCTTAAACTCTTCCCGGGAAATAAAACAATAATCCTTCCCATTAATTTCACCTTCTCTTGGGGAACGGGTTGTATGCGAAACAGAAGGGATTAAACCATCAATTTCTTTAAGTATTTTTCCAGAAACCGTGGTTTTTCCTGTTCCGGATGGCGCTGATATTACAAACAATAGATTTTTTCTTTCTATCATTTTACTAAAATCAGTTTTTTTACTCGTAATAGGTCACCTCTCGGTATGTGCAAAAGTGTTTTATTTATTTTTTCTCAACTAACTGGCCTGTAATATATTTATGTATTACGCTTTTTACTAATGCGGAATATTTTAGACCTTCTTTTTTAGCTCTTTTTTTTATTTGATTTAATTCAAAAGGATCAATTCTAATATTCATTTTTGTCTCTTTTTTCAGGAATTCCCCGGCTGCTTCTTTAAATTGCTTTTGCTCTTTATTAGAAGGTTTTTTTAAACTTTTGGTATCCACTTTATTTAAAGCTTTTATTAGCTCTTTTTCTTCCTTATCAAAATACTTTACTTTGTATCTATTCATTCCTATTCCCTTCAATCAGGTATTTAAATTTTCTACTTGGAAATATGGTCTTCAAAAAATACTTGTCCCTTTTAATTGCATATGGTACACAGTAAGCATAACCGTCGACATCCACAACGAGTATTTTTTGATTTGGATATTTTTCCTTGTTTGGATGCTCAATATTTAGCAAAATACCTTTTTCGTTTATTGACTCAATGACATTGTTAAAAGTAACTCCACGCTCTTGAAATAATTGATAATTCTTTTCCTCGCTGAATTCAAATTCCATCTAAAATAATAAATTAACCTATTGTGCGCACAAAGTCAATATGCTAATTTTTTTCAAATTTTTTTAATTATAAAATCAGTTGATAGTTCGTAGCAGGATAAGGCTGCGCTTCACCGTCAACCAAAAGTGGCAGAGCGAAGCAGCGACGCCTAGCGGGGCGAAGCCAGCAATGTTCAATGTTTTATTTCCCCTTCCCAAGTTCTTCCTCATATTCAGCAAGAAACTTCTTATGCTTTTCAAGACGATGGTCTTTCAGTTCTTCTTGAAATTTTATCGATTCTTTCAATCTTTTTATCGCTTCATCATGTTGTTTCATTTCTTTAAATAAAAGCCCCCTATTCCAATAACTATTACCTAACCCCGCCTTATCGCCCAACTCCTTACATATTTTTTCTTGCTCTTTTAGAAGCTTCATCGCCTCATCCAGCTTTCCCCAATCTTTAAGTGTCAGCGCCTGGTTGCCATAGCTACTACCTAGCCCTGCCTTGTTTCCCAACTCCTTGCATATCGCCTCTTCTTTCTTGTGAAGTTCCATAGCATCATCCAACTTTCCCCAAGTATTAAAGATCAACGCCTGGTTGCCATAGCTTCTGCTAAGACCCTCCTTATCTCCCAACTCCTTGCATATTACCTCTTCTTTTTTGTAAAGTTCCATAGCCTCAACCAAGCTACCTTGAATGTTAAGGATTATCCCTTGACCGCTATAGCTTTTACTTAGCCCCTCCTTATAACCCAACTTCTTGCATATATCTTCTTGTTCTTTATGGAGTACCATAGCCTCATTCAGTTTTCCCCAACTTTGAAGGAGCAGCGCCTGGTTGCCAAGAATTACGGCAAAGTTTTCCGCATATTTTTTTTCGTTTATTAACTTTCTTAACGACTCGCCAATCTCGTAAGCCCAAAAAAGAAGCCCTGTTCTGAAAAGGTGTTCCGCAAAATCCCGATAAAGGTTATGGAGAACATCAGCATTGTTCCGAAAATAGGAATAGAGTTGGAATACCTGGCGCTGGAGTCCCCGTTTCTTTTCCATCCCTTCCGGTTCCTCTACTAAAATCTGTTTGAGAAATTTATGAAGAGAAGTTCTTTCTTCTACCAGGGGAGATTCCCTTAAAATATTCAGAAGGTCCGTGTGCAAACGAATTTTTTTATACAAAACCTCATCCCCCATAAATTCAAACCGTTCTTCTTCGATAAGAATGAGAGAAAAGTTCTTCGCCTGTAATAATTCCTTTTCTACCTGGTCTATAGTTGCCCCTGTTTTACCAACCTGCCAGATCATGAAATAGTGGAGTTCCATGCCGGAAGCCTCACATACGGCAAGATCGTTTAAAAGCTGACGGGAAAAGCTTGATGTTTCTTCCAACTGTTGCAGGGAATGTTCCAGCAGGGAACGCAGGTCTGCCAGGTCCCCTGCATCAGTTTCCACCCCACCCTTTTTTGGTAATCCAAATTTCTGTAAATCCTCAAGGAGCTTTGCCGGTGAGTTTATTCTCAAGGAGTTTTTTAAACTTTCGGATGCTAAGCGGATCCCATAAGGACGGTGAGAAAGAAATTTTGCTAAATTCTTATAACTTTCCTCTTCATCCCGTTTAAAACCGTCTCCCAGAACCTTTTGAAAAAGCTTTAAAGATTCTTCCGGGGTAAAAACATCCAGTTGTAAAAGAGTAGGGGTAAATTTCCTGGCTAAATCTTCCTTCCTAGTGGTGATCAAAACCCGCCATTTAATGGTTTCGGGAATAAGAATATTAATATCATCCCGCCAGATATCGTCCAGGATGAGGATACCTTCTGTTTGCGAATAAATATCTTTAAGGGTCTGCTTCAGATTTTCTTCCGAGTTAATTTTGCTTGTATCCACGGAGAGTTTTTCCAGAATTTCCACGGCAGCATCCAGGGCGGGTCTCTCCCCTACCTGAATTTCCAGAAATTGGTTTTGTTCGCGAAACTTTGTGGCAAATACATGGGACAAAAAGGTCTTTCCCATTCCCCCTGCCGCGTGAAGGGAAACCACCGCCACACTCGCAGTCTGCTGTTTTATCAAATGCTCCTCAAGCCATTTTACCTCATCTCCCCTCCCCACCAGTTCCTCCTCCGTCCCGACTTTCAGGCGGGATAAAGGCAGATTTTCGATAGAATTTAAGAAAATTGTGTAATTGTTTATAATAATTGATGGTTGTCCAGGTTTAGGTGGTTGTCCAGGTTCAGATCCAGGTGGTGGTTCTTTTTTTAAAACATATTGAAGGTAAAAGAGAATAACTATTAATGATATGGAAAGAAATGTAGAGGCTTTTCCTCCCAATGTTAAACTGTCTATTAAGTGGCCGAATCCAAGTCCCCATCTTCCCTGATCAAAATAAGAAATGGCTAATTCCCACCCTTCGGTGGTGAAAAAACTTTGAAACTTCGGTCCTCCTAAACCGGCAACAATCGCCCACGCGGTAAGAATCCATAGAATAATATTTACAAATAAAGCTATTTTGGCATTTTTTCTTTTATTCATAATTTAATAAATTCTGGTAGATATGTTGCAGATTATACATCAAGGTTTTATGTAAATTGAAATAATTATACAATGGGGAAAGGGTTGTAGCAGACATTAACACACCCCATCTCCTTCGCCCCGCTAAGCGTGACTTCGGAGCAACAGGCTGTCCGAAAATGTCATTCTAAGGCTTTTGCCGAAGAATATCCTGCGGACAACGTATTAAAAACATGAGATTCTTCGCTTCGCTCAGAATGACAACATGCACCCTTTCGACGTTTTCGGACAGCCTGAATTATTAGTTATTGACCTCATTTTTAAGAAGGAAACTAAAAGATTTTCTTTCACCGAAATACATGTTAAAAACTTTTTGAACCCTTATTGTAAGTATATGACTCTACATAAATAAGATGAAATCATTGCTTATTATTTGAAGAAAATGATAACTGAAAAAGAAATTTTAAAAGCGTTAAGCGGAATTATTGACCCTGATTTTAAAAAAGATATAGTAACCCTGGGGTTTGTAAAAAATATTGATATCAAAGATAAAAAAGTCAGTTTTGATATTGAGCTGACAACTCCCGCCTGTCCTGTAAAAGACGAATTTAAAAAATCGGCTGAAAATATTGTAAAAGGATTAGATGGAATAGAAGAAGTTATTGTAAACATGACCTCTTCAAAAAAATCTCATGCCCTAAAAATTGAAAACAGCGGACTTAAAGGAGTTAAATCTATTATAGCTATTTCTTCCTGCAAAGGCGGAGTCGGGAAGTCCACTATCGCGGCTTATTTAGCTAAAGAAATAGCCCGTAGAGGCTTTAAAGTCGGATTACTGGATGCCGATCTTTTTGGCCCATCCATCCCTATTTTATTTAATCTCAGGAATTCAAAGGCCCAATTAACGCCGGATAATAAATTCAATCCCCTGATTAAAGATAATCTAAAAATAATGTCATTCGGTTTTTTAATGGGTGACTCACCGGCAATTATGAGGGGACCGATGGTTTCCGGTTATATACAACAAATATTGCATAATGTGGATTGGGGGGAATTGGATTATCTTTTAGTTGATTTTCCTCCGGGTACCGGGGATGTCCAGTTAACCATAACGCAATCTGTTCAATTAGACGGAGCGGTTATTATTACTACCAAACAGTCTCTTTCTGTAGCTGATGTGGCAAGGGGCATTTTAATGTTTGAAAAAGTCAATGTCCCCATGCTTGGAATTATAGAAAACATGTCATATTTCATCTGTGATAATTGCGAGAAAAAGCATTTTATATTTGGGGGCAGGGATAATTCTCATCTAACCGAAAGATTTGGACTGGGAACCCTCGCGCAATTGCCGGTCAGCACAGAATTGGCGTCAGATCTGGTAAAACCGACAGAAAATAAAATCATTAAAACTGCAGCAGATAATATGATTATGGCATTGGGCAAAAGTTCCATGAGTCTGGAGAAAAAACCTCAAATTACGTTCGATCAGGAAAAGATTACACTCAAATGGCCGAATGGAGAAGAGACTGTAGTTGGTAATTTTGACCTGCGTCTCAGTTGTAAATGCGCAAGATGTGTTGATGAGATGTCCGGCTCGCAGATCTTAAAAAAAGAAGATATTTTGCCTGATATTAAAGCGGAAGAAATCCAACCTTTAGGGAATTACGCAATTTCCGTAAAATGGAATGACGGACACAGTTCCGGAATATTTCCGTATAAAAGAATTATGGAAATGGCAAGCGGCGGGAAGCAAAAGTAAATTTATCTACCAACGCATATATATTGGAAACCGAGGTCTTTCATTTTTTCCGGGTCGTAAATATTCCTCAAGTCAATTATCAGAGGTGTTTTCAAAGATTTCTTCAGCTTTTCGAAATCAGGGTTTCTGAACTGATTCCACTCCGTAATAATCACCAGGGCGTCGCAACCTGTTATTGCCTTATGCATGTTACTGCAATATTCAACATTGCCTTTGAGGAACTTCTTTGCTTCTTCACTACCGACCGGGTCAAATGCTTTTATTGAAGCGCCTTCTTTAACAAGTCCGTTAATTATATCAACGGAAGGGGCATCCCGCATATCGTCCGTATTCGGTTTAAAAGTCAGACCCCACACCCCTATTGTTTTATCTTTCACATTCCCTACGCCTTTTTTTACCTTCTCCAACATCAAGGCTTTCTGCCTCTTGTTTACCTTAATAGTTGTTTCAACTAATTCAAACCTGAAATCGTTTTCATTTGAAACCTGGGCCAATGCAAGGGTATCTTTTGGAAAACAGGAGCCGCCATATCCCGGACCCGGGTGAAGAAATTTAGGACCAATTCGATGGTCCAGTCCCATTCCTTTTGCCACCACATGGACATCCGCTCCAACCTTTTCACAGAGGTTAGCCATTTCATTTATAAAGGATATCTTAGTTGCCAGGAACGCGTTGGAAGCGTACTTAATCATTTCTGCTGTCTCAACATTGGTGATAACAAAAGGAGCTTCAATAAGAAAAAGTGGTTTGTACAGATCTTTAAGAATGGCAACTGCCTGAGGACTGCTTGCTCCCAGTACCACCCTGTTCGGTCTCATAAAGTCTTCCAGCGCGGAACCTTCTCTTAAGAATTCAGGATTTGAGACAACATCAAAACATCCTTTCTCTACCTGGCTTTTCTCGATGATTTCTGAAATGAGTTTTCCTGTGCCAACAGGGACAGTGCTTTTGGTCACAATAACCTTATATCCATCCATATTTTTCGCAATGACTCTGGCTGCTTCCTCAATGTAAGTTAAATCAGCGCTGCCGTCATCTTTTGATGGAGTGCCAACGGCAATGAAAACGACTAAAGAACCCTTGACACATTCAGAAAGATTTGTGGTGAAATGGAGTCTTTCTTCCCTGGTGTTTTTTCTGACAAGTTCTTCTAATCCCGGCTCATAAATAGGGATTTCACCTTTGTTTAAAGAATCAATCTTTTCCTTATCTTTATCACAGCAGGTTACGTTTAGACCAAACTCGGCAAAACACGCGCCGGTAACCAGCCCCACATAACCCACGCCTATAACAGAAATATTCATCAAAATCTCCTGAATTCAGATAAACTTAAATTGAGATATTATACGTGGGGGTTGCGATTTGTCAAATGCTTTGGTCGATTTGACAATGCTAAGCTATAAAGGGGACATGCTCACATTAGCGTTGAGGTTTATTGGAACACTGGCTTTTTTTATCGGAGCCGTGCATCGAAGGAGGTATGACTTACGAGTAACATGGCAACTGTTTTCTTGTATTTGCTTTAATTGGAATTGTGGTTGCAGGGTGGAGATATTATAAAGAAAAGCACTTGCATTAGAAACACTCATGCGCTCTCAATAATTTTTCTCACTTTTTTGTTGTTTTGACTATAATGGCAGCTTATTTTCCAATAGTTTCTGTACTAATTAAACTGGAAAATTTTTCAAAATATCCAGGATCAAAGTGGCCTTTCCAGCTTGACATTCTTTCGATGGCCACTTCCGAATCAATGCCCTTGTGATAGCATCTATCTGTTGTCAGGGCATCATAAACATCAACAATTGCAGATAATTTACCATATTTACTCATTTGAGCATTAGCAAGTTTATTAGGATAACCCTTTCCATCGTCGCGCTCATGGTGCTCAACAATCACCTTCAATATATCAGGCTCAATATTTTGTTTGCTGGCTATTGCAGTGCCCATCTCCGGATGTTTTTTCATTTCAGAAAATTCATCATCAGTCAGTTTATCCGGTTTCAATAATATTTTTAAATCGACCTGTGTTTTACCTATATCATGTAAAAACCCTCCTTCGCCTACTATCTGTAAATCTAAATCATTCCATTTAAGGTGATACGCAAATGACATGCATAAAGCGGCCACATTGACTGAGTGTATATATGTGTAATCATTGTAGGACCTCATTTTGAAAGCCAGTGGTAGAGTCTTTTCTTTATGGACAATCTCTACCATTTTTGTAGTGGTTTTTTTAATAACAGGATAGTCAACCAATTTACCATGCATGGCATTTGAAAAAGCCTTTTCAACCATTTGCTTGGAATAGACAATAATTTCATCTTCTTTGTCTGCTTCTTCATCCGGCTTTTCTTCCTCTTTTACCTTTTTGCGTTGGAAATCAACCAGCTCTTTCACCTTATTTAATAACGCATCAAATTTAAAAGGCTTTACGATAAAATCATCACAGCCCGCGTCAATGGCTCTTACAATTTTTTTTCTATCAGGAGAGGAGGTCATCATAATAATCGGGAAATAATTGATTATTGAAAGATCCTTTCTGATGAGGCTGCAGGTAGTAATGCCATCCCGAAGCGGTAGTACTATATCCATAATTACAATATTAGGCTCATCTCTATTTATAACCTGGGTAGCCTGCCGGCCGTCTTTGGCTATGGAAACAATCCAACCTGATTTTTCAAAATGTACCGCAAGGGTGTCTCGGGATTCTTTATCCGCGTCAACTATTAAAACTCTATTTGCAGAACTTACCATGGCATCCGATTATTAGAAAATTTTACCCTATTTAATTTTTCTTTTAACAAACTATAATACAAACACCGGTTCATTTTCAAAGAATTTTATTATCCTATCACAGCTTTGAACACAACAAAAGTTTTCTCTATTGTTATTCTTTGAGTATGTTTTGAAAAGCCTTATGTGTCAAACACTTTGGAAGTACGTGGCAGATCGATACTGTTTATCTTCACTAATAACTTAAATTTATGCTCCCTGCGGCAAACTTTGTACCAGTAAAATCAAGGGAAATACACGGGGAATACGCCCATTAAATAATTCCTGCCCACTATAATGAGACAATTAAATAAACGAAAGGATTTTTTTATCTTTGATAAATTATTAAATGATGATACGATCATTTTTTTATCAAATAATGGCTTTCAATCTCAATTAATGGAAAGGATCTGTAAAAATGCTGCAAACTGGATATATTGCAACTGAATATGGTCTGGATAAACACGGAATTAAGAATGTGGATAATGTCCACTGGAACCTATCTACAGCCGCCCTGGTAGAAAAGGCAGTGCACGATAAGGAAGGCGTTTTAGCTCACAGAGGCCCTTTAGTGACTGAAACCGGACGTTACACGGGTAGATCACCTAATGATAAATTTACAGTAAGAGAGCCTTCCAGCGAGAAAAATATATGGTGGGGAAAAGTGAACAAAGGTATAGATGAGGAAAAATTTGATAATTTACTCAAAAAAATGCTTGTCTTTCTTGAAGGAAGCGAGCTTTTTGTGCAGGACCTTTATGTAGGCGCAGATTCAGAATATCAAACTCCTATTAGAATTATAAATACAGAGGCATGGCATAATCTTTTTGCGAGAAATATGTTTGTGAGACCAATAGACTTTAACAAAGATACAAGCAAACTTATTCCGGAATATACAGTTATCAACGCTCCCAAATTCCAGGCTGTGCCGGAGAGGGACGGCACTAATTCGGAGGCTTTTATTCTTGCACATTTCGGTAAAAAAATGATTTTAATTGGCGGAACCAGCTACGCGGGTGAGACGAAGAAATCTATATTTACGATGATGAATTATAAGCTCCCGTTAGAAAATGTGCTTTCCATGCACTGTTCCGCGAATGTGGGAAAATACGGGGATGTGGCTGTTTTTTTTGGACTTTCCGGAACCGGCAAAACCACTCTTTCCGCTGATCCTGAAAGACGCCTGATAGGAGATGACGAACATGGCTGGAGCGAAAACGGCATTTTTAATTTTGAGGGAGGCTGTTATGCCAAGGTCATTAATCTTTCCAAAGAAAAAGAGCCGGAAATTTATAAAGCAACAAAAATGTTTGGAACCATTCTTGAAAATGTTCCGATCGATATGACCACTAGGAGAATTGATCTTTATGACAACTCATTGACGGAAAATACCCGCGCTTCATATCCTGTTACTCATATTGAAAACTGTATATATCCCGGAATTGGCGGGCATCCCAAAAATATTGTGATGCTTACCTGTGACGCCTTTGGTGTATTACCTCCGATATCAAAAATGACGCCGGAGCAAGCCATGTACCATTTTCTTTCCGGTTATACGGCTAAAGTTGCCGGCACGGAAAGGGGCATTAAAGAACCTAAGGTCACCTTCAGTACCTGTTTTGGAGCGCCTTTTATGGCTCTGCATCCCACGGTATACTCGAAACTGCTTGGTGAAAGAATTGC
>DASCNB010000023.1:0-22112 GCA_036011265.1 Nitrospinota bacterium | reverse complement strand
ATGGGACTGCTAAAATCGCAATCTAAGGAATATTCCAAAGCGATAGTTTATTTTAAAAAAGCTATTAGTATTAATCCAAAAATTGAGGATTACCATTTTAATCTTGGAGCGGCTTATGAGAGGCTAAAACAGTATGATGAGACAATAGAGGAAATGAAAAAAGTTTTGGAAATTAACCCGAACCACTCTAATGCTCATAACTTTATAGGTTACTTGTACGCAGATTTGGATATTGATCTGAAGGAGGCAGAAGAACACTTAAACAAGGCTACGGCATTGGAACCTGAAAATGGATACTTTTTGGACAGTCTCGGTTGGATTTATTACAAAAAAGGAATGTTCAGGAAAGCACTGGAAGAGGTCCAAAAAGCTATAAAATTAATACCTGAAGACCCGACTATCTACCTGCATTTAGGAGAAATTTATTTTAGTTTAAAGAATTATAAAGAAGCGGAGATAGCTTTAGAAAAATCCTTTGAGTTAAACAATAAAGCAGAAATTCCTTTGGAAGACAGTGAAAAGATCCAAAAAAAATTATTTGAAGTGAGAAAAATCATCAATGGAGCCACCAATTAATAAGAAAACTTCCCATTGCTCATTGGTAATTAGATACTGGTGTTTTTGAAGACGCACACTATTTCGAAAAAAGGAACCTTTTTTGCCCTCCTGATCTTTAGTTGCTTTGTCCTCAACGAGATTGCTTGTACAAAGTTAATTAAAAAAGAGAACCGAACCTCAGAATTTGAATCCCCTGTCGAAAATAAGGTCCTTGTAGCTAAAATATTAGCGAAAAACTCTAACAGGTTAAAATCTTTTAAAGATTTAAAGGCGCTTGCGGAAATCTCAATTCATTTCCCTCAAAAAAAAATAAAAAGGAAGAATATTATCCTCTTACGAAACGACCCTGCAATCCGTTTCGAGGTCCTTTCCATATTCGGTAAACCTTTTCTGTACTTTACAGCTGATAGTCAGCAGACAACTGTTTATTATCCTGACAGAAATACAATCTTTAGAGGAGCTTCTTCACCTGAAAATATTGCTCGCATACTCGGTACTAGTATAGAGTTAAATAACGTTCTAAGCTTTTTATCAGGAAATTTTAACACATCTCCACTGTCTCAAAAGATAGAATTAAGTGAAAGTAAAGATTTTTATTTAATAAAGTTTATTTTAAAAAATAATAAAACCAGACGTGTTTTTGTAGACAAAGAAAACTATTTACCAATACGAATTAGTGACCATGACTTACATGAAGACGAGATAATTACCATTCAATACAGTGATTATAACAAAATCAATAATTATTCTTTGCCTTTTAAAATAAAAATTATGCACCCTAAAAAAAAGCAGGAAATCATTGTAAAATATAAAAAAGTGCTGTTAAATCAAGGTGTTTCAGACGAGTCTTTTACTATTCCCTTTTTCAAGGGTGTGAAAATATTACCGTTGGAAGGGCATTCATGATAAATGATCAGAAATTAGTTTTAAAATCGCCGGCAAAAATTAACCTTGGATTAAAAATAATTAAAAAAAGAGACGATGGTTATCATGAGATCGAAACGATCTTTCAAATGGTTAGCCTTTTTGATACACTGACTTTTAGAAGTATTCAAGTAGGAATTGTCTTAAAAACAGACCGGGATAAATTGCCTGTAGGCGAAACAAACCTTGTGGTTAAGGCAGCAAAATTGTTGCAACAGGAAACCGGGATTCAAAAAGGAGTAGAAATCTTCCTTGAAAAAAAAATTCCGGTTGGCGCTGGTCTAGGTGGAGGAAGCGGCAATGCCGCGTTTACCCTGATGGGATTGAATAATTTATGGGAACTTCATTTAAAAAAAAAGGATTTGATGAAGTTAGCCATAACCCTGGGTTCCGACGTTCCTTTTTTCTTGTCAGATTGCTCTGCGGCTATTGGCAAAGGACGTGGAGAAATTTTGACTCCCTTTGAAAATAGATCAAATATTCATGTAGTTATAGTATCCCCAAACATCCATATCTCAACCGGTTCCATATACAAGGAAATGAATTTGGGGTTGACATCAAACTCAAAAGATATTAACATTTTACGTTCTTTGCTGGTAAAAGGCAGAATTACGGAATTAGGTTCATATTTATATAATGATTTGGAAACTGTAGTGTGCAAAAGGTATCCAGCTCTGACTGAAATTAAAAAGAAATTGATAAATTCAGGAGCAGTGGGTGCCTTGGTTTCAGGAAGCGGATCGTCAGTGTTTGGTATTTATCTTCAACAGGAAACAGCTCGGAAAGCGACAACAAAACTAATTAGTAAAGAATGGCAAGTTTTTTTGACAGAAACAATTAATTAACCAATAAATCAGCTTTGGAGAGGGGATTGCCATGGAAGTTACAGAAGTTAGAGTATACCCTGTTGATGAAGAGAAGTTAAAAGCTTTTGTGACCGTTACTTTCGATGACTGCTTCGTTATCAGAGACCTCAAGATTATTAACGGTAATAAGGGGCTTTTTGTGGCTATGCCCAGCAGAAAGCGAAAAGACGGAACATTTAAAGATACCGCCCATCCTATTAACAATGAAACTCGAAAAATGATCGAAGATAAAGTACTTAGCGAATATAAAACCTCGCAGGAAAGTTCACAGGAAACCTCGCAGGAAAGTTCGCACGAAAGTTCGGAGGAAAGTTCGCAGGAAAGTTCGGAGGAAAGTTCACAGGAAAGCTCATAATCAAAGGGGTCTTCAACCGGAACTTATCTGAACAGTTAATCCACAGCTAATCTTGCTCTAAATTCCTTTTTCATTTTTTTATTATGCATATTTGTACCCTGAATAAAAATTTTGGGGCGTCGTCAAGCGGTAAGACACGGGATTTTGATTCCCGCATGCGGAGGTTCGAATCCTCCCGCCCCAGCTAAGGCGAACAACAAATTTATTACATAACCTTTTTGTTTATTATGGAAAAAAAATTGTTATTATTCTCAGGTAGATCGAACCTGGTTCTCTCGAAAGAAATTTCAAAATATCTTAAGCTTCCGCTCGGGAAGTCTAATGTTTCTAATTTTTCCGATGGTGAAACTATAGTCAAGATTCAGGAAAATGTGAGGGGTAGAGATGTCTTCATTATTCAGTCTACCTGCCACCCGGGGAATGAAAATCTCATGGAATTATTGATTATGATCGATGCCATAAAAAGGTCTTCGGCGAGTAGAATCACGGCAGTTATGCCCTATTATGGTTATGCGAGGCAAGATCGTAAAGCGGAATCGCGTGTTCCCATAACATCTAAACTTGTCGCGGATTTGATTTATTCTGCCGGGGCAAACAGGGTATTAACCGTTGACCTGCATGCCGGCCAAATCCAGGGTTTTTTTAATATTCCTGTGGACCATCTTTATGCTATGCCGATTTTAGTCAAATATATTAAAGGTCTAAAATTAAAAAATCTTGTTGTTGTTTCTCCTGATGCTGGAGGTGTTGAGAGGGCAAGGGCATTTGCCAAGAGACTCTCGGCAAAACTGGCGATAATTGATAAAAGAAGAGATAAACCGGGAGTGGCGCAGGCAATGCATATCATAGGAAATGTTAAGAACAAAAACGTTTTTATTGTGGATGATATGATTGATACGGCAGGAACAATAACAGAAGCTACAAGAGCATTACTTGATCAAGGCGCGCGGACAGTATATGCTACATGCACCCATCCGGTTCTTTCCGGTCCGGCTATAGAGCGGCTTTCAGGTTCTAATATTAAGCAGGTGCTTGTTGTTAACACGATCCCGTTAAACGGAAAAGAAAAAGTTTGCAAAAGAATCAAAATATTGTCAATTGCCTCGCTTTTAGGAGAAGCAATTAAAAGAATTCATAAAGAAGGTTCCGTCAGTTGTTTGTTCGATTAACAACACGGCATAAAAAAATAACTTAAACAGAGGGATTAATTATGAAAGAATTAGAATTACAGGGGAGCTTGAGATCTGAAACAGGAAAAGGAAAAGCAAGGCGGTTGAGAAAAAATGGTTTGATACCTGGGATAGTTTACGGGAACAAAGCAAATCTTATGGTAACTCTTAATCATGATGATATGGCAAAGCTCTTGAAAAAAGCAAAAGCCAATGCGATTTTTAATCTCAAGGTGGAAAAAAATAAAGACAGGAAGGTTGTCATTAAAGAACTCCAGAGAGATGTAATCACCAGAGATTTTCTACATGTGGACTTATTTGAAATATCTATGGAAAAGAAAATAAAAATTAGTGTTCCTATCGAGGAAACAGGCCTAGCCGTTGGAATTAAAATGGGCGGCATTCTGACTCATATTTTGCGAGAGCTAAAAGTGGAATGTTTGCCGGAATCTATTCCTGAGACTATTAAAATTGATGTGTCTAACCTGGATGTGGGACATAATTTGCACGTGAGAGATATTGTGGTGCCTGACGGAGTCACCATTCTTAGCAATCCCGATGAAACGATTTGTTCGGTCAATTTGCCTGAAGCTGAAAAGAGCAAAGAAGCAGAAGAAGAGGAAGCTGCTACAGCGGAAGCTGCGGCTGCAGGAGAAACTCCTGCAGAGGGCGCTGCTGATGCTAAGGAAAAGACTGCCGATGGAGCGGAAAAAGATCAGAAGAAAGAGAAGGAAAAAGATAAGAAAAAGTAGAGAAAAGCCGGACGCAGTGAGCAGTTTGGAGTACCGGAACAGAAAAGTAGCGGCCCTTCGTCAAGGTCAAGGTGAAATAGCAACTGACATGGTGGGCCTTCGGCGAAAGCTCAGTCGAACGTTTGCCGAACCACCAACATTCCATTATTTTGCTCAAGCCGCAATGGGATAGATCCAAAAAGTATATTAACTGAAAGAACTTGTAGGAATATTGAGATTTGTGTTTTCTTTCCTGCCTTTTTTAAGAACTCCAAAAGGTATTCATGTGAAGGTTATTGTTGGGCTTGGTAATGTCGGAAATAATTATAAAAAAACAAGGCATAATGTCGGGTTTATGGTTGTTGATCAATTATCAAAGAAACACCGTATCCGCGTTAAAGATGTTAAATATAAAGCCGCTTTTGGTAAGGGCTCCATTCAGGATGTTGACGTTCTGATTATAAAGCCGCTTACATTTATGAACCTGAGCGGGACCGCAGTAAAAAAATTTTTTAAAAAATATTCTGTTGAACTTGAAGATTTACTCGTAGTTCATGACGATATTGATCTGGCACTTGGAAAGGTCAAAAAGAAGCCAGGAGGAGGAGATGCAGGGCACCTGGGCATCAGATCAATTAGTCAATCTATTGGAAGCAGAGATTTTTCAAGAATAAGAGTTGGAATAGGACGTCCGGAAGATAATTCCGATATATCGGATTGGGTGCTGACCTCTTTTTCAAAAGAAGAAAAACTTCTTTTGAAAGAATCCATCGATATCGCAATTCAGAAAATAGAAGATTTTTTAGAATAAAGACATAATCCACTGATTACACAGATTTCATTGATTATTTTTAAAAATAAAAAAAGAATCTTTACTTAAATCTGTGCCATCTGTGAAATCTGTGGTTCATAATAATTAACTGATTTTTTAACAAAGGAGAATTAAATTATGTCGTCATTTTTAGCATACATGGCTCCCCTTCTGGGAATCTACGGCTTATTCGCTGCTTGGAGAATTTATAATCAGATTGAAGAAAAGCCTGCCGGTTCAGATAAGATGATAGCGATTGCTGAATCTATCCATGAAGGCGCCATGGTTTTCTTGAAAAGAGAATATAATATTTTAAAGTTTTTCATTGGAATAGTTTTTGGTCTGTTGGCTATTTTCATAAATTTCTGGACTGGTGTGGCGTTTCTCGTAGGCGCCGGCTGTTCCATGTTAGCGGGCTATTTTGGTATGTCCGCCGCCACAAAGGCCAATGTGCGGACGTCGCAGGCTGCAACATCAGAAGGACAGGCAGAGGCGCTGAATGTCGCTTTTTCAGGCGGCGCGGTTATGGGATTATCCGTAGCCAGCCTTGGTCTCCTTGGAATAGGGACTCTATTCTGGTTTTTTCATGATCCTTCCGCGATGATTATCAGCGGTTTTGCCATGGGCGCCAGTTCCATTGCCCTGTTTGCCAGAGTTGGAGGTGGCATATATACAAAAACCGCTGATGTCGGGGCAGACCTGGTGGGGAAAATAGAGGCTGGAATCCCGGAAGACGACCCCAGAAACCCCGGTGTAATCGCGGACAATGTTGGCGACTGTGTTGGCGATACCGCGGGCATGGGGGCGGACATTTTTGAATCCTATTGTGGCTCTATTATTGCCACTATTGCCCTAGGCGCTACAGCCTCATTTATCGGCAATACGGCGGACCCGAATATTGTTACAAAACTCATGGCGTTGCCAATTTTAATCGTTATGATCGGACTTCTTGCTTCATTAGCAGGAATCAAGTCCATAAAAATCCTGGAACATTTAGACCCTGCGTCGGTTTTAAGGTATTCCACCTTTATCAGCGCGGGTGTTATGCTTACGGCTGCTTTTTTCGTGATCATAATGATGGGTATCGGCACAGGAGTGTTCATTGCCCTGTTCTCAGGTTGTATAGCTGGAATATTGATCGGTTTAATAACAGAATATTATACGGCAGGAAAACCTGTAAGGACAATTGCTGAATCCGCTAAAACAGGACCGGCAACCTTGATTATAACGGGTTTGGCGGTAGGTATGTCCAGTACATCTATTCCCATAGGGATTATTTGTGTTGCTACTTTTATTGCGTTTAAATTTGCCGGACTTTACGGAATTGGATTGTCCGCAGTGGGGATGCTTGCTACAGTTGGTATAACCATGTCAGTCGATGCTTATGGCCCTATCGCGGATAACGCGGGAGGAATTTCTGAAATGGCTGAGTTAGGACCGGAAACCCGAAAAATCACAGACGGACTGGATGCGCTTGGCAATACTACCGCTGCAATAGGAAAAGGGTTTGCCATAGGTTCAGCCGCGCTAACCGCGTTAGCGCTTTTTTCCGCCTATACTAAAGCGGTCCATTTGACGTCAATTGATATCATCCAGCCAACAGTTGTCATCGGCCTGTTTATCGGTGGCGCCATTCCTTTCCTCATTGCCTCCCTTACCATGACATCCGTTGGAAAGGCTGCGGGTATAATGGTGGAGGAAATTCGAAGACAGTTTAAAGAGATTCCCGGCTTAATGGAAGGAACAGGTAAACCGGATTCCGCGAGATGTGTTGACATCAGCACTCAGGCAGCTTTGAAAGAAATGGTTCTCCCCGGTCTTATTGCTATTATTGCTCCGTTGCTTGTAGGGCTTATCCTGGGTAAAGAAGCCCTGGGAGGAATGCTGGCAGGAGCCACGCTCTGCGGCGTGTTATTAGCTTTAATGATGTCTAATGGTGGTGGCGCGTGGGACAATGCCAAGAAATATATAGAATCAGGAAACCTTGGTGGAAAAGGCTCGGACGTGCACAAAGCCGCGGTAGTAGGGGACACGGTCGGCGATCCTTTTAAAGACACATCAGGACCCTCAATGAACATCCTCATTAAACTTATGTCTGTTGTGTCCCTGGTATTAGCGCCACTCTTTATTTAAAGAATAAGCATTTTACAGGCATTACATTTCAAAACCCTCATGGTTTTCCATGGGGGCTTTTTTTGTCAAATTATTCCTTTTCAAATTATCATTCCCGACTCTTTAATCGTAACCCTTCTCCGTACTGGTCAACCTGAGTTTGGAGACTGTGTCTCAATACGAAAAACCGCATGTCTGTCATTCTTAACCCTTCGTCTGTCATTCTGAGCGGAGCGAAGAATCTCTTCCTTCGGACTCAGGATAAACTCCGTGAAGAATCTCATGATTTTAATAAATCGCAAAGCAGAGATTCTTCGGCTAACGCCTCAGAATGACAGTTTTTGGGCCGCCTGAAGCAGGGCGGTTGTATTCGACTCACCTTTAGTAATGTCCACCTCAGCCCTTCGATAAACTCAGGACGGGCCTTATCGAAGGGCTTGTCCCGAGTTTATCGAGGGCATAAACCACAATTTGACAGCAACTAAGAATTCTATATAATGATGGGACATTAGACTTATACAGAATTAATTCTTTATAATAACAAGTTATCTTTTTTTAAATCAAATGGCTAAAAGAAGAAAGATAGATGATCGTGCTCGACATGAATTCTGGAAAGACCAATATCAAGAAAGACTTGAAAAGCCACATTCATGGCTTTTTTCATCAATGTCACTAAAAAGAGCTGCAAATGTTTTATGGTGTCAAGTTCAAGAAGATAATAAAACGGTCTTAAATTCAGACCACGATAAAATATCAAAATCAATTTCTTCTACACTCTTGTTAGTTCTTGGCTACTGCATTGAAAATTTAATAAAAGGATTATGCATTCAAAAAGAGGGAGCGTTTAAGAATAATGGTGAGTTTCGTTTCAAAAACCATAAATTACTGGATTTGCTTGATAAAGTTGATATCCATTTGTCAGATGAAGAAATTGAGTTAACAGAAAGGCTTGAACAATTTATTATTTGGGCTGGAAAATATCCTGGGCCATTAGTCTATTCAGACCTTATGCCAAGAACCTTAAGCAATGGTGGATTTGCACCATTAGAATCGGTTTGTATTCCTAAAGACTATGAAATTGCAATTAAGCTTGTGGATAAACTTGAAACCAGCTTAAAAGATAGTAAAAAAAGTAATATATAACATGTTGCTACACCTAAGCACGAGCAGTAAGTCGCCTTATCAACGAACCACTGCTATCGTAGTTTTACGTATTACAAAGTCTATTTTGTTTTTGCTCACCGCCTGTGAGCTATTTCGTTAGACCGCCCGATCATAGCGCATTGCCTGGAACATGAAAACAAAGATATTCTCCATAATTTTGATTTTTCTGAGTGTAGGCTTTTCGGTTGTCCTTTGTGAAGCTTTGCTAAGGTTAACCAGCCACACGCCCTGGATCTATGAAAGAAAAAATGCCAACGGACCAACCACGCACGAACTGGATCCTGTTCTGGGATGGAAAAACAAAGAAGGGAAGTATGTGGTTCCAGCGTATGACTCTTCGGGGCAAGATATTCATATAACTTTTCTTGACCAAGGCCAACGCCTCACCAAAGCAAAGGAAACTGCTTCAAATAAAGAAGTTGTCATCGTTGGTGGTTCTGTTACTCAGGGATGGGCTATAAATGACAACGAAACATATCCCTGGAAAATTCAAAAACAATACCCCTCATTAAATGTTTTGAATTACGGAACAGGGGGTTATGGAAGTTACCAATCTTTGCTGGTCCTTGAAAAAGAGCTACCACGCCTAATTTCTCCAATTACTGTTCTATATGGATTTATTCAACATCACGAAGTTCGAAATGTTTCTTCCGGGGAATGGTTGAAAGAATTATCGAGACACTCACGAGGAGACCTCGTATTTTTACCCTACGTTACGTTTGAAGAGAATAACGGGCTTGTTCGGCATGCTCCTGAACGCTATTTGGCGCTGCCTTTTAGGGAATCATCAGCAACGATTGCTTTAATTGAAAGGGCTTACATGAAAATAAAAACTAAGAACAGAAATTATAAAAAAAGATTAGTGACAGAGCAAGTATTGCTCGAAATGAATAGAATTACAGAACAATATGGTGCCAGGTTTGTCCTGGCACTGCTTGTGGTGGATCAAGAAACGAAAAGCCATTACATGAGTTTTTGTCAGACCCACAATATCCGATATATGGACTGTGCATACCCACTAACACCTGAAATGAAAGTAGTAGGTGAGGGACATCCAAATGGGAGGATGAATTCTCTTTGGGCTGAATGCATCGCAAATGCACTTGGGGAGCAAGCGGAAATCCAGAAATGGTCTAACCAGGGCATGCAGCCGACGCGCTAAAGCGCGCGTCTTATCCGCACCGTTAAAAAAGTTTAATTTGCTCTTCCTTTTTGGTTTTTTAAAGGGATCGCGTTAATATTAATAAATCCTTCGGCATCTTTAGGATTATATTTCTCAAATCCTTTGTCCATTGAAGCAATGCCTTTATCATAAAGAGATTTTGGGGCTTTTCTTCCTGTAACGGTACAGTTTCCTTTGTACAGTTCTATTCGTACCTCACCTGTGACACCTTTCTGGCTTTCGAAAATCATATTTTTTAACAATTTCATTTCGGGGGAAAACCAGAACCCGTTATAAATTAAACTTGCGATTCTTGGCATTAACGAATCTTTCAGATTCATGACGTCCCTGTCTATAGTAATTGATTCTATCGCTCTGTGGGCCGCATAGAGAATAGTTCCTCCCGGCGTCTCGTAAACTCCACGGGATTTCATACCCACGAACCGTGATTCCACCATATCCACTCTGCCGATTCCATTTTCTCCGCCGAGTTTATTTAAGTTAGCAAGTAGTTCTGCGGGAGACATTTTTTTGCTGTTAACAGAGACCGGTATTCCGTTTTCAAAATCTATTAAAATCTCAGATGCTTTGTCCGGAGCTTTTTGGGGTGATACTGAATATTCAAACATTTCTTCAAGCGGTTTTTCCCATGGATCTTCAAGCATCCCGGCTTCAAAACTGATATGCATCAGGTTCTCATCAGAACTCCACGGCTGATTTTTTGTCGCTTTTACTGGGATTTTATTTTTTTTCGCGTATGTAATCATTTCCTGCCGTCCCGGAAATTGGACTAAAAATTTATCATCTCTCCATGGAGCAATGACTTTTATGTCCGGGTTCAGGGCATAATAGGAGAGTTCAAACCGTACCTGATCATTCCCTTTGCCTGTAGCTCCATGAGAAACGTATTGAGCGCCTTCGGATGCCGCGATTTCAATTTGTTTTTTTGCGATTAAAGGCCGGGCAATGGATGTGCCTAATAAATATGTTCCTTCATAAACAGCATTGGCCTGGATGGCCGGGAAAACATACTCAGACACAAATTCTTCCCGGGCGTCTTCAACCAGTACTTTCTCTGCTCCCGCGTTTATACCTTTTTCGCGAATAGAATCCAGATTTTCCACTTTCTGGCCAAGGTTAATTAGCAGACCAATAACTTTGTATCCCTGCTTTGCCAGCCAGTGGACAATTACTGATGTATCAAGTCCGCCGGAGTATGCCAGCACAACTTTCTTATTACTCATATACCCCCTGAATTAGGTAATTGTTGACTAAATATATTAGACAGGATAAACAGGATAAACAAGATAAAAATTATTTTTGCATTTTGCCGGTCATAGGGACGAAGACCACGCCACTAAGATGCCGGACTTTTAAATCTTTTTCTGATTTAGTTATCAGAGTCAGGGTTTGATATAAAGTTGTGTTGCCGAGAGGAAGAATAAGCCTTCCACCTGTTTTTAGCTGCTTGATTAATGGCGGCGGAATATGGTTTGCCGCGGCGGTTATTATAATAGCATCAAAAGGAGCATACTCTTCCCAGCCAAAATAGCCGTCTCCATATTTTAATTTTGTTGTGTTGTAGCCCAGCTTTTTAAATCGTTCTTTTGCTTTTTTATGTAATCCTTTTTTAATTTCTATTGAAAAGACATTATCCGTTAACTTTGCGAGGACCGCGGCCTGGTATCCCGAGCCTGTCCCTATTTCCAGCACCTTTTCTCCCGGTGACACATTCAAAATCTGCGTCATCAGAGCTACAATATAGGGTTGAGAAATGGTCTGGCCTTCTGCAATGGGAAGCGGGTGGTCTGAATATGCCGCTTTTTGCAAATGTTTGCCCACGAAAAGATGTCTTTTTACCTGCTTCATGGCGTCCAAGACTTTTGAATCTTTAATATCCCGCCCCTCAAGATCTTTTGTTATCATTCGTTCTCTTGCTTTTATGAAACGAGTTTCTTCCGCGTAAGAAAAGTCAGGTGTTTGAAAAAAACAGAGAAGAAAGAGAGCGGCAAGGCCACAAATAGATAAATTGCTACAAATTTTAAATAAAAAACTTCGCATGGTTAGAAACAGCTCCAGTAAGATTAAGGCAGAAAAAGTCTTTAGATTTCTTTTAGCATTATTTGATTTGGAAACAAAAAGGTTTATAAAAACAAAAAACCCGATCATGTTTAAGATGACAAGATCGGGTTTGAGGTTTGTATTAGTTATGTAATAAATTAATTCAAAAGACCTTATTCAAAAATATATCTCATAGGGTTAACAGGAATACCATTAAGTAAAACTTCGTAATGCAGGTGAGGCCCTGTGCTTCGTCCTGTATTTCCTACATAGGCAAGTGTTTCGCCTCTTTTTACATGATCGCCTACCTTCACAATATTTTTAGAGTTATGGCCATACCGGGATACGACGCCATAGCCATGGTCAATTTCCATTAATACACCTAAACCATGGTCCCGTCCTGAGCGGATCACAATGCCGTCAGCAGGCGCAATTACATTAGAATGCATTCGTGAGGCTATATCTAGACCTTCGTGCATCTCCCTGACTCCGGTATAAGGTGATCTCCTGTACCCAAAACCGGATGTAACCCAACCTTTAGTTGGCCAAATAGAAGGAGTTGAAGAGAGAAGCGACTGGCGGTCTTTAAAGAATTGGTCTAATTGAAAGAAACTTATTTCCTGCAAATCTGCTTGAGCCTTTAACTGCTCTAAATCAGCAGATAATCGTTCAAGCGTAGTTGCGTTTGTAGAAAGTTTTGCGACGTTTATATTTTCCTCAGATGTTCCACCTATGCCCCACTTTTTTTGGATTGTTTCTTCAGGTTTACCTATAGCAGTAGCGGTACGAAGTTTTCTATCGAACTTTTCGAGATGCGCCATCTGTTTTTTAAACTTTTGAACCTGCTTTACAAATTTCTGAATCTGCAATTTTTGGGAAATAGTCTTTGTTCGAAGCCTGGTAACTTCTTCAGCTTCTTTGCTTATAACAGAATAACGATGAGAGAAAAATACAGAGGCGCCAATTAAAAGGATGGAAACGAGGACAAACCCTTTTAAAAGAAATTTATAAAACCGAAACTTTCTTGGCTTACCCGTAGTTTCAGGGAGTACTACAATATTATAATACTTCATATAAGTTCGCTTTCACTCTTTTAAAGTCTTTATTTATAAGTATCTCGGCTTAAGGTACATTCTTTATTTATCTAAAATTCAAGGAAATGTCAAGCATTTTTTGAAAGTGTTTAGCGAGTGCATTTTCTGCAGTCTTGCTGAAGAGGAGCTTCAATTTTGTTTTTTGAGTTTAATAGCAGGGCTAATGTATAAAGCCAAGCAACACAGTAGCCAATCCAAAGAAGATTAAAAGACCAACAATATCATTAATGGCTAAAACAATAGGGCCTGCCGCAATAGCAGGATCTATTTTCAGATGGTGAAAAACCATAGGTATCATAGAACCAAACAAAGCAGCAACAAAAATAGCTAAAAACATAGAGAGCCCGACTACAACACCTAACCACGGGTCTCCGTGCCACATCCTGGCAATGAATCCTGCAATAGAACCGCAGATAAGACCCATAAAAAGTCCGATGCCACATTCTTTTAACAACAATTTTGCAAAGTTTGATATGTTTATGCGGCCTGTTGCAAGCCCCCGCACTACAATGGCAGAGGATTGAGTTCCAACATTGCCACCCATACCCATGATAACAGGAATAAATACTGCGAGAGAGATAACTTCTTTCAAAGTGATTTTAAATATCCATATTAATGATCCGGTGATTAGTCCCCCCGCGAGAGAACATATAAGCCATGGAAGGCGAAATCCTGCAACTTTAAAAATTGTGTGAGAAAAAAGAAGTTCCTCTTCGTCTGTACCAGCTATTGTTAAAATATCTTCCGAGGCTTCTTCTTCTAATACATCTACTATGTCATCAACTAAGATACGGCCTGTTAATTTTCCTTTGTTGTCTACAACCGGCAGGGAAACCAGATCATATTTTTTAAACATGAGAGCTACTTCTTCCTGATCTACCGTGGCTTTCACGGAAATGGGGTCTTTGTTCATCAAGCGTTTAACAGGGGCATTTGAAGGATGAAGAAGCAGTCTGTTGATCGGTAATATGCCGGTCAATTTGCCATTTCTGTTAATAACAAAGACGTTATGTATGTCTTCCACTTCTTTGGAGATAGACTTTACCCTGCTAATGGCTTCTCTGACAGTTGAGGATTCTCTTATTGAAACCAACTCAGTCTGCATGATACCACCGGCGGAATCTTCGGGATATTCAAGAAGTTTTTTTACTTCTATTGATTCTTCAGTGGGAATTGAACTCAGGACGTTTTTTGCGTCTTCTTTTGGAAGGTCAGCGATAAAATCAGCGGCATCGTCTGATTCCATTTCTTCGACAATAGAGATCAATTTTTTATCATCAACATCCTCGATGATTAAAAATTTAGACTTTTCATCTAACTCAAGTAGAACATCAGAAGCTAATTCTGGAGAAAGGCAGGAAAAAACCACTTTTTTTCTTTTTTCATCCAGCCTGTTTATTACTTCAGCGATATCTGCCGGGAAAAGAGCAAAAAAATCCTTTAACACGAACTTCCGCTTTTCAGAACCGGATTGCTGTAGAATTTCCAGAAGTTTGTCTTTTTCAAGGTTCATAATTAATAAAATTGCATCTTATTTTTTAAAAGTGTTTTGCGAGCTAAGCTTCGGGTGGTTTTTTAAAAGCCATCCAATTTCATCATCATGGTAAAATTGTGAAGATTCCCGGTAGCTTGCTATGTGAAGCTTCAATACTATACTATAGAACTATTGTGAATAAAACTGGGTTTCTCTTTTCAGAAATATTTTTGGATCATGAGACAGGCGATCACCCGGAATGTCCTGATCGTTTAAAGACAGTTAAATCTGCTGTGGATTCCAGCTCAATAAAGAAAGACCTTCTTTTTGTGGAACCGGAAGAAGCAACTCTGGAACAAATAAGTTTAATCCACTTACCGGAATATATAAAGTCTGTGAAGAACTCCTGCAAACTTGGTGACAGGTTCCTTAATGCCGATACCACGATCTGCAAAAAATCGTATGATACGGCTCTATTGGCTGCAGGGGGCGTCTTGAAAGTTTTAAGCCTCATCCATGAGGGAAATCTAAAGAATGGATTTTGTGCTGTGCGTCCCCCGGGTCATCATGCGGAATCCAACAGGGCAATGGGATTTTGTCTGTTCAATAATGTCGCGATTGCTGCTCGGTTCGCTGTTAGTAATCTCGGTCTTAAAAAGGTATTTATTATCGACTGGGATGTCCACCACGGAAATGGAACTCAAAATGCTTTTTATACGGATTCAGATGTTTTTTATACTTCATTGCACCAGTATCCTTTCTATCCCGGGTCCGGCAGTTCTAATGAAAGAGGACGTGGTGAAGGCAATGGATTTACGCTCAATTTTCCATTAAATCCTCATGAAGGAGACGAGACTTACTTGTCAGTTTTTGAAAAAAAAATAGTCCCGGAATTATTAAAATATAGACCGGATTTAATTATCATTTCTGCAGGCTTTGATGCTCATGAGAAAGATTTTCTGGCTGCAATGAATGTTACATCAAACGGATATTACAAGATGACACGCCTGGTTTGTGAAGCCGCTGAATCAGTTTGCGAAGGAAGAATCCTTTCGGTTTTAGAAGGGGGGTACAACTTAAAAGCGTTAGGAGAATCGGTGGTTTTGCACCTTAAAGGTTTGTTAAAATAGATATGATACAGATATAATTAAGGTAAGCTATTATTTGAAAAGGGGAGGGTGAATGTTTCAGAAATATCTCAGACATTTTACGGAAAAAGTTATTGAAGCATTGAACATAGCAACTATGGAAATGATCAATCTTCGGCAAAATATGCTAACTCCGGAGTTTATAATGCTTGGCCTATTGGAAGAAGAAGATTCGATAGTAATGAAAATTCTGGAATTAATTGAAAATGATCCCCAGGTTTTAAAGGAGCAAATAATTAACAAAATTTATGACATCCAGGAAGGAATGACAAAGCTTGATATGAAAGAGGTTTCGCAAATAGCTTTTGCGAAAGAAACAGAGATCCTTTTTGAAAGCGCGTTAGAAGAATCACAAAAACAAGATGACAAGTTTATAAGCGCTGGGATTATGTTTTTAACTATGTTTAACCCCAAAATTGGTAAAGCTTCTGAAATCCTCACCGAAGTTGGTTTGACATATGAAAACTTTCGAGAAGGGCTGGAGCGCGTCAGAAGCGGAAGAAAAATTACCGACAGGCATGCTGAAGGAAAACTGGATATATTAAACCAGTTTACAACTGACCTGACCGATATGGCCAGAGAAGGAACATTAGACCCTGTTATAGGCCGTCAGGAAGAAATTCACAGGATAATCCAAATCCTGTCGCGTAGAAAAAAGAACAACCCCGTTTTAATCGGAGAACCGGGAGTGGGGAAAACTGTGATCATTGAAGGGTTGGCCCAGCAAATAGCTAATGCCGAAGTTCCAGGCTCTCTACTGAATAAAAAAGTAAAAGTATTGGAGATGGCTGAACTTATAGCAGGGGCAAAAATGAGGGGAGAATTTGAAGAGCGCATGAAAGCAGTCCGGGATGAAGTAGTAGCTTCAGGAGGAAAGGTAATTCTTTTTATTGATGAAATTCATACAATTGTTGGGGCCGGGGCAACCGGCGGCGGAGTGGATGCATCAAATATGCTTAAATCTGCTTTAGCAAAAGGACAACTTCAGTGTATAGGAGCAACAACTCTGGACGAATACAAAAAATCGATAGAACAGGACAAAGCATTAGAAAGACGGTTTCAATCGATTATTGTGGAAGAGCCTAATGATGAGCAGACAATTGCCATATTGAATGGTTTGAAAAACCGATATGAAAAGCATCACGAGATTTCTTACCTTCCGGAGTCGATACAAGCAGCTGCCAAACTTTCCGAAAAATACATAGCGGACCGCCGCTTGCCGGATAAAGCGGTAGATCTTTTGGATGAAGCAGGCTCTAAAAAACATCTGGACCTTATTTTTGTTCCGCCCGAAGTCAGTAGTCTTGAGAGGAAAAGGAAAGAATTACTGCAATTCCAAAAAGATCATTTCATGAATCAGAAATTTGAAGAGGTGGCTAAATTGCAGCAGGAACTCTTGGAAACTGAAAAAAAACTGAAAAAAGAGAAAAAACAATGGTCTGAAAAATTGAGCAAGACAGATTCATGCGTTAATGAAGAAGATATTGCTCGCGTTGTTTCTTCATGGACAAGAATTCCTGTTACTAAACTTGTAGAAAATGAATCTCAAAAGCTGACCCACATGGAGGATAATCTGCATAAAAGAATAGTAGGACAGGATAACGCGATCATTGCTGTTAGTAACGCTATTAGAAGGAACCGGGCCGGGTTAAAGGAAAAAGATCGTCCGATTGGAACATTTCTTTTTCTCGGTCCAACGGGAGTAGGAAAGACAGAGCTGGCCAAAGCCCTTGCCGAGTTTTTAATGGATGATGAAAACAAGATCATCCGTCTGGACATGTCGGAATATATGGAACGACATACCGTCTCCAAAATAATCGGCTCCCCGCCCGGCTATGTTGGATATGATGAAGGAGGGCAGTTGACGGAAAGGATACGAAGAAATCCTTATTCCATTGTCCTTTTAGATGAACTGGAAAAAGCTCATCCTGATGTTTTTAATGTACTGCTTCAGATACTGGATGATGGCCGCTTGACGGATGCGCATGGAAGAACTGTCAGCTTTAAAAATGCTATAATTATTGGAACTTCCAATATCGGTAGTTCATTGCTAATAAACGATAAAGCAAATATCGGTTTTGGTAAAGACCGGAGTAGTAAAACATATTCTGAAGTAAAACACCTTGTAATAGGAGAAGTAAAAAAGTTTTTTAAACCTGAATTTCTAAACCGTCTTGATGATTTAATAGTTTTTCACCAGTTAAGTAAAAAACATATCACTGAGATTGCTAACATGTTAATTAATAAACTCTCGGAACGTCTGTCAGAAAGGGGTTTTACTATTAAAGTAAAGAATGATGCCAGGGATAAAATTGTATCTGACGGATATACTCCTACATATGGCGCCAGACCCTTGAAAAGGGAAATAGAAAGACAGATCGAAAATCCTTTGTCTTTAAAAGTAATTGGCAATGAGTTTAAAAGTGGTGACAAAATTGAAGTTTTCCTGAAAAACGGTAAAATAGAATTTAAGAAAAAATAAAACCCGTTAGAATCTCGAACGGTACATTAGACTCTGTCAGAAAAAATAAAAATATCCCTGGTGCATCATTCCCGCGCTTTCGTAGCGGGTCCTCTACGGCGTAAATATGGCGGCGAAAGATTATTATAAAATACTTGGTGTTTCGAAAAGCGCAGAAGGTAGCGAAATAAAAAAAGCCTTTAGAAGTATGGCTATGAAATACCACCCTGATCGTCATAAGGGGGATAAAAGGGCGGAAGAAAAATTTAAAGAGGTCAATGAAGCCTATGCTGTTCTAAGCGATCCTAAAAAAAGGAAACAGTATGATATGTTTGGAGCAGAGGGATTTCACCAGCGGTTTAGCCAGGAAGATATCTTTAGGAATATGGACCTTGGAAACATATTTAAGGAGATGGGTTTTGGGGGAGGGGATGTCTTCAGCCAGTTTTTTGGAAGTAGTGGACAAAGTTCGAGCCGCTCTCCATTTGGGCAGCAAGGTTCAGGGTTTGATTCTAAATTCGACTTCAACGACCGGTTTCGACAGGGATCTATGAATCAGCCTACCAAAGGGACGGACTTGGACTATGAACTACCCTTATCCCTTGAAGAAGCGGCCTCAGGTGGAGAGAAACAGGTAGTTTACCGAGCAGGTAAAGAAAAAAAAGAGATCAAGGTTAAAATTCCAGCCGGTATTGCGGATGGACAAAAACTTAGATTAGCAGGTAAAGGACTCAACGATATTTCCGGTCTTCCGGCAGGAGATCTTTTTTTTAATATCAAAATTCAGAATCACCCGGTGTTTAAAAGAGAAGGCAATGATTTGTTTATTGAAAAAGAGATTAAGTTTTCGGAAGCAGCTTTAGGAACGTATCTCGAAATCCCTACAATGAATGAAAATAAAAAGATGAAAATTCCAGCGGGTACCCAGAGCAATACCAAAATGAGACTTAAAGGACAGGGGATGCCTGTTTTTAGAGGAAAAGGTAACGGCGATCTGTATGTTAGAGTAAATATTTTAGTTCCAAAAAAATTGACAAAAGCACAAAAGAAGCTTATGCAGGATATTGCTGAAGCAGGCATATAAATCTGTAACAAGTGGAATAATAAATAAGGTGATACTGAAATGAAAACAGGCATCGAGAAAAAGAAACTATGGCCTTTCGTTGAAGCAAAAAAGGTTTTAAAGCGGTATGATTATAATGCTGAGCATGTTTATACTTTTGAGAGCGGGTTTGGCCCTTCCGGGTTACCGCATATCGGGACATTTGGAGAAGTTGTAAGAACTGAATTTATTATTAACGCCTTAAAAGAGTTTGGTTTTAAAACCAAACTGATTGCTTTTTCTGACGATTTAGACGGCTTGCGCAAGGTTCCTGAAGGTATGCCTGTCTGGCTAAATGAGCATCTTGGGAAGCCGGTATCATCTATTCCCGACCCTTACGAAAAAGCTCCATCTTTTTCAGCTTACATGAATGATAAACTCAAAGAGATGCTTGAAAGGATGGAAATAGACTACGAATTCAAATCGTCAAAAGAGACTTATGAAAACGGGGAGTTTGATGAAGGCATCAAGATATTATTGAAAAGTTATAAAAAGCTTGAAGAAATAATAGCTCCGACTTTATCTCAAGATACACTTCGTAATTGGTACCCTTTTTTCCCTGTTTGTGAAAAGTGCGGGAAGGTTTTGACCACTGTGGTTAAAGATGTGAACCTGGATGATTTTACGGTTAAATATGAATGTAACAAAAGTCATGGTGAGGTTCATGGGTGCGGGCACGAAGATTGGCAGACAGCCCTAAAAGGTCACGGAAAAATGACATGGAGGGTTGACTGGCCTTTGAGGTGGCATGCGTTAGGTGTCGATTATGAACTGTTTGGCAAAGACCTTATTGATTCCTTTGTTATAGGGAAAAAGATTATGAACAGGATATTTCACATTAAGGAACCTGAAAGTATGTTTTATGAAATGTTTCTGGACGAAGATGGAACAAAAATATC
The DNA here is from genome assembly GCA_036011265.1 of Nitrospinota bacterium. Classification (GTDB taxonomy): domain Bacteria; phylum Nitrospinota; class Nitrospinia; order CAJXCL01; family CAJXCL01; genus CAJXCL01. The sequence goes on along the minus strand of DASCNB010000023.1, from coordinate 2,021 downwards.
AAAATCAGTAGGCCGGGGACTTACTGTTGAAGAATGGTTAAAGTATGGTACTGACGAATCGTTGCACTTATTGATGTACAGGAGGCCACGAAAGGCGAAAGAATTATCTTTTAAAATCATCCCTTCCTATGTGGACGATGTGATCTCAATGTCCAGAGATTATCACAACGGGTCTCATAAGGAAGAACATGAGTTTAATTTTATTACCAATTATAGTGCTGAGGAAAAAATTTTTCCGCATGTCAGTTATATGCTGATATGCAACCTGATGGCGGCTCTCAAGTCTGATAATAAAGATATGATTAAAAATTACCTGACAAAACAAAAAGATTTATCAGAGGCAGATCTGTCCGGTAGTTTTTTAGACGAATTGATCGATAAGGCAGGGAGATACTATCATGATTTTGTAAGTACCCAGAAGCATGAGATTAAATTTTTAGATGAGGAAATTTCCCGTTTAGACCGGTTTGTTGAGTTTCTTAAGACCGATGCGTCAGCTGAGGAAATTAACATTGCAGTCTATGAAATAGCGAGAGAAAATAATATTAAGCCGCAAGATTTTTTCAAAACAATCTATCATGCCCTTATTGGGCAGGATAGAGGTCCCAGACTAAGTAACTTTATTATAATGATTGGGCAGGAAAAGACTATTGAAATTATTGCCAGTTCGATAAAAAAGAGCAGAAAACAGTGCAGCAATCCTTGAGTTTCGAGAAAAATATTTAACTTCCTACCTTAATGAAGTGACCAATATATTTTTTTACAAAAGAGTATGTCAACTGTCCTCTTAAGGCAGCAGCAAATCCATTTTGTCCCAATCTAATGAGATTTGCAATATTAGCGAAATACCATAATGGTATAGGATTATTTTTTAATTTTTTACTCTTACTTAATTGATGTATGAGGAATTTTGGAATAAAGCTTTTTCCTGTTAAGGACGTAATGGAAATCCAAAATAGTTCAGATTTTAAGCGGGCGTAATCTCGTGTGATCACCAACTGCGATAAAGCTTTTTCACTTTGTCCTTCAATATCTTTTTCACTGATTATTTTTTCCTTTAATGCTCTTTCTGTTAATCGTGTTTTAGGGAAAAACAAAAGCGACAACAAATGAAAATCAAAAGGACGCTTTAACTCTAATAAAAAATCAATAGCCTCCTTTTTATCCTTTTCATTTTCAAACGGGTTATCAAAAATTAGATCGATTTTAGGTGTCACTCTGTTTTTGTTCATTAATTTGATTGTAGAGGAGATAACTTTATTAGACTCTGGCCGGTGAAAAATTTTCTTTCTTATATAAGCCGAGGCTGACTGAACCCCCATTTGTACATGTTGTAACCCGGCTTCTTTTAACTGCTTAATTGATTCATCTGTAATGCCTAAAGGGTGGTAACAGCACCAGAATGGAAGATTAATTTCTTTTTTATAGAGATGGCAAAAATCAATGATCCAGCCAGCATCGCCAGCAAATTCGTCATCTAAAAATTGTATCATTCGAATGCTTGGAAACTTCTTCCTGATGGATACCAACTCATCGATTACATTATTCACGCTTCTTCTACGAATGTAGACTTTTTTCCCACCAGATGCTTTCATGAAAATATTATTAGAGCAATAGGTGCATAAATATTTACATCCTTTAGAAGTCATCATGGAATAAACCCAGGGTTCGTCTCTAAAAGGGTCCCCGTGTTTTATGAAATCCTGATTAATGAAGAATTTGTTTTCATTGGAATAGTCTGGAAAAGGAAGCGTGCAAAAGGTTTTATCTACGGGTTCTATTTTGTTAGAAATGACTTTACCGTTTTGTTTAAACCACAGATTAGGAATCGAGGAGATATTATTAGAAGAATGATTAATAGAACTGAGGAGTCTACTGAGTGCGATCTCTCCCTCCCCCGCACAAACAAAATCTGCTATTTGAATAGATTCTTCCGGCATGATAATAGAGTGAGCTCCACCCCATATAACTGGGATATCAAGTACATCATGAACTTCATGAGTAATAGCGGTAGCTGTCTT
>DASCNB010000022.1:0-8575 GCA_036011265.1 Nitrospinota bacterium | reverse complement strand
AAATGCAGCATACTCTGGAAAAAGAAATACAAAAAATAGAGGAAGTGAAAAATGTCTTTGCAAAAATAGGCACTGCAGAGATCGCTACTGATCCCATGCCGCCCAGTGTGGCCGATGTATTTGCCATGATCAAACCTAGAGAAGAATGGCCAGACCCCGGCCTCACGAAAGAAAATTTGATTAAAAAGTTTGAAGACCGCATGAACAAAGTTGCAGGTAGTAAGTACGAAATTATTCAGCCTATTGAGATGCGTTTTAATGAACTTATAGCCGGCGTGCGTAGCGATATAGCTGTGAAAGTATTTGGTGATGAGATGGACGCCTTGCTGCAGACAGGCAAAAAAATAGAAAAAGTGTTATTAAAAATAGCGGGAGCTTCTGATGTAAAAGTGGAACAGGTGACAGGCCTGCCAATCATGACAATTAAGATAAACCGGCAGGAAATGGCAAGGTATGGGCTAAACATTTCCGATGTGCATGAAGTAATAGAGATTGCCATAGGAGGCAAGCAGGCAGGACAAATATTTGAAGGAGACCGTCGGTTTGACCTGCTGGTCCGCCTGCCAGATGATATGCGCGACAATTTAGAAGCACTTCAAAGAATACCGATCCCCCTTCCGAATAATAACAGGAAAGGCAAAGGTCTTACCCCAACAGCTTTTTCAGGAAATAGCAAGCAACCCCCTTACATCCCCCTTGGTTCTGTCGCAGAATTCAATATAGCGCCGGGACCAAACCAGATCAGCAGAGAAAACGGCAAACGCCGGGTTGTAGTTACGGCAAATGTGCGAGGTCGTGACATCGGATCGTTTGTAAAGGAAGCAGAACAGAAAATTAATGAAGAAGTCACCATACCCGCAGGGTACTGGATCAAGTGGGGAGGCCAGTTTGAGCACATGATTTCTGCCGCGAAGCGACTGCAAATTGTTGTCCCCGTTGCCCTTTTGCTGATATTATTTCTACTCTTTACAACCTTTGGAACGGTTAAAGACGCTCTATTGGTATTTACCGGGATACCCCTTGCTCTTACAGGGGGGATTGTATCTCTCTGGATAAGAGGTATCCCCCTCTCCATTTCCGCGGCAGTGGGATTTATTGCGCTGTCCGGTGTAGCCGTACTAAACGGCCTTGTTATGATTTCCTTTATAAACCAGCTTCGTCTGGAAGGGTTGCCTCTAAAAGAGGCTATATTTCAAGGATCAATAAAGCGGTTGCGGCCCGTATTAATGACGGCCCTTGTTGCCTCATTGGGCTTTCTCCCTATGGCAATAGCTACCGGGGCAGGAGCGGAAGTACAACGGCCACTGGCTACTGTGGTTATTGGAGGAATTTTATCTTCCACAGCTCTTACACTGATTGTTTTACCGGTGCTGTATAGTATTTTCCATCGTACTAAAAATAAAACTATTATTTAAATTGTGGGATATTGCTAAATATGATTTTTAATACTCCTCAGAATAAAGAAACCCTTTTATGAAAGATAAATCTTTTGCAGCAGGTTCGGGAACAATTTCTTCTGAAAGTAACGCTTCTATGCTATCTTTACAGCCTTTAACCGCGCTGATAAGATCGCATAGCTGAAATCCGGGTAATGTTTTTAAGGATTTTACCGTTAAGAACGGTAGAAAAGGAGTAATGTTTTTTCAACGTAAGATTTTGCATTAATATTACCTTACTAACAAAAGAAGCATATGTTCAAACTTTTGAAGATCTTAATAGTTTCGTCTGTGTATTTTATTTTAATTTCCGGCATCGCAGAGGCTACTAAAAAGAAAAAGTGGTACGATTCCGTAAATGTAACAGGCGGTATTACTGCAGCACTTCAGGGAACCTCGGGAAATGACGATACTACCGCGGGAACCGAGGACACCACAGACTTTTCTTATTCTCTTGATTTAAATCTAAATTCTGAAATTGCCCGAGGACATAAGTTTTTTGTTCATATTGAAACAGGCGAAGGAAATGGAATTAACGATAATTTCACTACCAACATCAATCCCAATTACGACCCTTTCAATATTCATAATCCGGATACCGGTCACCAGGACATCACTATCTCGAAACTATTCTACGAAGGGACTTTCATTGATGAAATGTTGATTGTTGATTTCGGCAAAATGGATATCCATTCATTCACTGATCAAAACAATTTTGCCGGCGATGAAACAACACAGTTTATGGCGGGTATTTTTGTTCGGCAAGCCGGCACTCTTTTTGCCGAATTGGATAACTATTATGGTCCTGGAATTCGGTTTTTATTTTCTCCTCACGAGTGGTCTGAATATACCTACATTGTGGCAAACTCCAGCTTTGATTCAATCTCAAAAAACAAATATCATGCAGTGCAGATGAACTTCAAGCCAAACATCATGGATTTGAAAGGAAACTACCGTTTTTACTTCATTAGTGACGGACGGGATTATACAAAAATAGATGACAGCTCTAGTGATTCTAATTCCAATTTTGGATGGGGTATAAGTTTTGACCAGTTTGTTACTGAAAACATAGGTCTTTTTTTAAGATATGGATCGCAAAAAGGTAGCTTACAACCTCTTTTATCAGCAAACCCAGTTACCTCATCTTTGAGTGGAGGCATGTTAGTAAATGGAAATATGTGGAAAAGAAGCGACGATTTTGCTGGGCTTGGATTAGGGACAGTGAAAAAAAATGAAAAAATAGCTGCTGCTTACTCTGGCAACCAGAAAGTAGTTGAACTTTTTTACCACTTCCAATTATCGGACAACCTATCTATCACACCGGATATACAGTTTCATAAAAATCTCCCGAGAACCGACATCCGGGATATAATCATTTACGGAGTTCGTCTGCAATTCGGTTTTTTTTAATTCTTCAAAATGTCTTGACACTTCCTATAGAATTGGTTATAGAATAAGTACATTGCAGGTTCTTGAAAGAGAAAAACAGGGAATTCAGTGAAACACTGAAGTGGGCCCGCCGCTGTAATCAGGGACGAAAACCGCAAACAACCACTATTCCATTTAATGGATGGGAAGGGGCGGTTAGTAGGATGATCTGAGAGCCAGAAAACCTGTCTGCAAGCTGGTAACTGCAAACCCCGAGGAATGGGGCAGCCAGTACAAACAAATGTTTGAGGATTAAAAAGGGAAACTCCCCAAACTCTTGATTGAGTTTGGGTTTTTTTTTGAGCATATTTTTTTGTAGAAACCATTCAATGAGCGCAAAAGGAAACTTGGCAACAAAGAATGAGTTTAAAGAAAGCGATAAGAACGGTGTTTACCGTGCAATATACTCTCGCCGCGATATTCGAGGTTAGTTCCATGGTGATACTATCTCGGAAGAAGTGTTGTCCCGTATTTTACATGCCGCTCATCACGCACCCTCGGTTGGTTTTATGCAACCGTGGAATTTTATCCTGATAAAAGATTCTAAGGTTCGTAAAGCTGTTCATGAAGCCTTTAAACGAGCTAATTCTGAAGCAACCCTGATGTTTCCAGAAGATAAGAGAGAAAAATATCAAAACTTCAAGCTTGAAGGAATATTGGAATCACCTTTAAATATATGCATTACCTGTGATAGAAGCCGGTTTGGACCTACAGTTATTGGACGAACTGCAAACCCGGATATGGATATGTTCAGTTCTGTATGCGCCATTCATAATCTTTGGTTAGCTGCAAGGGCCGAAGGACTGGGAGTTGGCTGGGTTAGCATTATTCATAATAAAGACTTAAGTAAAATTTTGTGTCTGCCTGAAAATATAGTTCCGGTTGCTTATCTATGCGTTGGTTATGTCACCCACTTTCCTGAAAAACCTGAACTTGAGTCCGCAGGATGGCTACCTCGTTTGTCATTAGAAAAACTTATTTTTTGTGATCAATGGAATACTGACTGCGAGACGAATTGGCCTAAACTTTATGAAACAGTCCAATCTTGTACGAACTCCTATGAAGAGTAATAGATAAAAGAAGGAGGAGGTGAGAACTAATGAATGAAGAAGCTTTAACAGGAAGTTCAAGTAGAGCCAACACCTTACTTGCTTTTACAGGGCTAGTTGTTGCGGTTTTTATGATAATTGTGGTTTATGGCGCTGATGCCGCAATTCCAGGTGCGCACGATACCTTTCACGATTTCAGACATTCAGTTGGTATTCAGTGCCACTAATTTTGCTATTTAAGGATGATAAATGATCCAAAATTCTATTAATTTAATGAGAGGAGTTTCTATTGGTGTCCTATCAGGGATGGTATGGGGAATTTTGGTTTTAGTTATCTCTTCATTTACACAGCTTTTTGCTTTTGACTTTAGTATTTTCAATAACATTCCTGTTTTTATTGCAGGCGGGGCGGGTTTCGGTCTTTTACTGGGCGCATTTCTGGAAGTTTCGAAAGACAAGCTTCCTTTCCGCGGCATTGTTCCTAATTCAGTAGCCTTATCTGTCAGTATCTGGATTTTATTTTTTGGCGGAGGTTTACTGCTTCATCTATTAACGCCCAATAGATACCACCTGGAGGGTCATCAGCATCTGCAGGGGTTTTTCTTAAGCATTGTCCTGGGTTTAATTCTTGGGATTTTTTGGAAGAAATGGGAGGACTTTTTTAAACCACAAGAATATTAAAAATATATAAAACTTTTCTGTAGAAGGCCCACAAAGGGCTTCAAGGGAAAACGGTGAAAAACCGTTGCGGACCCGCCGCTGTAACCGGGTACGAAAGCCGCAAATAAGACCACTGTCCTACGTTGGATGGGAAGGCGCGGCAAGTAGAACGATCCGGGAGCCAGAAGACCTGCCTGTAGAGAAACAATTGTTGCAATCTTCCCGGACCAGGGTTGCAATAAAAGTATGTTTGAGGATTAAAAAAATGGAAATCCCCAGGCTCATCAATTGAGTTTGGGGATTTTTTTTGTCAAAAATTTAGGCGCTGTTTAGTCGCAGTTTAGTCGTTGTTCAGCTTTTGCTTTTTACAACGTCTTATGCACTGCTTGATTTTTCCTTATACTGCGACTTATGCAAGGCTAAGTTTTTGCTTTTTTTAGACACTGTTTAGCTCTTTCTTTTTACAGTGTCTTATGCAGAGCTAGAAAGGAAGGAGGGTTGGATTTAGTACTTACATTGTTTGAAATTAAAGATTGAAAATGCTTGCTTCGAATTAAGGGAAGGGAGTCTAAGCTCCCACCGCCCCGCGACTGTAATCGGGACGAAAACCGCAAACATAGCCACTGTCCATCAGGATGGGAAGGCGCGGTGAGTAGAATGAACGAGAGTCAGGAAACCTGTTCAGAAGTATATTATCAATTTTTTTGTCTCCGAGGGGAGAGAAAGGAATCAAGATGAAAAGGATTTTTTTGGTAAGTGCTTTAACCTTTCTTTTGTTAATGAAAGTAAATCATACATTTGCCGGGCGGTCGTTTTCAACAGAAGATGCCGGTGTTGCAGGGAAAGATGTTACACAACTGGAACTTGGCAGCGAGTATGCAGAACAAAAAAATGGAAATAAGGAATATTTTTTACAATTTATTCCAATATACGGAATTACAGAGCGCTTGGAATTATCAGCAGAACTTCCATTCAAGTTTTCAGAAGTCAAGAAAGGAAATGATATTAAAGGATTTGAAGATATAACCTTCGCGTTAAAGGCCCTTGTTGTAAAAGAGGGAAAGAATAATCCTGCATTGCTTTTCAAGACCATTGTTAAATATGATAATGGCAATCAAGATAATGGTCTCGGAAGCGGTGACAAGGATTTAGGTTTTGTTGCTGCGGCATCAAAGGAAATATGCAACTTTACCCTTCATAGCAACATAGGCTACACCTTTGCCGGAAAGGATTATGACTCTAGTTTTAAGAACTATATTCTATACGGTATAGCCGGGGAGTACTCTATTACGGAAAAGACAGACCTTCTGGTCGAGATATACGGTGAAAGCAATTCCCATTTCCATGTAGGGGTTTTTAAGCAACATAACTTAGAGACGCTTTTGGGTTTAGCATATCAACTTACGGAAAAAATAGTTATTGATTCTGGAGTTAAGATTGGGTTATTAGACAATTCTCCGGATTACGGTTTAACTTTTGGTTTGTCCATGAATTTTTAAAAAAAAGTGGGTGTATGTTCCATCAATCATTCAATCACAACCGAGGTGCCTTATTAATCTATCGCAAAGGCGCGAAAACGCTAAGATTTTTTTTTGTTTAAGTTCTGCTGTCGACCATAAATTATTCAATGTCCACCGTCAACCGGCATCCGTCTCTGTTGATAAAAATCGACAATGGCATCTGTGAAGGCTTCGATAGTGTAATCCCCGGGAATGATTGAGACTTTCAGTCCATTCTTTTCCGCTGTGTCAGTGGTTATTGGACCTATGCACGCGATAGTCACACCGTTTAGAAGATCAATAATTTCTTCTTTTTTAAACATACTTATAAAATTTGTTACTGTTGAAGATGACGTAAAGGTAATAGCATCAACCTCTTTATTTTTTAGCATCTCTCGAATTTCACCTGTCTTTCTTTTTGGCTGAATGGTTTTATAAGCCTCAACCACGTCAACTGTTGCACCCAATTTAGTCAGTTCTTCCGGTAATACTTCTCGAGCTACAGCAGCCCTTGGAATCAAAATTTTCTTCCCCTTCACTTCATTTGAACCTAACCCCTCAATAATGGCTTCTGCTTTGTACTCTGCCGGAACAAAATCAATCCTGAGACCTAATTTTTCCAAGACTTTCGCTGTTTTAGGCCCTATTGCACATAGCTTGATCCCTTTTAAGCATCTAACGTCTTTTTGGTTTTCATTTATTCTCTGAAGAAAATATTTAACGCCGTTCGCTGAGGTAAAGATAAGCCAGTCATACATTTCTATACTTTGAATTGCTTTATCAAGCCCTTCCCAGCTATCCGGAGGAACAGTTTCGATTGTTGGAAACTGAAAGGGACAGGCTCCTTTTTTTTCCAGAAGTTTGGAGAATTCACTGGCTTGACTATCGGCCCTGGTTACAATTATCTGTTTTTTAAAGAGAGGTTTAGTTTCAAACCAGTTTAATTTTTCATTCAGTCTAACGACATCCCCTGCGACAATAATTGAAGGTGGCTTGATTTTTCTTTTTTTAGCCAGTTCTACGATATTTTCAAGGGTCCCGATTACAGTTTCCTGCTTATGCGTTGTTCCCCAGCGTATAATAGCAACAGGGGTCTTTTTATCCCTGCCATTATTGATCAAATTTTTTACAATATTGGGTAAATTTATGACTCCCATTAAAAAAACAAGCGTTCCTATTCCAGTGGAAATTTTGTCCCAGGCAACCTTCGAATGCTCTTTTTCAGAATTTTCATGACCAGTAACAAAGGTTATTGTTGATGTAAAATTTCTATGGGTAAGAGGTATACCGGCATAAGCCGGTACCGATGTTGCCGCAGTAACTCCGGGAACAATTTCAAAAGCGATTCCCGCATTGACCAGTTCCTCTGCTTCTTCCCCCCCGCGTCCGAATATAAAGGGATCTCCCCCTTTAAGGCGTATAACAAGTTTGCCTTCTTTTGCCCTTTTAAGCATTAACTTATTAATTTGTTCTTGAGAGAGTGTATGGTCTCCTTTTTTTTTGCCGACAAATATCTTCTCTGCATTATCCAACGCGTAATCCAGGAATCGCTGATTGGCAAGATAATCATAGATTATCACATCAGCTTTTTCCAACCATTCCTTCCCTTTTAAAGTGAGAAGGCCTGGGTCTCCTGGTCCTGCGCCTAAAATAATAACTTTACCCTGTTTTTTTGTCATTGATTATTTGTTATTGGAAAGCGGTCATTGGTTTTCTTTTTCAGCCAACAACCTGCTGCCCGCAGCCACTATCATAAAAGTATTTATTTTATCATATTTTGCCTTTAGCAAAACCAAAAATATTTTCTCCCAACTTGACATACCCTGTTTTTCATTTTATATATGGAAACAGGTCTAAGCACAAAAAAAATATAACCTTACAAATCCGCAGAGAAAGGAATTAATTATGGGAAAAATTATTGGTATTGATCTTGGGACAACAAACTCCGTCGTTGCAGTTATGGAGGGAGGAGACCCCAAAGTTATTGTAAATGAAGAGGGAAACACAACCACGCCTTCTGTTGTAGCCTTTTCCAAAACTGGAGAAATACTTGTAGGTCAGGTAGCTAAAAGACAGGCGGTTACAAATCCAGAAAATACTGTTTATTCAATCAAACGTTTTATGGGGCGACGTCATGATGAAGTATCTGAAGAAATGAAGATGGTGCCGTACAAAGTCATAAAGGGACCTAACGGTGAAGCGAAAATATCCGCCAATGAAAAAGAATACAACCCTCCTGAGATTGCTGCAATGATTTTGCAAAAACTTAAAAAATCAGCGGAAGCGTATCTTGGTGAAAAAGTTTCTGAGGCAGTTATTACAGTTCCAGCTTACTTTAACGACAGCCAGCGGCAAGCAACCAAGGACGCAGGTAAAATAGCAGGTCTTGATGTAAAACGAATCATTAATGAACCTACTGCTTCAGCTCTCGCATACGGTCTAGACAAGAAAAAAGATGAACTTGTGGCCGTATACGACTTTGGAGGTGGAACTTTCGATATAT
>DASCNB010000021.1:0-2888 GCA_036011265.1 Nitrospinota bacterium | reverse complement strand
TGATTATTAAATGCTTTGTACTGAGCATTTGTTATTTCATATATATCAATAAAAAACGCCGGTACATATACCTTTGCGGCAGGTCTTTCATTCTTTTCCCCAAGGTTGTCACCCATAATAAAATTGCCGCCATGCAAGTAAGCCATATCAGAACCATTTTTTTTATTAAAATAAGTTGGCAATATAGCTGGCAATCCTGGGATAATTTTTTTTGCTCGTTTTGTTTCTTTTTTCTTTCGTGGTTCAGGCTTCTTGAGAATTTCTTCTTTTGAAGGTTTCCTTATTATTACTCTAGAGGGTTTTTTGCGCTTTTTTGTCGGAACTATTTTAGCGCAGGAGATTGGGAAAACTAATATCATAATTAGAGCAAAATATTTAATGTATTTTTTATTCATGGAGAGCTCTCTAAACAAGCGTACAATCTATAATAGTTAATACCATCAAAAGAATACTTATTTGTCCGTTAACGTTAAAAAACGCCACATTAACCTTTGATAAGTCATTGGGCCTTATAATTGAATGTTCATACAATAAAAGAGCAGAAACAATAATTATAGCTGATAAATAGACCCACTCAAGCTGTTTTGTAAGCAATAACAGCATTAGAAAAGCGACCATAATCAAATGAAATAAAGATGACAATTTCAATGCTTTTTCTACTCCAAACTTCTCAGGGATAGACAAAAGACCGGCTTGTTTATCAAACTCAATATCCTGGCAGGCGTAAATAATATCAAAACCTGCCAGCCAGAATATTACCGCCGCGCCTAATATTATAGGTGTTATCGTTATTTCTTCCCTGATGGCAACCCAGGCGCCAACAGGGGCAAGGCTTAATGCCAGCCCTAAAAAAAAATGGGAATACACGGTAAAACGCTTTGTCCATGAATAAAAGAATATGATGCCTAATGCAACGGGTGATAGCAAAAAAGCAAGGCGGTTTAACTGATAAGCGGAAAAAACGAAAAGAACTACTGAGCTTAATAAAAAAAACAAATAACTCTGGCGACTGATTTTCTTGGAAGGCAGGGCACGGTTTTTAGTTCTCGGGTTCAAGGCGTCAAATTTTTCGTCTACAATCCTGTTACAAGCCATGGCAGCGCTTCTTGCACCAACCATTGCCAATAAAATCCAGATAATTTTATTCATTGAAGGGAGACCTTCGGAAGCGATGAACGCACTCATAAAAGCAAATGGAAGCGCGAAAATAGTATGACTTAACCTTATATCTTCAAAGAGGATTTTGATTTTAGAAAACATGGGACGCGTTAGAAGTTTGTCTTAATAAGTTTTATCCCACAAGGTGGGTTTAATTTCCCGAAGCTCTACATCGGGGCGTATCTCTTTATTCACTTATGGTTCGAGATTAATATATAACATTACATGGCAAAGCCGCAAGAAAAGGATTCACTTTTGAAATAAACTGGGGGAAAGAGTGGTCAAGATTTTTTAAAGAGGGATTGCGCTAATTGAGTGCGATCGAGAGAAAGAAGTTGGCTTGTTTTTTCTTCAACTTTTTTTACCTCTATCTAATAGTATTCTTGAATTGGGCAAACATCCATTGATTGTTGTTGTAAAGTTTGAATCGCGGATATTGCGGCAAAAGCGCCTGCTATTGTAGTGCAGTAAGGAACACCGCGTGTTAAAGACGTTCGTCGGAGAGAATAAGAGTCTATTATAGCCTGCTTGCCAAAAGTGGTGTTCACAACAAGATCAACTTCTTTATTAGTTAAATGATCAACAATATGGGGGCGGCCTTCTTTTACTTTCAGCACGGACTTCACTTCCATCCCGGCTATTCTAATTGCGCTGGCTGTTCCTTTTGTTGCCATTATTTTAAATCCTGATTTAGATAATTGCCGGGCAACTTCAACGGCAGAGGGTTTATCATCATCCTTTACACTGATAAAGACAGTGCCTGTTAATGGAAGGCTTGTTCCGGAAGCCGCCTGAGATTTAGCAAATGCAAGTCCAAAAGTTTTGTCTATGCCCATTACTTCCCCGGTGGATTTCATCTCCGGTCCCAAGAGGGTATCAACATTCGGAAATTTGATAAAAGGAAAAACCGATTCTTTTACTGCGATATGTTTTATTTTTACTTCTTCTGTAAATCCTAACGCGGACAAGGTTTTACCTGCCATTACTTTTGCTGCCAGTTTTGCCAGGGGGACTCCAATTGTTTTGCTTACAAAAGGGATAGTGCGTGACGCCCTGGGATTAACCTCGAGAATGTAAACGTCCTCTTCTCTAATTGCGAACTGAATATTGATTAGCCCAATGACATTCAGTTCCAGAGATAGGAGTCTGGTTTGCCGTCTGATTTCATCGAGTACATTTTCCGGTATAGTTCTGGTACTTAAAGAACAGGCTGAATCACCTGAATGGATGCCTGCCTCTTCTATATGTTCCATAATCCCTCCAACAACCACCTGGTGTCCGTCTGAAATTGCGTCCACATCAATTTCCACAGCGGAGTCCAAAAATTTATCAATCAAAACCGGGTGATCAGGGGATGCCTTTACCGCGTGAATCATGTATGACTCGATGCTTTCCCTGTCATAAACGATTTCCATCGCCCTGCCTCCCAAAACGTAAGAGGGACGCACAACAACAGGGTACCCGATTTTTTCAGCAACTTTTTGAGCTTCTTCCATAGACGTTGCGATTCCGTTGTCAGGTTGTCTCAAACTGAGTTTATGGATCAAATCTTTAAATAACTGCCTGTCTTCTGACCGGTCAATATTTTCCGGGGAAGTCCCTAAAATGTTAACACCTGCATTTTTCAGTGAGACGGCAAGTTTAAGAGGTGTTTGGCCGCCAAATTGAACAATCACGCCCCATGGTTTTTCAACTTCAACGATGTTCATGACATCTTCAAATGTCAAAGG
>DASCNB010000020.1:0-19148 GCA_036011265.1 Nitrospinota bacterium | reverse complement strand
GATCAAAGGCGACACTCAAACCCATCTGCCCATGCTTCAGAAGGTATTTAAACCTTTTATTTGTCTCCTCGGCAGAGGCCAATCCAGCGAACTGCCTCATCGTCCACAGCTTTCCCCTGTACATGGTAGGGTAAATGCCTCGCGTAAATGGATACTTTCCCGGTAAACCAATGTCTTTCTTGTAACTGGTTTTTTTTATATCGGCAGGAGTATACAGCCTTTGAATTTTCTGGTTGGAGAGGTTGGTAAATTTTTTCTTTCTTTCTTTGCCTTTCTTCTTATTCATATCTGTAACCTATTGTTTTTATCAAACCACGAATCCCAGAAAACGGGACACAGATCACGAAGGAATAATTATTTTTCCTCTTTGTGTCTCTGTGGTTCAAAACATGCCCCCTGACCCTTGCCCCTGTACCCTATTTTTTTAGAAGCTCTCTTGCAATTATAATTCTCTGTATTTCCGAGGTCCCTTCGCCTATCTCACAAATTTTTGCGTCCCTGAAGTACCTTTCCACATTGTATTCTGTTATGTAGCCATATCCCCCATGTATTTGAACAGCGTTATTCGCGCACATCACAGCGGTTTCCGAAGAAATAAGTTTTGCCATGGACGCTTCTTTTGTAAAATTTTCTCCTTTTGTTTTCAGATATGCGGCCCTTTGTGTCAGGAGTCTTGCAGCGTCTATTTTTGCGGCCATATCAGACAGCTTGCACTGGATGGCTTGAAACTCTTTTATTGGCTTTCCGAACTGTTCTCTTTCATTAGCGTATTTCAGGCTTGCCTCCAGAGAAGCCCGGGCAATCCCTATGGCCAGAGCTGAAATTCCTATTCTGCCGGCGTCAAGAATCTCCATGGTCTGGTTAAAACCTTTATTCTCTTCACCAATAAGATTTTCTTGAGAGAGCTTAAGATTGTCTATAAAGACTTCTACTGTATCACTGCCTCTTAAACCTAATTTGTTCAGCTTTTTTCCTATCCTCAATCCTTCGGTGTCTTTTTTAACAATAAAGGCGGATACTCCTTTTGTTCCTTTTGACTCATCTGTTTTTGCCAGAATAATGAAAATATTCGCGCGGGAACCGTTTGTCGTGAAAAGTTTTTGTCCATTAAGGTTCCAGTCTTTGCCGGATTTCTTTGCCGTTGTTTTCATGGAACCCGCATCGCTTCCTGAGGAAGGTTCCGTGAGTGCCCAGGCCCCTATATCTTCTCCTTTAATAAGTGATGGGAGGTAAGTTTTTTTCTGTTCTACGTTTCCAAAGAGAAAGATATGGTTCGCACAAAGGGTATGGGCAAGAATGGTTAAGGCAACCGACGCGTCCGCAGCGGCAATCTCTTCAATAGCAGCGATGAAAGCAAGATAATCGAGTCCTGATCCGCCGTACTCTTCAGGGAAGGGCATACCGAATAACCCCATCTCAGCGGCATTACGAAGGATATTTTGTGGGATTTCACACTTAGTATCAATCTCACCTGCAATCGGTTTGATCTCTTTTTCGGAAAACTTTTTTATTGTATCAACAAGTAGCTTTGTTTCTTCTGAATGATCGAAATCCATAGCAATTTAGTTGATAGTTATTGATAAAGTATTTTCACATAATTCGGATTGATATAAAAGGCTTATATGTTTTGATTGGGAAAAGGAGCTTAAAGAAGCAATTTTTTTTATGTTTTTGGAACGCGGATGACATTGATTATATGGATATGCAAAGAAAAAATTTTTAAACCACGAAGAACACTAAGATCGCGAAGGAACAAGTTTTTTTTCGTGTCCTTCGTGCACTTCGTGGTTGATAATAAAAGACAGTGTGGTAAAGAAAACCAAGCCTTGCATAAGTCGCAGTGCTTTGCATAAGCCGCTGTAAAAACAAGAACCAAACAGCGGCTAAAAAAGGAAAAACCAAGCCTTGCATAAGTCGTTGTATAAAGTAAAAAACAAACAATGACTAAACTGCGACTAAAGTTTCAGAGAAAGTTGTTGTGAGTTTTCTTTTTTATTTTTTGTTTTTAAGCGGACACCGAGGCCGAGGAGCCGGACAGGAAGGCTCCGCCTTTTTACTCCTTCCTCAAGCAGGGCTCCGAAGTTTTCTTCATTGATTCCAATCAATCCCCTCTCAACCGTAGTAGCCTTGAAATCGGAGAATTTCACTTTTACAAAAAGTGTTTTAATCTCCTCCTCTTTTATATCTTTTCCTTCAAACCGTTTTAAAAACTTTTTATATAATATTGGGAGTTGTCCTTTACATTCTTCGTAATTCCGGAGGTCATCGGAAAAGGTTTCTTCTATGCTTAAAGATTTCCTCTCTCTAGAGGTAACCACAGGTCGATCATCTTTTCCCCTGCAAATATCGTATAGATGGTTTCCGAAACTTCCGAAATGTGAACACAATTCGTTTATTGAGAGCTTCTGCAGGTCTCCGCATGTTTTTAAACCGATTTTTGCCATCTTTTCCGCCGTTACTTTTCCTACTCCCCATATCTTTTGAACCGGAAGTTTTAGGACAAAAGCATATATCTTGTCTGGTGTGATGACGAACTGCCCGTTCGGTTTTTTCCAATCGCTTGCTACTTTCGCAAGAAACTTATTAGGAGCTATCCCCGCGGAAGCTGTAAGCCCGGTTTCTTTCAAAATGAGTTTGCGGATTTCCGAGGCGATAAGAGTCGCGCTTCCTTTAAAATGATTAGAACCTGTGACATCAAGATAGGCTTCATCAAGAGAAAGGGGTTCCACCAGGTTTGTGAATTGGTGAAAAACAGCCCTGATTTTTCTTGATTCTTCCGCGTATTTTTTCATGTTAGGATGGACAATAATAAGGTTCGGGCAAAGCTTTTTGGCTCGTGCCGACGATAGAGCGGAGTGGACTCCGAATTTACGGGCTTCGTAACTTGCGGCGGAAATCACGCCTCTTGAAGAAGGATCACCACCCACTGCCAGAGGGCGGTTACGGAGCGACTTATCATCCCGCATCTCAACGGCAGCGTAAAAGCAGTCCATATCAATATGGATGATTTTTCTCGCTTTTTCTCGGGCGTTGTCTCTTTCCATAAAACTATTCCTTCCTTCAGATAAGATATCCCCTATAAAAAGACACTTCAACTTGTTTTAGAAAAAAGAGGAAGGGATGAGTTATGAAAGTACGGTTTTTTCTCAACGCCCATTCTCACAAAGCTGAGCTTAGCTCTGTGGGCTACTACAAACGGAAAAATTGAAAAAGATGTCTGGAAAGGGGAATTAAAGTGTCATTCCCCGCCCTGTGCTGAGTTTTTTTCAGTATTGATTGGGGATCTGATTTCAAGGTCACTTCATGGTTTACAATCGAATGTTTTATTGTCTTTTTTTATATAGACAAGTTTGGGCTGGATATTTTTGGCTTCATCTTCTTCCATAACAGCGTATGAGGCAATAATAATACGGTCTCCGATACCAACCTTCCTGGCGGCGGCCCCATTAACTGAAACAGTACCGCTTCCGGCGGGGGCTTTTATGGTGTAGGTCACAAACCGGTTGCCGTTGTCAATGTCATAGATTTGCACCTGTTCAAATTCCAATATACCGGAGGATTCCATCAGCTTTTCATCTATGGCGATGCTTCCTTCGTAATTTATATCGGCGTCAGTCACAATTGCCCTGTGTATTTTCGCGCGAAGCATTATTCTTTGCATTTAGTTCACTCCCTGAGTTTCAATGCTGTGCATGAGATAGGTTTCTATAAATGTGTCTATGTCTCCGTCCAGGATCGCGTCCACTTTTCCCGATTCCATTTTTGTCCTGACATCTTTTACCATACGATAGGGGTGCAGGACATATGATCTGATCTGGCTTCCCCAGGCGATCTCTTTTTTTTCATTTCCAATGGCGTCTAATTTTTCTTTTTGTTTTTCCTTTTCAACTTCATAAAGCCTGGATTTTAAAACTTTCATAGCCGAGCTTTTATTTTTATATTGAGATCGCTCATTCTGACAGCTTACAACAATCCCGGTCGGGATATGAGTAATACGGATGGCGGAATCTGTTTTATTAACATGCTGTCCGCCTGCTCCACTCGCCCGATAGGTATCAACCTTCAACTCTTTTTCGTCGATTTCTATATTAATGGCGTCATCAATCGCAGGGAAAGTATAAACTGAAGCAAAGGAAGTATGGCGTCTTTTATTAGCGTCGAAAGGAGAAATTCGAACTAACCGGTGTACCCCTCTTTCTGCTTTCAGATACCCGTATACAAAATCACCCTTTATTTCCATAGTAACACTTTTGACGCCTGCTTCTTCTCCCGGCTGAAAATCAATAATTGAACTTTTAAAACCTTTTCTTTCAGACCACCTTAAATACATCCTCAGCAGCATTTCCGCCCAGTCCTGAGATTCTGTGCCGCCAGCGCCGGGATGTATGGTCAGGAAGGCGTTGCCATCGTCATGCTCCTCTGAAAGCATGATTTTTATTTCAAACTGGTTGATGTTGTCTAAAATATTTTTTAAGTCGCTTTTTAATTCTTTCAAAGAAGACTTATCATTTTCGTCCAGCATCTCCAGTAATTCTTTAGTATCGACACATCGTTTATAGATTTTACTCCAGGTTTCGGGATAATAAGCAAGGGCTTTTCTTTTTTTTAATACGTCCTGTGCTTTCGAGCTGTTATCCCAGAAGCCCGGTGAAGCCATTTCATGTTCAAGTTTTTCTATCTCTTCATTTTTTGTTTCCAGGTCAAAGAAACCCCCGGAGTTTTTCGAGTTTTTTAACGGCTATTTCTAGCTCTCTCTGAATTTCTTCTTTATTTTTCATCTGCTACTCCTTAAATTAAATTGAATAAGCTGAATTATAGTATATAATTTATCGACTTAATAGTAAACCCCGATAGAGGACTATGATCTCTAACGGCTATAGATGATGGCATTGAACCACCATCCATAAGGAATGATCTAAGCCGTCGACAGAAGTAGGTGGCTTTCCCTAACGGGGCAAACCTGTTAAAAACCATTATTTTTTTACATGTTCCGCGATGAGGTATATAATAATCGATCATTATTGTTAAATTCTATTGGGTTCTTATGAGTAAAATTAAAATTGTTCTCCTGTCTCTCGGTCTTTTCATGCTGTATTTTTTAGTAAAAAAGATCGGGTTGTCTACAATTACAAGCCAAATAATGTCAATGGGCTGGGCGTTTCTGTTTTTAATGTTTTTCCCCATTTTCATCCAGTATCTTCTCTTTGCCCTGGCCTGGCAGTATTCTCTCAATGGCAGGATTCCAGGTTTTATCAAAATATTTTTTGCCAACATCGCGGGGGATTCTGTGAGTTATATGTTGCCCGGAACGGTGATAGCAGGCGAACCTTTAAAGGCATTTTTTTTAAGAGACCATGCCGGCATGCATTCTTCCACTGCTTCCGTAATTATTTCAAAAACAACACGAGCTATAAGTATGGTCGTGTTTGTGGTTATTAGCCTTCTTATTTTTCTTTATTTTTATCAGATGCCCGTGTTTGTAGAGACCTCACTGGGAGTTGTTTTAGCTTTGCTTTCTATCGGCATTTTAATTTTTCTTTATCTTCAGAAAAAAGGGATATTTGCCAACCTTATTTCCTGGGCAGATTTTATTAAACTCCCGGAGTGGGTAAACAAAAAGAAAACAAATTTTATTCATGAAAAAGGGCACCATCTACTTAAATTGGACGAGCACTTAATTAGTTTTTACAAAACTGAGTCCGGCCGTTTTTACTTTTCAGTGTCTATCAGCATTATTGGCTGGGCAATTGGAGCAATTGAAATCTACTTTTTCTTAAAGTTTCTCGGAATGCCGGTTAGTCCGATGACAGCCCTGGCCGTTGAAGCTTTATCCCTGGTGATTAACACCTGCTTCCTCTTTATGCCCGCTGGAGTCGGAACCCAGGAAGCGGGAAAGGTTTTTATTTTTAAACTACTTGGGATGCTGGCGGAGACCGGTCTTGCCATAGGACTTTTAAGGCGCATGAGAGAGCTTGTCTGGACATTTATGGGACTGGGAGTTTGCGCGTTTTATAAGACCA
Organism: Nitrospinota bacterium; assembly: GCA_036011265.1. Lineage (GTDB taxonomy): Bacteria > Nitrospinota > Nitrospinia > CAJXCL01 > CAJXCL01 > CAJXCL01. Next base: position 13,128 of record DASCNB010000020.1, on the reverse strand, counting down.
CAGAACCGATTAAACAACAGATAACGTAAATCTTCATTAAACCATCGAAAGTACTCTCTTCGCAGAGACACCGCTAGATTTTTAAAAAATGAACAAAGTTCTTGTTATTCCTCTCTCAGATCCTGTTTCCGTGGAATACCTCTATTTTAGCTCAATCGCGGGTCGTACATTTATTGAACGGTTATGCTGGATTTCAAAAAAAGCAGGGTATGAAGACGTAATAGTTTTATATGATGACAATTCTGATGGTTTAAAGAAATCACTCGTTAACGCACCAGGCCAGGTCTTCCCCTCTTTAGAGAAAGCCTCAGCCGGCTCTGATTCAATTTTTGTTTTTCTCAAACCGGATATTTTTCCAACAGCGGACTTTTTAAAAGATGTTCCTGTCCCGGACAAAAAAGATACTTTGTATTTAATGGGGGAGAACTCACCTGTAATGTCCATCGGCGTATCGGATATCTCCCGGTTGTCACAAATGTTAAGTTCCAAGCCAAATCTTGATTCGTTGCAGGAGACACTAAGTAAAAAGTATCCTTTTGTTACGTTTGATTTGGATAATAGAAAATTTTATACGATAGCGGACCATGGAGACATTTCCAATGTAGAAAAGAGTTTATACCACGGGCTGATAAAGGAAACAGACGGCTTCATGGCTCGTCATTTCAACCGGAAAATTTCATTGGCGATTACACGCCAACTAATAAATACTTCCTTAACTCCAAATCAAATGAGCCTGATTAGTATAGGGATCGGTCTGATAGGGGCGCTCCTTCTTTCTTTTCCAATTATCTCATTACAGGTTTTTGGCGCTTTACTTTTTCTTTTGCATTCAATTACGGATGGATGCGACGGCGAACTTGCCCGTTTGAAATATATGGAAAGCCGCTGGGGAGGATTGTTGGATTATTGGGGTGATAACATTGTTCATGCCGCCGTCTTTTTGGGTATTGGTCTTGCGTGGAAAAAGGCAACCGGCTTAATGATTGCGTTATGGTGCAGTGGTTTTGCCATAGCCGGGTCGCTTTTGACTGCGGGTCTGGTATATGCCATGACAATGAGGTCAGGGAAAGATGATGGGCCGGTCTATACTTCCACAAGCCGGAAGGGAAAAAAGGACAGGTGGGTTATTATCGCGGATTTTTTGTCCCGGCGAGATTTTATTTATCTTGTTGTGGTCCTTGCAATATTTGGAAAACTCCACTGGTTTCTTGTCCTCGCGGCAATCGGCGCGCCAGCATTCTTTCTATTTACCCTTTGGAACAATTTCAAATAGTTCAACCTTTTGTGCAGAGACAGGAGCTTTAATATTCTAAGGGGTCTTTGAGCCCGGCATCAAGGAACCCTTTTAACCTGAGGATACAGGAATCACATCTCCCGCAAGGGTTTCCGGATGAAAGGGGATCATAACAGGAATGGGTCAAGCTAAAATCAACACCGAGAGACACTCCTTTTTTTATAATTTCAGTCTTGCTCATATTGATTAAAGGAGTATGAATTTTAATTTTTGATTTTCCTTCCACACCGGCTTTCGTAGCGAGAGAGGCCATCTGTTGAAAGGCTTCTATGTATTCAGGACGGCAGTCAGGGTAACCGCTATAGTCAATGGCATTAACACCGATAAAAATATCCTCCGCCTTAATGCTTTCCGCCCAACCGAGAGCTAAAGATAAAAAAATAGTATTTCTGGCTGGCACGTAAGTGGGGGGAATGCCATGGGAGATATCTTTTTCATTACGATCTTTTAGTACGGGGATGGAATTAGTAAGAGCAGAACCGCCAAACTTTCTTAGATCAATATCGACTACCAGATGTTTTTCCGATTTGAATAATCGTGCTATTTTTGCTGCTTTTTCAAGCTCGAAGGAATGTCGCTGACCGTAATCAAAAGAGATCGTGTAGGTGTTATACCCCTCATTATTTGCTATAGCCAGAGTGGTGGTTGAATCAATGCCTCCACTGAGTAATACAACCGCCTTCAATCCCATTTATTTTTTTCTTTATGTTTTTCAATTTCTTTATCAAGTATTCTCAAATGTTTTCTATAATCCTGCATCATCATAGTGTACATTGCTCTGCAGCTATCATCATTGGCGTCTTCGAGTCCCTTTTTGCATATAGAAACGGCTTCGTTCAGATAATCAATCGCTTTTCGGATGTTGTTATTAAATTCATTGCTCATATTGAAGCGGAATATATCACAATGCGGTCTTTGGTCGCAACCACAATTCGGTACGGAAAACCGAATTGGACGGTTTCCGAAGGAAATCCGCCCAAAGGGTTGAGGTCATGGATGACTGATAATCACAATAAATGTAATCACGAAGAGAAAGTGATGGTTATAAAACAAATCCTTTAATGCCTTTGTTTAAGATCTTTGCATTAAAATAGACCCCACAAAATATAATCTGAGTTGACGCATTGTGAAAGTTTTTGTCGGTAAGCCGTTTGCGGGAAAATCGTATGCACGGTTTGATGGGGAGGGTTAGAATAGCTAATTGAGCTATTCTGCCTCTACTCTTTTGGTAAAAAAATACAATTGGTTTGAAAAAAACTTGAGTTAATATGCGCTTTGTGGTTTTTGCTGTTTGGGTATAGGGACCAATGTTTTTTTTGCATTGCTTATTTTAAATTATCTTTGTTGCTTTGTTTCGCTTGATACATAGCAGTGTCAGCTTTCTTTACCAGAATATCAGGTTCTTCACCGTCTTGAGGATAAAAGCTGGTTCCAATGCTGAGGCCAATGGTTATTTCATGACCGTTGATATTTAACGGTTTTTGAAAGGCTTCCAGAAATTTTTCTGTAACTGCTTGAGCGTCCTCTCTCGTCTTAATTTTTGGCAAAAGTAACATGAATTCGTCCCCTCCCATCCGGGAAAGAGTATCGCTCTCCCGCAAATACTCTTTCATTTTGCGTGGCACGGTTTGTAGAACTTTATCACCTGTTTCATGACCCAATGTGTCGTTGATCTCTTTGAAACGATCAAGGTCAATAAATATTACCGCAAAAATATGCTTGTCTCTTTTAGCGTTGGCGATCGCAACTAACAGGCGGTCATAAAAAGTAATACGATTAGGCAATCCGGTCAGTGAATCGTGGTAGGCCATATGTCGGATAAGCTCTTCCTGTTTTTTACGTTCCGTGATATCTCGGAATGTTGCTGTATAAAAGGTCTCTTTGCTTTCCTTCGCTTCCGTCACCACACCTTCCATCAGGAAAGTCGAGCCGTCTGCTCGCCGCCCAATCATTTCGCGGTATTCGCCCGCAGCAACTGTTCCAGAGAGGATCGAGTCTATCAACCGGGGTTCTGATTCTGGCGATCCGTCCTCTGTAGGTCCTATTAGAAGCGTGATTGGTCGGTTGCGTATTTGGGTTTCCCTGTAACCAAAAATTGTCTCGGCTGCAGGGTTTAAGGTAGTGATTAAGAGTCCTTCTTTTGAAAATGTAATAATGCCGTCCATGGCTGTTGTTACGATCGCCTTGATTCGAGCTGTTACTTTTTCAAGGGCCTCCATTACCCGGTTATACTGTGCCGCAATCTGTCCAACCTCTGTAAACGGTTCTTCAGGCGCCCGCAGACTCATATCTTGTGTTCTTAACTGCTGATCCATGACCGTAAAAAGTTCCACCAGTTCGGTGCTGGCGCCATGCTCCGAGACATTGAGGCCAATATGCTCGTCCTCTTGTGTCACCCGGAAAGGAGAAAATCGATTAATAATTCTCAAGATCAAATAAGTTGCCCCAAAGCTCCATACAAAACAAACAAAGATACCTAAAAACTGAACCCCAAGCTGCTCCCCGCGTGTCAGGTTTGTTCCCAAAAACTCTGATTTGCCGAATAAAGCAACGGCAAGGGTGCCCCAAATACCAGCCCCCAGGTGCACCGGTACAGCGTCGACAGCGTCATCAATTCGAAAATGTTGGAGTAACTTACTCACTCCCACCATCACAATCCCACCGATACCGCCGATAATCATTGCTGACAGGGAGGAGACAACGTGGACATTAGCAGTAACGGCGACAAGACCTGCTAAAGAACCGTTTATCGCAAAAGGCACATCAGCGCGCTTCCGTATTGTCCATCCTAATGCAAGTGCTGCCACCAAACCTGAAGAACCGGCAAGGACTGTATTGGCGATAATTTTTGACACCTGGTCATTCATGGCAAGGGTACTGCCGCCATTGAATCCAAACCAACCTAACCATAACAGGAGAACACCAAGGCTCGCCAGGGGGATGTTGGCACCCGGGATATATTGAGGAGCTCCATCCTTAGAAAAGCGGCCGGTACGAGGGCCAATTATAATCAGGACTGCCAGAGCAGCCCACCCACCCACACTATGAACAACACTCGAGCCGGCAAAGTCGACAAAGCCTCTTGCGCCTAACCAGCCGGTTGAAGAGCCTATGTCGGAGCTGTTCCAGACCCAATGGCCAAAAAGAGGATAGATTAGACCGGAGACCAGCGCTGCCGTGATCAGATATCCGCTGAATCGCACACGTTCTGCAGTTGCCCCGGAAAGAATGGTCACGGCTGTGCCGCAGAACATAACCTCAAACAAAAAGAAGACAGCAACCCATGCTCCTTCTTGACTTAAGTTTAACAGGAAACCGGTTGATCCGAGCCAGCCGCTTTTGGTCAGGCCAAACATAAAAGCATAACCAAAGGCCCAGAAGAGAATAGCGGTGAGACCAAAATCAGCCAGGTTTTTTATCGCCACGTTAATGTTGTTCTTGCTGCGTGTCAGTCCCGTTTCGAGGCAGAGGAACCCGGCCTGCATCAGGAACACCAGGGCGGCGCAAACCAAAACCCAGAGAATGTCGATAATCGGTCTGTCCATTTTACCTATTCCTTTCCCAAATGCAGTGAAAAATTTGTAATAATGCCTGCTTCAGGATGAACCTTTTTTTTGCTTTAAAATCTCATAAAACAATACAGCCGCTGCGCAGGAGACATTTAAGGAGTTTATATGGCCTGACCGGGGAATAGAAATAACCTCATCACAGTTTTTTTCTATTAGATGGCGAAATCCTTTTCCTTCCCCGCCTAATACCAGGGCAACCGGCCTTTTAAAATCACAGGCAAAGCAGGATTTTTTTGCATCTTGTTTTGCGCCGATTATCCAGAACCCTTTTTTTTTTAAAAGGAGGATGGTGTTGAGAGTGTTGGACACCCTGCTAATAAGAACATACTCCACTGCCCCTGCAGAACTCTTTGAGACTACCGGTGTCAAATCCGCGGCCCGGTTTTTAGGAATGATCACCCCTCTGATACCAAGGACTTCAGCTGACCGGGTAATGGCACCGAGGTTTCTCGGGTCTTCAAGGTGATCGAGCACAACCAAGGCGGGATTGGGCTCTTTTTTAAACGCTGCCTCAATCATCTCTTCAACAGAGACCAGTTCTTTATTTGAAACAATCCCTGCTATTCCCTGGTGTTTATCCCCGGGACAAATTTCTTGGAATGTTTTTAAATCGACAAATTTAAATTTAATTCCATGACTTTTTGCCAGTTGAATTATTTTATCAATCTCTTTGCTTTTTCTTCTGTTTGAGATAAAAATTTTTAAAATACGGCGCTGCCGGGATTTTAGCGCCTCTAATATTGGATTGATACCGTAAAGAATATCTGATTTGGGGTGTTTCATAGTGCTCAGGGCAAACGGATTTACATTTTAATCTTCCAAATGGTTCCTTCCGGTTTATCTTCCAGGACAACCTTTTTTTTATTTAGCCCTTCTCTTATTTTGTCGGCTTCTTTCCATTCCTTATTTTTTCTTGCTTCTGTTCTGGCGTTTATCATTTCTTCAATCTGATTTTTATTTAATCCAAGTTCAATTATTTTTTTTTCTTTGAAATTTTCTAGGAATCCGGATGGTTTTTCTAAAAATAGCCCAAGAACTTCCCCTATTGTTGAGATTGCTTTTTTCCCCTCGCCAAGCTTTTTCTTCAAACCCTCTACATCGTTGCATTTTTTTGTTTTCAATTGGTCTCTAATAGAATTAAGTTTTCTTAAAAATTCATTTAAATGGCCTAAAGCTAATGCCGTATTAAAATCATCATCCATAGCAGACTTGAATTTCTCCATGATGTCGCTATCCGGTTCAAACACGTTGTCAGGTAGCAGTTCATTCATAAAATCCAGTAATTCATAAAAACGATGGAGTACAATGCCTGCTTCATTCAGGTTTTTATTTGAAAAATCAATGGGACTTCTGTAATGATTGGAAAGTAAAAAGAGTCTGATTGCTTCAGGCGGATATTTTTCCATGACTTCACGGATTGTAAAAAAATTCCCAAGGGACTTGGACATCTTTTCCTTGTTTATATCCACAAATCCGTTATGAATCCAATAATTAATCGGTTTTTTCCCGGTTGCCCCCTGGGATTGGGCGATTTCATTTTCATGATGCGGAAAAATGAGGTCCTTTCCTCCACCATGAATATCAAAGATTTCACCAAGATACTTTTGTGACATGGCGGAACATTCTATATGCCAGCCGGGACGTCCCATACCCCATGGACTTTCCCACTCCGGTTCATCGGGCTTGCTTTCTTTCCATAAAGCAAAGTCGAGAGGGTTCTTTTTCTTTTCATCAATTTCTACTCTCACCCCTGATTGAAGCTCATCAATTTTTTTGCCTGAAAGTTTTCCATAACCCGGAAAACTTTCAACGGAATACATAACGTCCCCACCTGCCTGATAAGCGTGTCCTATATCTATTAACCGCTTAATCATATCAATCATTTCAGGGATATGTTCCGTAGCTTTCGGCTCATGGGTGGGAGTCTTAATCCCTATACTATTCATATCCTCATAAAAAGCTTTGATATATTTATTGGAAATTTCCTCACAGCTTGTTTTTTCTTTGTTTGCCCTATTGATAATTTTATCATCTACATCCGTAAAATTACGAACATAGATGACTTCGTAACCGATAAATTGCAGGTAACGGTATATAACGTCAAAAACTATGGAGGCCCTGGCGTGCCCGATGTGGCAGAGGTCGTACACAGTGACGCCACATACATACATTGTTACGCGGTCTTTAGCCAGTGGAGTAAAAATCTCCTTTTGTCTGCTGAGGGAATTGTAAATTTTTAAACTCATTATGTCTCCAGTTTAAAACGCAGAGTAGCAGCTAAAAATTAACTTTCCACAAAGCCACGAAGGAAAGGGGAAATAGAGAAAGAAGAGAGGCGGAGAATGTTGCAAAAGGCACGTAAAAAACAAGAACTAAGCCTCGCATAAGTCACAGTGCTTTGGACAAGGCACTGTAAAAGGAAGACCCAAACAGTGCCTAAAAAAGAAAAAACTAAATTGTGACTAAACAGCGCCTAAAAAAATTTTTTCTCCCATTCTCCTGAACCTTTTTCTGTCTTAGCAGCTTTGTTGCAAAAAAAAATCTTTAAATGGATTATTTTTTTCTCGGATCTGCAAAGCGCCACCGTGGATGTTTTTCCTTGATGTGATTTAAGAGTTCATCATAGCTATTAAAATATTTAGAAAAATCATAGTCACCGGTGTCTTCGCACGAATCAGTGTCGTGATTGCGGCAGACGGAAAATCTTTTGTCATAAATTTTGCAACGGTTGTCTTTTTTAAGAAATTTGCAGCGGGAGGCAAAATTAATGTGCCATATCTTCCGGTCAACATAAAAAGAAATATTTTTATGGGCAATTAACCATAAATTATATTCATGGTCTTTCCTAGTTTCCGGAGTATCTATTTCCATTGAAGTATATAAACAACATTTTGCAGGTTTACAGTTGTCACATTTTGAAGACATAATAATAACCTTTCGTATTTTTTTATGTTAGATGGGACAATATTTTAATGCTTCAGGTCTAGTTTTTCAAATATTTAATTGTAAACCTAAAAAATTATGCTACAGTTGATTTTTACCTATAATGAAGCATCCCTTCGTGATAATTGGTAAAAAAGGGAAAAAAGAATTAAGTTTGAATTTCATTTTCTTTTAATGCATAATAAGCAAATTCAATCTCATTCATAACGTAATAATTATTTTATGGCATTTAATTCAAAAAAAATTTTGGTTCCAGGTTTTCCCGTTGTTGTTAGTATTAAAAAAAAACCATTTGCGGGTGTTGTAGCTGGTGAATTTGAAGAGCGTGGATTTCTTGTTCGCGTGGCCCGTCCGGATCAAACCATACTCGGGTCAATGTTGGACAGCATTTGCATGGTGCAATGTCTTTCAGATGAGGGGCTGGCTTATAAATTTGAATGCAGGTTACTGAGCAAAAAAGTACCAAATATCGGTCTTTCATATCCTTCGGGAGAGCCGCAGGGGGTTAATGTAAGGAAGTATCCAAGAATTGCTGTTTCGTTCTGGACATCCATTCCGGAGCCCGTTACAGAAGGTGGAAAGACGTCATTAAAGCCGGTTGGAGAAGGGAGCATTGTGGATATGAATCAGGGCGGATGCAAGATTATGACAAATAGTAAGTATAAGTCTAATGATACGGTTTATCTTTCATTCGAATATCAAGAGGGAAAAGAACCCCTTGTTTTTAAAGGAAAAATCAGATTAGTTAGACCTGCGCCTCATGGTTTGATCTATTACGGTGTGCAGTATGATGATCCTAAGCCTGACTTTTTGAAAATAGTTCAATCCATCATTGAAAACCCACAACTTTGAGCTATGTATAAATTCTGGTTGTTCTATTCCCTATGCCGCAAAGGATCTCATATGGAATAGTGTTAGTTTTTTCGGACAGGTCTTTGGCCTGAATCTCTTTTCTACCCTGCTTACCTACTAAAACCACTTCGTCACCAACTGAAACATCGGAGATACCGGTTACGTCGATCATAGTTAAGTCCATGCAGACGCGGCCAACTTGCGGTGCTGATTTTCCATTAATCAATACGCTGGATTTATTGGAAAGAAGTCTCGCATACCCATCGGCATATCCGACCGGTATGGTTGCGATGACGCTGTCCCTTTTTGTTACAAAGGTTCCTCCGTAACTTATCGGTTTTCTTTTTTGAATATGGGATATTTGAATAATCCGGGTTTTCCAACTCAATACCGGTTCAATATCCAGATCATTTCGTTTGTCGTCAAAAGGAGAACTTCCGTAGAGGAGGATGCCGGGTCTTACCATATCAAAGTGTGATTCAGGGAAATCAATGATTCCGGCGCTGTTGGCGCAGTGAATGATCGGAAAAGAAATCCCGGTTGCCTTTAAGTCTTCAACAAGCGCATTTAAGGTTTTTATTTGTAAGTTTGTGAATGCCTTTTCATTTTTGCTAAAGGCTGATGCCAGGTGAGTCATTAATCCTTCAAAAACAAAAAATTCCGTTCCATTGTATTGACGCATAAAAGAAAAAGTTTCTTTCGGTTTAAACCCTAATCGCCCCATGCCGGTATCTACTTTTAAATGAACTTTTATCTTTTTTTTTTTTCTTTTAGCGTCTGCATGAAGAGCAGCGGCAACCTTTTTTGAATAAATGACTGTTGAGAAGTCGTAATTAAGAAAGATTTTTATTTGATCTTCTCTAATGCCACTCAGGATCAAAACAGGCAGTTTAATTCCAGCGTCTCTTAGTTCGACTGCTTCAGGAAGATTTGCCACGCCTAACATTTCTACTCCGTCCTTTTCTGCCTGACGGGCAATCATTACGGAACCATGACCATAGGCATTGGCCTTTATTACTGCCATTATTTGGGTGGGCGGTTTTAATTGGTTTTTTATGAAACGGAGGTTATGTGAAAAGGCTTTTAGATTAATCTCTGCGTAACTGCTCACTAAATTCCTTCGTCACTCATGTCAGCATAGTTTTCAAAACAGGGAAGCTCTTTAATAAATGTAGCTTTGAAGTGGCCGATTGGGCCGTTTCTTTGTTTACCGATAATAATTTCCGCTAATCCTGAATCCTCTGAATCAGGATTGTAAACTTCGTCCCGGTATATAAAAACGACTACATCCGCGTCTTGTTCTATGGAACCGGATTCTCTTAAATCCGAAAGTTGTGGTTTCTTTCTATCTCTACTTTCCACAGCTCGGCTTAACTGCGAAAGGGCGATAACAGGGACATCTAACTCTTTTGCCAGTTCTTTTAGAGAACGGGTTATTTCGGATATTTCAAGCTGCCTGCTTTCTATCCTGTTCCGACCCCGCATCAACTGAAGGTAGTCAATTATTATAAGGCCGAGGTTTTTATTCTGTTCTGCTTGCAGTCTTCTTGCTCTTGCCCGTATATCCAGAGCAGTCAAACCTGGAGAATCATCGACAAAAATAGGGGCCTCACCGAGTTTTCCAGCGGCGTTAGTTAAACTAGGCCAATCCGATTTTGCAAGGTATCCTGTCCTGATTTTATTTGAGCTTACCTTTCCTTCAGCGCACAACATCCTGATTCCCAATTGTTCTTTAGACATTTCAAGACTGAAGATTGCAACAGGAAGTTTTTCATTTACTCCTGCATGCCGGGCTATATCTATGGCAAATGTTGTTTTACCCATGCTGGGGCGTCCTGCGATGATAATCAGGTCTGAAGGTTGAAGCCCTGCAGTCAACTCATTAAATTTTTTAAAAACGGTTGGAACTCCGGTGATAAGTGTTTTTCTCTCAAAAAGTTTTTCAATCGACTCAAAACTTCCTTTTAATATCGTGTTAATGCTGTAAAAACTCTTTTTTATTTTTTTCCCCGCGATTTCGAAAATAGATTTTTCACTTTCATCAAGAAGAGCATTGACTTCAGTCTTGTCTTCATAACTTTTTTGAACAATTGTAGTAGCCGTGCCAATTAATTCTCTCAAGATTTTTTTTTCTCGAATCAACTTGCAATGGTAAGAAATTGCTGCTGCGGTTGGTACGGTTTCTTCCAGTTGACTGAGATACTCTACTCCGCCCACTGCATCGAGATCCTCATTTTTTCTTAGCCTATCCGAGAGTGTGAGAAGATCAATAGGTTCGTTTATTTCAAAAAGCTCAACCATTGCTTTAAATATTTTATAATGAGGGCCACGATAAAAGTCTTCAGCATGGATAATTTCCATAGCTCTTGGCAGGGCTTCACTGCTTTTAAAAATAGCGCCCAAGACTGATTGCTCGGCTTCTACGTTATGCGGTGGAAGCTTCTGAAGGGAAATATCACCAGCTGTTTTACTTGTAGCGATAGTTTTGCTCTTTGTAATGATGGCTTGAGGCATTTGACTTACTTTTAATAATGGAGGTTAAAGCCTGTTAATATTTTTATGGCTCTCAAAATGCAAAAGATGAATTGAGATGAAAAAAAGTATGATAGTGAATAGAAAAATATAGATTAAATCTACATTTGTTGGCAAGTAAAAAATGATAGGTTTATGAAATCATTCTTCTTTATCTATTTTAACACTTAATGTGCAGGGAACGTCCGGATGAATTTTAATGGAAACAGTAAAAGAGCCCAAACTTTTTATTGGGTCATCAAGTAATATTTTCTTTTTATCTATATTGAATCCTTTTGCATTTAAAAATTCAGCAATATCAAGGGAAGTCACAGAGCCAAAAATCTTGTCACTTTCCCCGGCTTTTCTTTTAAAGCAAATTTCTTCTGCCAATAATTGATTAACAATGGATTCTGCCTCTGTTTTGTCCTTTTCAAGCTTGGCCAGGATTACTTTTTTCTTTTGGTCAATAACCGACTTATTTTGGCCCGTGGCCTGAAGAGCCAGCCCTTTGGGAATCAAGTAGTTTCTTCCATAGCCATCAGCTACTTCTACCTCATCGCCGTAAGAGCCTAAATTTTTTACATCATTTTTTAAAATTACCTTCATGTTTCCTCCTGTTAAATTATATTGTGTTATTTTCGGAAAATTTTAATTTCCTGAAATCCGCCCATGTATCAAAAACTCCTATTAAAATTACAAAAAGCAGTAATAAAGGCTGGATAATTATGAGGCCGTAAATGATAATCTTTAAGAATAAAGGAAAAGTTTTTTTCTTCATATAAAATATAATAACAGCGATCCCCTGGAAAAAATAGACCATAAGGGAAATAATAAGGGAGTTCAGTCCAATAGTATTCAGGTCCTTCGCGGGAATGAGAAGCATTATGCCTGAAAAGATAAACAGCCAAATCAGGTATTCATTAGCAGACCACTTTTCAAGATCGGCGCTTTCGAAATAAATACTATTTCCAACATATTTATTCCAGACCATTTTTACCAGTACATAGTTTAGAAGAACTCCGATAGTGGAACTCACTATCATCCATGCAGGAATGGAGCCTATAAAAACCGATGCCAATTTTTCTGAATATAGCTTGATGTTATCAATTTCGCTGTTGGAGATTCCCATTTGGCGGTACGCATCCATAGAAGAGTTCATACTTTGCGTTATTTGCTCGGTCATAAAGGAACTCAGGTTTATGTCTTTAGCGAGGAGAAATAAATAAATTAATACTCCTCCCAACAGAAAAGAAGCCCCCACACTGTACAACACTATTTTATCAATAGAATAATTTCTGCGAATGGACTCTGCCATTATTACGGCGATAAGCCCGTATTCAGCAAAAAAGACAAGACTTATCTGAACATTTATAAAAAGGAATAATATGATTGCCACAATGATCGAACATATCAATCCTGTTCTTTGGCCTCGATAGAGATATGCCAAAATAATAGGAACAGGGCAGAAAATGCTGAATAGAATCCCCAGAGGAGGCAGAAAAATAGCTGCTGAAAAAAGAACCATTGATAAAATTGCAGGGAATGCAACCTCTCGAATATTAATGCTGCTGGTCGTATTCATAAACGCACGTTTTATAACAGTCAATAAAGTCTTTTATGGGTTTAGAGTCATGGCGCCTGAGTCAAGAAAAAGCAACATTTGACCCACGACCCTTGTCCCCTGACCCATATCCATAATTTTTCTTGTAGTAATTAATTCGTTTTGATTGTTGTGGACGGCTTATACTGCTTATGCGGTAAACGGCACCAGTGCAATATTGCGCGCTCTATTAACAGCTGTAGTTACCATGCGCTGATGTTTAGCGCAATTGCCGGAAATGCGTCTTGGGATAATCTTGCCTCTTTCTGAAATCATAGTGCGAAGAATTTTTACATCTTTATAGTCTACCCAATCCATTTTCTCAGTACAAAACCGGCATACTTTAGCAATCATGT